>JAQURY010000008.1:0-12984 GCA_028715395.1 Minisyncoccota bacterium
ATTAATATCAACCTTCAAAAGCTTCGCCGAGCGGTGAATTATTTTTTCTATGTCTTCATTGGTGTAATAATCCAGTTTAAACGAGGCGCCGAATCTGGAACGCAACGGACCGGATAATAAATTCGCTCTCGTCGTCGCCGCCACCAAAGTAAATGCCGGCAGATCAATTGATAAGGTTCTCGCGCTCGGCCCTTTTCCGACAACCAAATGCAGTTTCCTGCTCTCAAGCGCCGGGTACAAGACCTCCTCAATCATCCTGTTAAGCCGGTGGGCTTCATCAATAAACAAAACATCTCCTTTTTCCAGATTGGAAAGTATCGCCGCCAGGTCTCCCATTTTTTCCAGCGCCGGCCCGGAAGTCACTTTTATGTTCGCATTCATTTCTTTCGCGACCAGATAAGACAAAGTTGTTTTTCCCAAGCC
This sequence comes from Minisyncoccota bacterium, assembly GCA_028715395.1. Lineage (GTDB taxonomy): Bacteria > Patescibacteriota > Minisyncoccia > UBA6257 > 02-FULL-45-10c > STD1-84. Next base: position 424 of record JAQURY010000008.1, read on the forward strand.
CGCTTGTCCGTAAAAAAGAAGATGGTCCGAAACCTCCTCTCTTTTTTTAGCGGCATCCAAAATTACTTTCAAATTTGTTTTGATTTTCTCCTGACCGATGTATTCCGCCCAGCAAGTAGGCCTTAAAGCCAAATCAATGTAGGAATCATCCTCGTTTGCGGCTGTAATTTTGTTAACATTCATGGGATTTGACATAAATATACTATATTATAAAATAATTTTCTTAGGTAGTCATGGCTTGACAGAACACCTTATTTGTGCTATACTACCAAAGTTCTTAACATTATGAAATACCTTATAGAAACTTTTGTTCTGTGGGCGGGAATTGTATTTAGACGGACGATTTGGCTTCGGCGAGGTCTATCCTTTAAGCAATTCTAACCTTTTTTAAAATTTATTTTAAAAAAGTCTCACTTTTTTGCCTCCGGGCATCTTTGCCCACAGAACTAAGGTTTTTATATTCCAACGCTCCTTCTCGGGAGTGTTTTATATTTTCAAGTCCTCAATCGGCCCTGTTATTTTTTTGATTTCTTCAAAAGTCGTAATTCCGGAAATAACTTTCAAAACTCCGTCCTGTTGCATGGTCACCATTCCTTGGTCTAAGGCAAATTTTTGAATTTCTATTTCTCCTCCGCCTTTTATCATCAGCGCCTCCAATTCTTTGGAAATCTTAAGCAATTCGTAAATCGCCACCCTACCCTTGAATCCGGTGCCTCCGCACGCCTCGCATCCTTTTGCTTTATAGACATTGATACTTGGATAATCTTTTTTATCAACTCTCGTAGGCAACGATTCAATTATTTTCTTGAGTTTCTTTTCCGTTTCGGAATCAATTTTTTCTTTTTGTTTGCATTTCTCGCAAAGCCTTTTTACCAGCCTCTGCGCGATTATCAAATTCAGCGCCGGTCCGATGCTGGTCGCCTTAACTCCCAAATCAACCAAACGCGGAATTGCTCCCGCCGCCTCGTTGGCGTGAACGGTCGAAAAAACCAAATGTCCGGTCAAAGCCGCTTGGATCGCGATTTCCGCCGTTTCTTTATCACGGATTTCACCGATTAAAATACAATCGGGATCTTGCCTCATTATAGAGCGCAATCCGTTTGCAAAAGTATATTTGGCATCCGGATTAACCTGTGTCTGCTCTATTCCATCTAAATGATATTCTATCGGATCTTCAATTGTAATTATTTTAATATCGGGCGAACGCTTGGCTTTCAAAAAAGCGTAAAGAGTTGTTGTTTTACCGGAACCGGTAGGTCCGGTATTGAGTATCATTCCGTTCGGCCTCTCTAATTCTTCGCCGACTATAACCATATCGTCTTTTCTAAGTCCCAGCTGTCCCAATTCCAGCCCGATTGTTTCCGGATCCAAAACCCTCAAAACAATCACCTCTCCGAATTCCGACGGCGCCACGGCAACACGCAATTCAATTTCCTTGGAGCCCAAACTTACCGTAAATCTTCCGTCTTGCGCCTCGTCTTTAATATTTATTTTAAGATTGGAAAGCAATTTAATTCTCGAAACCAAATGCCCGTAAATATTCGGCGCGAGATTATCCATCACGTCGTTCAAATCGCCGTCGATTCTATATCTTAATTTCACGGCTCTTTCTTCCGGCTCAAAATGGATATCCGATGCCCGGCCGGCCAGAGCGCCCGCCAGAATAATTTCTAAAACCTGCGAAGTTGGGTTATTTTTAAAATCAAATTTTTCGATTGCTCCTTTTGTTTTTTCTAAAGTATTTAATCTTTTAATCTGTTCTTCAATTCTTTCTTTGTTAATATCCAATTTTCCCGTCAGCGCCGGAGTCGCCTTAACCGTATATTTGTAAAAATCCCAAGCCCTGTTCAAGCTGGTTTGCGACACTACGAAAATTTTCAATTTGAAATTTTTCAATTCCAACTCCTTGATCTGCGCCTGAACTTTCGGGTCTTTCGGGTTCATGGTCACAAAAACCGCGCGGTCTCCCTTAAGCTCTATGACCGCGGATTTAATTTCTCGCGCTTTCGGCTCCGGAATTAAAGCAATGGCGTCTGTTTCAACGGGAGAAGTTTCCAAATTCAAATACGGAAAGCCAATTAAGTTGGCCTGCCTTTCCGCTTCCCGCTCTTCCGCTTCTTTTCTGCCTTTGAATAAAATATTTTTAATTCCGCCTAAATCCATTAACTTTATCGTATGCTAAATTATCCGCCGAATCAAGCAAATAAGCTGCAATAAAGCCGAAAATCTCAAATTTGCCCCAACCGTAGAGTTTTATCTTAAAAAGGATATAATATTTATATTGTCATCAAATTAAAATTTTATAGCTATACGCCGTAAGCCATATGCTATAAGCCAACACATGTCCGGACATAATAAGTGGTCACAAATAAAAAATAAAAAGGGCGCGGCCGATTTAAAACGGGGCAAGATTTTCAGCAAAATTTTGCGCGCCATTTCCATCGCCGCCAAAACCGAACCGAATATCCAATTTAATCCCCGCCTCCGCGCCGCAGTGGATATCGCCAAAGAAAACCAGGTGCCGCTGGAAAACATTGAACGCGCCATAAACAAAGCGTCTGAAGAAAAAAATCTTGAAGACTTGGTAATTGAAGCTTACGGGCCCGAAGGTTCGGCGCTGATAATTTTAGCCATCACAGACAACAGAAACCGCACCATCGCCGAAATAAAAAGTATTTTGAGCGATAATAATTCCAAAATGGCCAACCAGGGAAGCGTCCTTTGGTCTTTTAATCCTCCCGCCGAAGGAAAATCCTGGACGCCAAAATTTCCTCAAGCAATATCCGAGGAATCAAAACAAAAACTTGAAAAACTATTGACTGAGCTGGATGAACACGAAGATATTCAGGACGTGATAACTAGTGTTGAAGGATTTTAAAAAAACCGCCTTAAGCGGTTTTTTATTTGAAAACGATTACCGAAGATTCTTTGGAGTTGTTTTGTGTGTCATAAGTTTTTATTTTAAGAGAGTTTTGCGTATTCAAAACAATCGGCTTGAAAATATGCTGGAAAGTAAAATCTTTGCCGCCAATTCCGGTCTGCGCCACCACCAAAGCATCGTTAAAATAAAGCTCTACCTTGGCGAGATCAAAATAACTGGTTATTCTCGCCTGGACCAAAATCGAATCTCCGTCTTTCGCTATGGCTCCGTTTTGCGGAACCAGCCATTCTATTGCCGGCTGACGGTTCTCAACTTCCGCGCTGCTGTCCACGCCCTGCGGCACCATTTGATTGTACATGCCGTCGAAATTTGGAATATTTTTTCTGGCCCAATCCAAAACGGGAACTTCCCAATTTTCAAATTGCGAATCATGACCGGGATCCTGCGGTCTTGCGCCCTTGGGATTTTCTTTGTCTACATAATAAAGAATGTTATGGATTTGCGGATATGCCTGATCTCCGATTTTGAAATTGACTATATAATCGCCGCGCAAAACCGGCTTGTCATTGAATACCGGGTCCGGCTTATTAAACGAAACTGTGGGCATTTTTTTAAGCGCTTCTTTCATAAAAGAATTCCACATTGGGATGGCCGCCAGAATGCTGCCCCCTTGTTTTTCCATGGCCGCGTTATTGTTATTTCCGGCCCAGACGCCCACCACCAAATTCGGCGTATAACCCATCGTCCAAGCATCGTGATAATCATTAGTGGTTCCTGTTTTTAAGGCCACATCATGTCCGGGAAAAACCGTCAAAGACAAGCTGTTCTGATAAAGCGGCGCTCGGGCGTTTGCATCGGATAAAACATCGTTAATGAGCCGCGGATATTGCGGGTCCATAACTTGCGTTGCCTGATCTTCATATTCTTCCAGTACTTCATTTTCCGAATCGGTTATTTTCAAAATCATAGTTTGCTGATGTTTAATTCCATCCTGCGCAAACACCGAATAAGCTCCAACCAAATCAACCAATGTCACCTCGCCGCCTCCAAGAACCAGTGAAAGTCCATATCTGCTTCTTTCGGTTAAAGTAGTAATTCCAAAATCGTGGGCCGTTTTCAGAACATCGTCTATGCCCGCCAAATATAATGTCTTGACCGCCGAAATGTTTACCGACTGAGCCAAGCTGTTCCGCATATTTATCGGACCGTTGAATTTTCCGCTGAAATCCTGCGGATGGAAACATTTTTCATAATCGTTTTTATAATCCACCACGGGCGGACAATTTTTATTATTCGCGGCGAATTCCGTCGGCAAATCGAAAAGCACCGTATCGGGAGAATATCCTTTTGTAAAAGCGGTAATATACGCAAACGGCTTCATGGCCGAACCCGGCTGCCGCAGTCCTTGGACCGCCACATTGAAATTTCCCTCAAACCGGCAATCCACTCCCGGCGAACATCCTTCGGGCTCCGGCGTTCCGAAATAATCCTTGGAACCAACCATGGCCAAAATTTGACCGGTTGTCGCATCTTGCGCCACTAGCGCGGAATTAAATCCTTTATATAAATCCCTATTTCTTTCCGCGCCTTCTTTGGCGGACTTTTCAGCCAGTCGCTGCAAGTCCCAGTCAAGCGTGGTAATAACGCTCAATCCGGCCGATTCCGCATAATCCTCTCCGTATTTTTTATTCAAATAATCCTGGACTGTCAGGACAAAATGCGGCGCCTTGATGCCAGTCATTTGAGTGGCAAATTCAAGCTTGTATTTTTTCGCTTCGTTTCTCTGTTTTTCGGTGATATATCCGAAAGTAAACATCTGATCCAAAACCTTGTCTTTTCTCGCCATCAATTCTTTGATGTGACTTCCCCATGGGGAATAATATGACGTTGCCTTGGGCAAACTTGCGAGCAGCGCCGATTCGGCCAAATTTAAATCTTTGGCGGATTTTTTAAAAAATGTCTGGCTGGCCGCTTCAATTCCATAGGCATTTCCGCCATAAGGAATTTGGTTCAGATATAAATCCAAAATTTTATCTTTATCATATTTTTTCTCAAGCTCAATGGCCAAAAACAATTCCTTGATTTTTCTGACGTATGTTTTTTCCGCCGTTAAAAATACGTTCTTGGCGAGCTGTTGAGTTATTGTCGAACCGCCCTGCGCCAATCTTCCTTTTGAAATATTGGTAATAAAAGCGCGCGCGATTCCCTTCCAGTCAAAAGCCGGGTGATTATAAAAATTGGCGTCCTCAATTGCGATAGTGGCCCTTTTTACGTAGTCGGGAATTTGGTCGAAAGGAACTACTGTTCTTTTTTCCTCTCCGTGAATTTCATACAAAAGCACCTGACCGGTACGGTCGTATATTTTTGTGGATTGGATAACTTGCCTACTGGAAAATTGTTCCGGGTCGGGAAGATCTTTAATAATCATCGCCAGCGCCGCCAGTCCGACAGCCACAAGCAATAATAGGCTGTATGCTATTGTCGCAAAATTTATTCCCTTAAAAATAGATTTTAGCTTTTTCATGCCCGTAAATTACATTATAACACTTCCCGTTAAAAAATCTTGGCCCGGTTTTAACGGGCCAAGAAATAAATATAAGTTTAAAATTTAATAAGTTTCTTCTTCGTCATCATCATCGTCTTCATAATCTTCGCTTAGCGATTCAATGTCATCGTCCTCCAAATCTTCAACCTCGTCGCCGGATGCCGCTTTTTTTGCGGCTGGTTTTTCCTCTAAATCTTCCGGATCTTTCCAGTCCTCCTTCTCGTCATCTCTATTGCTATTTTTCCAGGTATCTTCCTCTTTTATCGGTTTTTTCTTCATTAATAAAAATTATACCGACTTCAAATTAAACGACCTTTTTATTTTAAGTTTTGCTTTGTTTTAAGGAAAATTATATTTAATACGCCGCGCCTGTCAACCCCGCACCTTCGTGAGGATGTTAATAACAAAACACAATAATAATGCCCTCGCAAAAGTGCGGGGTCAATAGGCGTTATTAACCGCGGCAATAGCCGTGGCTAAAGCGTCCGTAGCGTCGTCATATCCCTTCAATTCTTCTTTTTTAAGGCCCAGGAGCAACCCCACCATCTTTGCCACCGCCCCCTTGTCCGCCAAGCCGTATCCCGCCACAGCCAGCTTAATTTCAGACGGGCTCAACTCCTTCATTAAAATGTTGTGTTTTGATATCTCCAAAATCAACGCCCCTCTTGTTTGCGCCACCTCCATGGCGGTTTTTACATTTTTGGAAAAATAAAGTTTTTCTATTCCAATAATTTCCGGTTTGTGTTTTTTTATTAAATCCGAAAGTTTTTCCGCGGCTTCCGCAATAAGCTTTTTTGATTCTTTTCTTTTTATTTCTATGGTTCCATAATCAACCAGCGACAATTTTTTTCCACCGGAAATCACCCCGTATCCGATTCGAGTGCTGCCGGGATCTATTCCTAAAACAATCATAGTTAAACGCCTTTTATTGGCATCAAAATATAAAAATAAGAGGAGTCTTGCGGATGTTTTAAGATCGAGGGCTTCTGCTCTCCATTAACCCCGAAAATCAAATCATCTGGAGTATTGAAATTTTTCAGCCCATCCACCAAATATCTCCAATTGAAAGCAACGTCAAAATTCTCGCCCTTGATTTTCGCCGGTATCAGATATTTATTCTCTCCGAAATACGGGCTGGTGGAAAAAACCTCCAAAGTTTTCTGGCCCTGTTTTGTTTTTATTCTTATATCGTTGGTTTTTCCGGTAAAATTACTTACCAGCTTAATGGCGCTGGAAAAATGCTCCCGATTTAAAATACATTCTGTTTCAAAGCTTTTTGGGATAATTTGTTCGTAGTCGGGATAATTTCCATCAATTAACCTGGAAATTATTTCTATGTCGTCATTTTGAAAAAGAATTTGGTTGGGATCTATAAAAATATTCAAATCGCCGTCGTCCTTCAGAATTTTTATCGCCTCGGAAACCATTTTGAGAGGAATAATTATTTTAAATCCTCTTTGAAAATTTGTTTTAAATTCTTTTTCAAAAACGGTTTTTTCCGCCAATCTGAAACTATCCGTGGTTACCAATTTAAAATGCGATATTTGAAAATCAAATAAAACACCGCTTATTTCCGGCCTTATTTCCGATATTTGCGCGGAGTTCAAAACTTTAAGCATTGCTTCCTTAAAAATTCCGCCATTAATCTTAAGATAATTTCTGGTGTTTTCTATTTTGGGGATAATAGGAAATTCTTCTTCGGCTATTCCCTGTATTGATGCCTCGTAATTATCCGTTTTAAACAACAAGGTGTTGTTTTTAAGCTCTAAATCTATTCTTTCGCTATCGGAATTATTTACAATTCCGGACAAAACCGAAAACGGCACCGTTATGCTTCCGTTTTCTATTATTTTTCCGGATACCATCTGGGTTATGGCCAACTCCAGATTGGTGGCCACTAATTTTATTTTATTATTATGGGTTTTAATCAAAACATTTTTTAAAATCGGAAGATTTAAATTTTCCGATATGGCTTTACCCACAATATTAAGTCCTTCGCGTAAATTATTTTTTAAGACAACTATTTTCATAACTATAACTAAGTAGTATTAATATATTATATATAATTTGTTGTAGTGGTAAGTGTTATTTATGTTAATAATTTTATAATCACCGATTAATAAAAGATTTTTTGGTAAAAATTATTAACAATTGGGCAATGATAAGTGTTTGTGAGATGGTGGATTATTTTTTTAAATTTCAAAAATTGTTTTTTATCACGGATTAATCAAGCTCTTATAAACATATTTATTAACAGATTATTCTTTGCTGATCATGTCTTTGAGGGATATTATTTTTTGGTTTAAATTCTGATCTTTTGCAATTTCCTGTGAAAGCTTATTGTAGGCGTAAATGGCGGTGGTGTGGTCGCGTTTCCCGAGTTTTTCTCCGATAAACGGATAAGACAACCCCAACAAATCTCTGAGTAAATACATAGCGATTTGGCGCGGTTCGGCAACGCTGTTTTTTCGGCATCGGCCGGTTAAATCATTTGGGGAAATTTCAAAAAATTCCGCCACCACCTTGATTATGTGGTTTGGGTTGATGTTTTTAATCGGTTGCTGGACCGTTTCGTTGATTATTTCTTCGGCCAATTTCGGCGTTATTTCCATGTTTTTCGTGTTCTTATAGAACAAAATCTTATTCAAAATTCCCTCCAATTCTCTTAAATTCTTCTGGACCTTGGTAGCTATCAAATCGATGACATTGTCCTGCAGGGAGCTGTTTTTCTCTTGTAATTTGGTCTTTAAAATAGCCATCCTCAGTTCGTAGTCGGGCGGATTGATTTCGGCGACCATGCCTCCCTCAAAACGGGAACGCAGCCTTTCTTCTAGGGTGGGAAGGAATCTCGGCGGCCTGTCGGAAGAAATAATTATTTGTTTATTATTTTCGTAAAGCGCGTTGAAGGTGTGGAAAAATTCTTCTTCAGTTTTTTCTTTTCCGCCGATGAACTGGATGTCGTCAATTATTAAAACATCGGTTAGCCGGTATTTTTCCTTTACGTCTTCCATTCTTTTATTTCTCATTGCCCAAATTACGTCGTTGGTAAATTTTTCAGAAGAAACATATTTAACTTTTACTTTATTTTCATAAAAACTTCTTATTTCATTTCCAAGTGCCTGAATCAAGTGCGTTTTTCCTAGTCCTACCCCTCCGTAAATAAACAAAGGATTATATTTTTTCCCAACTTCTTTTATTACTCCGGTTGCCGCGGCATAAGGCAGCTCGTTTGAAGACCCGACAATAAAAGAATTTAAGGTGTATTTTGGATTTAAATTTGTTTCGGGATCAACTTTTAATTCAACAAAAGATTGCTGGTCTTTTGATGTCGTATCCAGCGCAGAGTTTTTTGTTCCTCTGGGAGCTGATTTTGCGGCCGAAGAAGATTTGTTTTCTACGATGTACTCAACTTTTTTTGTGGCCGAATCTTTATTCCGCAAGGCCGAGAATATTATTTTATGATATTTGTTTTCCACCCACTCTTTGGCGAAGCTATTCGGAAGCGAAACAAAAACCACCCCATCCTGCCTGTTCATCAGCCGGCTGTTTTTCAGCCAGGTAACGAAATTGGGTCGGGAAATCTGAAGTTCTACTTCTCCCAACACCGCCTGCCAAAGTTGTTCAAGTTCCATAAAATTATTTTTTAAACTTTTCTTGGCGACCGGAATTAATTTTTAAAAAATTTAAACGATTAAAGTTTATATTGAATTATAGTTTTGTTTTCCCTAAAAAGGAAATGAGGCAAAAACTAATAACATGTGAATTTCTTGTGGAAAACTTTTTTAACGGACGAATGCCCATTATTATGGGCGCGCCCTTGGTATTTGTAAATACCGGATTGACAGATTTATCCAAAATTTGCTTTTTCCCGCGTTTTTTGACATACTTTATCGTAAATGTCGAGGACTTATCAGCCAAAAAAGAAAAAGAGAGCGCGCACGCACGGATTTTTGAGGCGCAACAGGACTGCCAGCGGACGCCGGGTTTTGAAGAGTAGGAAGAATAAGGGAAGGCATCGCCTGACCGTGTAATTGAATTATGCTCGCGAAAAAATACCGTTTACCCATTCAAACGGTTTTGGGAAAAGGCGGCAAAGCAAATAAAAGCCGCTATTTTTTATTGAAAGTTTTTTTAAATGATTTCCCGTTTAACCGTTTTGGCGTTATAATCAGCAAAAAGGTTGCCAAGAATTCCAGCGACAGAAATAGAATTAAAAGGTTAATATTTAATAATCTTCAGAAATCGGTTAAATCGGAAAAGAGCGGAGGGAAAGATTTTTTGATAATCGTTTCTCCCCAAATAATGTCCGCCGACAAAGAAGAAGTTATCGGAGATTTGAAAATATTGCTTAAATAAAATGTTCCACGAATATTTATATAAACCTCTTTTTAACGCCTTAATATTCTTATACGAAAATGTTTCTTTCGGCGATATGGGAATCGCCATTATTTTGCTGACAATTTTTGTCCGCGTGATTCTTTTCCCGATTTTTTATAAAAGCATTAAAAATCAAACCTTAATGCAGAAGCTTCAGCCGGCCCTTCAGAAAATCCAGCATGATCACAAGCACGACAAAGAAAAGCAGGCGCGCGCCACTATGGAGCTTTATAAGCAGCACAAAGTAAATCCGTTTTCCAGCATTTTCCTTTTATTGGCCCAGCTTCCGGTATTATTCGCGCTGCTCCAAGTTTTCAATAATTTTTACAAGCTTCCCCTGGAAGAATTAGTTAAGGACTTATACGGATTTTTGAGCCGGCCGGAAATTATTAATTTTCAATTTTTAAACTTGATAGATTTGAAAAGCAGCAGTATGCTTATTGTTGTTTTGGCGGCAATTGCCCAGTATTTTCAAGGAAAATTGGCTTTGCCCAAACAGAACAAAGACGAGAAAAATGGCGCTTTATCGGCCAATTTAACAAAGCAAATGGTGTTTATCGGCCCCCTGATATCGCTTATGATCTTATGGAGCTTGCCGGCGGCTATCGGAATTTATTGGCTGACTTCAAGCATTTTCTCGGTTGTCCAGCAGATTTATATAAATAAGAAAATAGCGAAAGAAGAAGAAAGCGACCCCCTATTGAAACAAGCGGGGATAAAATATTAGAATATCAACAAATCATGGAAGGCTTAAAAGAAAAATTACAAAAACTTTTGGAACTTGGCGGATTTAAGGATTTTTCGGTTGATGTGGATGCGGAAAATCGCCGCGCTTCCATTTTTATTTATGATTTTGACATTAAAAGTTTCTTGCCCAAGCTTATTTTTGATGTGGAACTTTTATTGAAGCTTATGAATAAAGGCCCTGCGGAAGAAGGGCAAAGAGGATTGATTCTTGATATAAACAATTATCGCCGCGAACGCGAGCATTTGATAGCGGAAATTGCCAAGGCTGCCGCCCGGAAAGCATTATTGAATAAGCAAGACGTTGAGCTTCCGGCAATGAACGCTTATGAAAGAAGGTTGGTGCATATGGAGCTGGCTTCCCGGCCGGACGTTAAAACCGAAAGCGTCGGCGAAGGGCCGGAAAGAAGAATAATTGTTAAGCCGATATAAAAATCCCCGCAACGCGGGGATTTTTGTTTTAAGGCAATTTTACGGAATACAGATTATTATCAAACCGGTTTATAAACAGCAATTTCCCGTTTTCCGGAATCGGATGATAAACATCAACGGCCATCTGATCTCCATTAAACAAACTATTTACGTTTCCGCTGCCCAAGTCAATCATATAAATATCGTCTTTGGAATAAAAAGATTTTTTGTAAAAATCGTCGGGCAGAATAATTCCTTCGGCCGGCTTGCTTTGAGGTACTCCGCAGTAAATTTTCATTTGCTCAATCGAGCATTTTTCGGGAAGAGTTACGAAAGAAATATCCGACAATGCGTTGCCGAGCTTATCTATAAGAGAAAGTTTCGGCGCTTGGGCATTGTTGGTTAATTTCAGGCCCAAGTCGTCGGTTTTTGACCAGATTATATCCAGCCCGATTTCGTCTTTAAATATCGATTTCACGGTTTTTTTCGAAATATTTATCGCCCACATTGAAGAAGGAGATTCATTGTAAAAAGGCTGGTAGAAAATTATTTCATCGGGCTTTATCCAGGCAAGATCCATATTTTTTTGCGTCATTTTCGCCACTTCCTGTGTTTTATTTGAAGAAACGGTTAAAATGGCAAGCTTTCCCGATTTGCCGCTGTTATCCAAATAGGCTATTTGTTCTGAATTCGGCGACCAGGCCGCGGAAATTACGTTTTTAGGAAGCGGTTTCCAAATTTTGGAAATTGTATCATACATGCTGAAAGTCGGGAGCTCCGGATAGTTGAATTTGGCGATTATTTTTGAGCCGTCAGGAGAAACGCTGATACTGTTTAAATTATTAAGGGCTTGGCCGCTGACCAGCTCGGATTCGTCCCCTGATAATTTTAAAATTTGTCCAAGATAATTTATGGCGTATATGCTGTTGGTTTTTGTGTTTAGCCAGTGATCCAGGACATTTGAGGCCAAAACATTTATTTCCGAGGCGGCGGTTTGTAGCGGCGGAGGCAATTCAGCTTCCGGCGCCAATAATCCTCCGGGGGCGCTCAGTTTTTTGAAAATCATATATCCTCCGAAAATTATTCCGAAGACTATTGCTATGACTAAAATTATGGTTAATAAATTTTTCATGTTTTTTATTGAGAAACGCACTCGGTTGAGCTATTCGCCGTTTTATACCCATCCAAACAATCGCAGCATCGTGGCGCATTAACATAATTTTCTAATTTAATTGACTTTTTACTTGTAGTTGCGTTGTCAAAGTTTCCCGAGATGTCAAAAAGTCCTATTTCCGGGCAATAAGTTTTGCAATGCGCTATTGTCGGCATGCATTTTGATTTTGTTTTGCCTCCTTCAATGCATTCTGTAGAAACATCTTCTCCTGCGCAAGGCGGATTATAAAGGTAGCTGGCGCAAGTATCAGACGAAGAGTTTGTTCCTCCGGTGGTCCCTCCGGTAGTTGAATTTCCGCCGGTTGTCGTATTGTTGCTTTGCAATGCGCTGATGTTAACCGCTTCCATGGTCGGGTTTCTGAAGCTTACCAAATTAGGATTTATCGTGTAGAGAATCAGGTAGGCGGACAACAGAAGAACCATTCCCCAA
>JAQURY010000008.1:12994-32474 GCA_028715395.1 Minisyncoccota bacterium
TTCGGTTTTCGCGATATTTCCAGCGGACAAAATATATTCTACGCCGCCGTAAACTATCATTCCAAAAGCCAATAATCCGACTATCATTAAGCCGAACATATAAATTCTTGAAACAAGGCCTTTTGGAGTGTCGGCCGATTCACAAGTTCCTCCGGCAATTGACTGGCAAGGAAGCTGAAATTCTTGCTTGAATGTATATAAATTATTATAGGTGGACATGCCATAGCACTTAAAGGTGCCGTCTCCGCAATCAACTTTTGTCTGAGCTGAGCCGGAAGCGTCTTTCGGGCAGTCTCCGCTTGTTTTTGCGGGGAAATTAACTAAAAGATTATTGCAAATGTCGGCATTTGAAGTAACCGGCGCGCATCTTTTGTCATGTCCTTCGCCGCAATCCAATAATGTATACCCGTCTTGGCAGGCGCCATCAACGGGATTTTTTAAATCGGTTCTATTCAGGCACTGGCTTTCTTGGGTGGCGAGAGGAACCCAGCAATATGCGACTTTCCCGCTTTCATAATGGGCATAAGTTCCTTCTTCGCAGCTTATTACTGGCTCCAAACAGCTTCCTACGCACTGAGAAGCATAAACAAGCATAAGATTTGGATTTTTTAAGCCCTGACTATCACACTTGGTGCACAATTGTTTAACTCTTGCATCGCTGTTATCAAGCTTGCAGCACTGATTCTGGCCTTTTCCCGTAAAGGCATCGCCCGGACAAACTATGGCGGCTTTTCCATCCGGACAGTTGTATCCGGTTTCCGCCAAAGCGGACTGGCCCAGGAAAACGAACCCCAAAACCATCAAAACGGAAACCAAGATTAAAATTTTCTTATTTGATAAATTCATAATTTATTTCAAATTTAAATTTATTGTTTTGGCGGCTGTTTCAAGCTGATTGGAAATATTTTTAACGATAACGCTTAAGCTTATCGTGTTATAAGTGATTTTAAATTGAGAATTAAGATTTGCGCTTAAAATATCCGGCCGCAGAGGGTTTGTTTGTTCGAGGTTTTGTCCGCCCATTTGCCATTCAAAAGAAAGATTACTTAAAGAAGGGACATTGAAAAAATACGGAAGCGCCCGGAAAGTATAATCTTGGCCTATGGAAATTTCTTTGCCCGGTATGGGCGCGTCTATAATTATTTTGGGAGAAGCGATGGGTATGGAAATTGTTTTATCAAGCGTTGCGCCTTTATAATCGGCAATTGATATGGAAATGGATTTTTCGCTTGTTTCTGTGCTGGAAATCGTAAAAATAATATTTTTAAGGCCTGTGCCCGTTTGTAAGGTTTTGCCGCTTGAAGACCATTTTATTTTTTTTCCAGAAACATCAATTAATTTTCCATTTTCCAGGACATCAAAAGATATGTCCACCATCGATCCTGCGGAAGGAATAATTTTCCCCGCATAAGTTGAAGGAACGTAGGCGTTGGTTCTCCAGGATATGATAAATTCCGGCTGAGTTTGCGCTGAAGCAAAATTAATGATTATTAAGCCTGCGCTTAAAGCGATTAGTGCCGCAATGTTTAATTTATTTGTAAAATACTTCATTAACTTATTTTTTTGCCTTTAATGTGTCGGCTGTTTTTGCTATTGTGTCCAATCCTCCTATCCATTTTCGGTCGGCTGCGATAGTCAGCGCCCAGGTTAATGTATACATAGGAAGAGCTCCGATATAGGGCAATAATTCCAATATGCTTCCTACCAGCATTGTCGTAGCCCTCACTCCTTTCATTCTAAGATAAATTTGGTTGAAAGGAAACATTAATACGTCGATTAACCCCATATCGTCCAGCGCAATAATAACCAGAAACACTCCGACAGCATCCGCAATAAGAAGAAATGGAGTTATAAAGACTATTTCTACGGTTGATATTTTCGGCTCCTCATTTTCCATAATTTTTGGCTTATTTTACGGTTATTCGGCCTGCTTTTGCTCCAAAATTTGTTCGGGTTTGGTTGTAACGATTTTGTCTTCCAGGAAAGATCCTATTATTTGTATGGCCACGTGATTTAAGCCGGCGAAGAATAATCCCTCTCCTACCGCGGCTTCAAGCAGCAAGCTTTTTTCGCCTTCGGTCAGGTTAAACGACTTAACTACCAGGTCGATCATGGCCGGAGCCTGCTTAAGCAGTATTTGAAGCGAAGAGTTTGTGATAATCGGCCGGCCGAACGGCGAACGCAAAAAGTCTTCCACGTCTTGCGTAATGGTGGTGACTCCCAAAAAATATTTTCTGCATCTTTTTACCAGGCCGAAAAGGAAAGAAGCTCCATCTTCGTATTTCATAAGTACCCAGGCCTCGTCTACAATCAGAACTCTTTTCTTTAAATTAGCCCGGATAAGATTCCAGATGAAGTTAAGAACAATATACATTGCTACCGGACGCAGCTCTTCCTCCAGGTCGCGGATGGAAAAAACAATCAAGCGGTTTTTAATATCTACGTTGCTCGGCTGATTGGTAAAGCCCGCATAGCTTCCCTGGGTGTATTTATAAAGCCGCTGAGCCATGCCCTGTCCTCCTTCCATGTTTTCCAGAATTTTTTGCAAATCTTCAAGAAGCGGCGGCGTGGCGCTGGAAAAATCTTTTCCTACCGTAATGTCATGCGATGCGTATGTTTCGGAAACCGCCCTGTCCAAAAGCGCGTCTTCTTCCGGAGAAATTTTTCCCATCATTAATTTAAGCAATCCGGTCAGATTGACGATGTGGGATTTCAAAACATCATTCGGATCTTCGCCCTGGGGTATAATCGGAATTTCAAAAGGATTGATGTGATGTTCCGATGTGAGAGAAATTCTGAAATAACTTCCGCCTACCGCCGAGGCCATGTTTTCATATTCGTTTTCCGGATCGATTATCAAAACATCTATGCCCATCATCAAAAGGCGGAGGGCTTCAAGCTTGGTGGCATATGATTTTCCGCTTCCGGATTTGGCAAAAACCACCATATTGGCATTTTCAAGAGAAAATCTGTCAAAAATTATAAGGGTATTATTACTTCTGTTGATGCCGTACAGAATTCCTTCGTCCGAGGTTAAATTCGCGGAAATGAACGGGAATAATGAGGATAAGGGGCCGGAATTCAGCGGATGGAGTATTAAAAGGCTGTCCGAATTTATCGGCAAAGTTGAATTAAATCCGTCCAGCTGCTGGAAAAGCGCTGGCTTTGAATAAACCAGGCGGCTTTCCAATTGAGTCGTGATTTTGCTTTCCAGTTTATTTAATTCTTCCAGTGTATTCGTGTAAAAGGTTATATAAATTCCGACTTTAAAAAGATGTTCGCGCGCCTGTTGCAAAGAATCACGCAAAGATTCAATGTCCTGAAAAGCGGTTTCGGTCAGAGGGTCTCTTACCAGTCCCTTTTCCTGTCTTTCCATCAGTCCCGATTCCACTTCGGCGGCTTTTTTGCGGAGTTGGCGCAAAGCCAGTCCGGTTTCCACCGGATGGATGAAAATGGAAATATCCAGAAGTTCCGGCATATTGACGATGCCGGAAAACCATCCCGTGGCGAGATAGCGCGGCAAATTGTAAATAAACATCGTTTTTACGAATTTATTTCCCAATCTCAGATAATTAGAGCTCACTTCCAGCGCCGGCGGAGCGATCGAATCTATTAAATTATTTTTATTTTCTTCTTCCATATTTTTATAAAGTTTCTAACTTCGAAAATTATTCTCCTATTTTTACATTTTTCTTTTCGGTTGTTTCCGGATTATACATATTGTAAAAAAGCTCAATAAGCTCGTCGTTGTTCAGGGGAACCGCCCGCAAACCGACCTGATTCAATCCGCTGATGACTTGGTCGACTCTTTGATCAAGCTGCTCGATGCTTTCTTCTTCGGTTTTTGTTTCGCTGACTGTTGTTTGTTTTTGTCCCAATAAGCCCCTTATTGTATTGGTGACATTTTTCCCTGCCGGCGATAATTGAACCGAATCATAAGGCACCGAAACGAAAAAGTTTTTATTCATTATGGCGTTTTGAGAAACAAAAGATTTGATAAATTCCTTGTATTCAAAAATTTGATTTCGCAAAAGAGAATTGGCCTCCTGCCCTTCCCGTTCTTCTAGCATGGACAAATATCCTTCAATGTTAAGTTTTCTGGAATGGACGAAAATTTGGACCGAAAAATCAAGAGAATTTAAAAATCCTTGGAAAGAATAAATTATTACACCCTGCTCTTCTTCCGATTTGAGATCAAAATTGAGTCCGGAAACCAGCAAAATTCTCCTTAAGCCGCCATTTTTAAGCTTAACCAGATCGTTTTCGATGGTTTCTATTTCTATAAATTGCTGCGTGGGCAATGTTGGTTGTTTTTGTTCCATACTACTATTATATATGAATATTCTTAATTGTTTTCCTTATATTCGCATTATTGGCGATTATTCTATCTGTAATCGACTCTTCTAGCCGTTTCTCTTTCGCCCGTTGCCTTCCTGACCGTTTCGAATTTTTCTTTTGCCGGGGCTATGACTTCCAGAATCGGAAGGTTGGATATTTTTTCTCTCTTAAATAGCGGAGTTTTAGTGGTGATTAATTGCTGCCAAAGGCTTTGCAGCGGAGATTTGCGGGATTGCTGTAGCGCGGGCATTTTAAAATCGGCTGCGTATTTTTCCGGTTCATTTTTCTTCCAGACAAATAGGCGGGGCTTCCAGAAAAATTGGAAAGCCGCGAAAGCTATTTTTGTCAGCGGTTGCCCGTTTACTTTGATAAAGGCAAAGCTGGCCGCGGTTGCTCCGATTATTGCCGAAACAAAAAACCAGATAAAAAATCCCACTCCGGAAAAATAAAGCATAAAAATAAATATCGCTCCGGCGGCCAAATATAAAAATTGCCTTAGCGTTAGCGGGCCGACTAATTTATCTTCGGTTTCTATAAATTGTGGAACCTGGAACTGCATTTTTATTTATTTTTATTTCTCAAGTCAATCGAATTTCCCAAAGAAGGAATGTCGGTTTTGGAAAAATTTTCTTTTTTCGGTTCAGGTTTTTTAGGCGAACTGATATTGCTCATGGGCGTGAGAAAATCGCTGTAGTTGACTACTCGCGCATTTGTTTTTGGGGCGGTTTCCGGAGCGCCGGTTTCAATTTTTACAGAAACAGGCTTGGGAGAGAAAGCTCTTTCTTCGGAAAATTTCTTGCTATCCATTTCATATTTTAAAGATGGCGAAGATTTTGAAAAATCAGGCATTACGGGTTTTAAAGTATTTTCTTCATGGATCAAAAACGGCTCAGCGGCTTTTTCTGCCGGAGCGGGAGTTGCCGGTTGAGGCATAAACGGCGCTGTTGATTTGGCCGGTTCGGAAGTTTCAGATTTTATAGCCGCGAAAGGAGCTGGCGCAGGTTCGGCGCTGGCTTGTTTTGACGGAGAAGGAACAGAGGGCACGATTCTTCCCGGCATCGGCCTGAAAGAAGTCGGAGGCGTCGGGGGCATCAACGGAGTTGCCGCCGGTTTTGGCGGAATTGTTTCGGATGGTTTTGTTGGGGCTACCGGAAGATTGGCTGGCGCGGAAGAGGCTGCTTGTTTTTCCGCCGGTTTTTCTGTTTTGGCTTGAAAAATAAGCGGATTAACTATGGCCGGTTCGGATTTTTTGATTTGTTCTGCGGCAGCTGTCGGCTTGAGCAGCTCTGTTTTCGGAAAAGCCGTTGCGGGCTGTTCTGTTGCCGGCTGAGGTGGAGTTGTTGAGGGTCTTGTTTCTTGGAGCGATACGGAAGGAAAGGGAGACGGCGCTTCGGCGGCTGTTTGTACAGACGGCGATTCATTATTGATTTTTTTCGGTCCTGGCTGGCCGAAAGATATTAAATTAACATCAACATTAATCGTTTTTAATTCGGGAGCAATTTCCCTGAATATTTTTTCTTCTATGTCCTGCGCGATCGTCTTGGCATTCTGGAAAGAAATATTCAGCGCATAGCTTAATTCATTTACGAAATCTAAGGGCTCTATGTCTTCCACGGCCAACCTTAAAATCAATCTGGGAATTATTTTCCTTTTATTGTCTTTGAATCCTAAGCGAGTATTTATTTCTCCCACGGCAAACATTGTAGGTTCCGAAGCCAGCCATTCGCGGATGGATTCAGGTAGTGATTGGTATGCCATTGATAATGAATTTATTGTTCCTTCCATGGTTGTTTATTTTAATTTTTTTATTTTGTAAAAATTTTTAAAAAATTAAATTATTTTTCTTCGGACTTTTTGTCTTTATCCTTTTTTGGCTCTTGGTCGGAATCTTGTTTTTCGGATCCCCTGGCTTGCCAGGCGGGATTGTCAAAGTCGAACCTTTGGATAAATTCAAAAGTTTTTAACTCTGTTCCTGCCAATACAAGCTCTTTTCTTTCTATTTTATCTTTCATTGATGAAATTATTTCTTTAAGCCTATTTATAATCTTGTCGGACACCTTTGAGCTGGCAGCAATGCCTTTCAATTGATTTCTTCCTAAGGCGAGAACAAATTTTTCGGTAATGTCATTAACATCCACATTTCCGAAGGCGTCGGCATTTTTTACTTTAGAAACGGCTTTTTGGATAGCTTCGTCTTTTGCCGCTCCCTCTAGGCCGAATCCGGCAATGGTAGGATTCTTTTCGGTAAGTTTATCAAATACTTTCGGACCGAGATTTTTGGAAATAGAAATAAATCTTTGTTGTTTTTCTTTGTCTAAGGTATTGAATACCGTATCATAAACATCGTTTCCTTTTTCGTCTTTTTTGCCGGTTTTAACTTTTTCGGTAAGGGCTTTGATGGCTATTGCCGCGGCTCGTGTATCCGTAGTGAAAACGCCCGGTATATTAGCCGCGTTTTTAACCATGTCTCCGGTCCAGTCTTTCATTTCTTTTTCATAATCTTCAACTCTGCCTTTTGGCTGTTGGCCGAATTTATTCAATCCCGAGGCAACTCCCTTTCCGATTACCGGAACGCCTGCCATGGCATTAGTGAGTTTTTGGAAGTAGCTGGTTCCCGTTCCACCCTCACTTCCTGCGGTAACGATTTTGGTTTGAGCCCACCTGCCTATGCCTCCTGCCGGTCCGCTAACCATGCCTCCGGCTCTGCGCTGGGCGAATCCAACAGCTCCCTTTCCGGTAATTTCGCCCTTTCCGGATATCCCTATATATTTCAAAGCCAGGTCACTGCCTGCGATTCCCATTCTTTGAGCTGCCATCATTCCGCCGACAAGCAAGCCGATTATGGCTGCCATCTGCCCTACAACGCCGCCGAGATTTTCAATCGTTAAGCCAACGGGGAATAAGCTGTCATTAAGTTTTGACCCGCCCAAAGCATTTGAAGATGCGCCGCTTTTAGCCATCTCCTCGGCCACTTTCATTGCCAAATAAATGAAAAACGAAGCAACCGGACCGAACCATACCCATTTAAAGAATTGCCCCCACCATTCATCCCAATGACTTGAAAAGGTTGGCCAAATCCAGGCCACCCAAACCAAAGGCGCCAAAACAAGAAGAATAGTTAGATATAGGTAGCGAATGAAAAACATTGCGGCTATTGCGGCCATTGAAATTGCCGTAATTATAGTCAGAAGAGAAACGAAGAACATTGAGGCGATCAAAACTATGATTCCGCTCAGATTATTAAGAACCCCTCCGGTTATGTCGCTGACGGTGTTTGTGGGTATGAGGAATTTTTGTATCTGGAAGCTGTTTGCCATTACGCTCGCGAGCTGAGCAGGATTTGTCGTGACTTTATTTATAAAGTATTCGGTGAGCGTTCCGGCGGCATCAATGAAAACTCCGGCAATTACCAAGCTGAAATTTATCAGCAGCGCGGCTATTACCAATTTGAAAATAACTTCGCGCGCGTTGAACTTCGGAATTCCCAGTATGGTATAAAAAGCCGAGAATATTATGGCCAGTACGAATCCCAAATTGGCGATATCTCTTGAAATAGCCCAGCCGATAGTTACAACGCTGCTTTTAATAATGTTGTCATTTAAATCAATGGACCAATTTACCAAATATGCGGCGATTGACATGCATATTCCGCCGATAAAACCGATAATGTAATTTATCAGGTAAGAAATTTTTGCGATGGCGAACAGGCCGATATCTTCAATAAAGTTGGCGTGCGCGAATTGCGTGGAAACAACCAGGATTAAAACCGGCAGAAGTATTAACGATATTTTTTTATATTTGTTCATTTTTTTAGAACGGATTTACATCAAGAATATTTGATCTGGAAGATTCGTTTGTTCCGTCAGATGAAGCAATTTGATATTCATAAACTACTGAAGTGCCCTGGGCGTCTATGGTGCGTGTTGCCGGAGTGTCAGAATCGGTCCATCCGGTACCTTTGTATAAAACCGTTTTAGTTTCGCCACCATACTGCTCGCCCTTGGTTCGAGTACTGCTATTGTATTTATAAATTTTTCTATACAAATTCATATAAGTTATTCTTGAAGAATCCGTCGGAAGTTGCCAAGTAAGCGAAATGGATTCGCTGCTTTTTCTTGCGCCGGATAAATTTGTAGGGGCCGGTATAACACCCGTGTCGGTATTGGGAGGATTTACGTAATTATTTTCATCATTCGAATTATTCGAAGTACAAACAGTTCTTCGGCATTTTCTTTGTGTGCAGCCAAAGCAAAGATCTCCGCCGCAGTGCCAAGAACTTACAAACATATCATCACCGCAAGAAGCGGAAGGACCAGCCCAGGTGCCGCAGGCAGTGTCGTAGTCTTCATAATAACAATCAGTTGGAGCGGGAATATCCAATGAAGCGTTAAACCAGCTTTCTGAATGACGGGAGAACCAAGTAGTGTAAGCTTTTGCTCCATGGTAAATTCCATTTCCTGCGGCTTCGGCTTGCCATCTGAAGTTTTGAGCGGTGGTTGTATCAAGTATATCCAAGACGCCCTTAATAAGCGTCATTACATTGGGGGCGTCGGCTGGTGAGTGCAAGTCATTGAAAACGGCGTTATATACGGGCTGGAGGCGGTCTCTTTTTGTTTTATTGTCGGAGTAAATTTTATTGGCTTCTAGTAAGATTGCGTTTTCAGGATTATAAAACTCAGAAACCTTAACAGATACATATGAATCGTTGCCATCAGAATCTTGGCTAAAGGAAAAATTCCCTTGATTTTCTTCTGTTTTATTTATGGTAACTCTATAAGGAAGATCATAATTTGTGAATGTGTAACGATCCTGATTCAAATCAATAGTTGCTTTATCGGGCAATCTGATGCCGGAATAACCAAGAGTATTTACGAAGCGGTACAGTTTATTAACCAGTGTCGTTTGCGCATCTATGGCTTTAATTTTATCGCCATTAAGATATTCCAAACCATCTTTAATTTTGGTGTAGGAGCCGTCCAATCTGTCTTTCAAGCTGTCCTTTGCCGCCAAGAAAACGGTAGATGTGGCGCTTTGAATGCCCTGGCAATCAACAAGCAGGCTGTAATCGGAAAGTCCGGCGCAAATTCCTGAGGCATTACATATCGCGTTGGCGCCGGTTATTGAACTGATCAAAGTATTTTGCCTTTCTTCTTTTGCGTTTTCTATTGCGACAATGCTATCCAAAAATTCTTGCGGATCGTCTTCGGCAAGAGTGGTTAAGAATTTATTCGGATCAATGGAGTCGGCTATTATTTGATTATTCGCGCTGTTCAAAGAAGCCAATTCGTCGAGAAAAGCTTGCTCGCTCGGTAAAAGTTCGGAAGGAGTTTTATTTTCTATTTTTGAATCGCAACTTGAATTAATTAAAGCTTTCAAACCGTTAACGATATCTTGCTGTTTGGTTATGTATATTCCCGGATGATATCCGCTTGTATCGGTTATTCCTTCAAGAATTTGCTGAGCTTGTATGCGCGGATTAAGAGATTCGTCCACCACAGAAGCTATCATTTCGTTTCCTGTATTTAAAATATCCTGTTTTGTTTTAACCAAACTCTTGCACATATCGTATGCCTCCTGGTCGTCTTTAAGGCTGGCACAATCGTCGCTGCTCTGTGTTGTTTTTCCGATACTCGCCAATCCGCTTATAAGCGCCTTGCTCATTCTGTTTATTGCCGCGTCCAAAATTGCCGCGATATAAGTCGATGTGTCGCTTGCGTTTATGATGCTGTTGCTTGGAGTATCAACTGTGGCTCCGATAAGAGCTCTGGAAACAACCGTTCCCGGAGTCATCAGCTTGTATTCCAAACATTTTGTTGTGTCGTCTTGCACCGGTTCCAGATATTTTCCGGAAGCATCTTTTTTCTTGTCGTATTTTACGCATTTCTTGGTAGAAAGGAATCCTCCTCCGGACTGGGCTTCGTTCTGGGAGGCGGTTTGTTTCTCAGCTGTTTTTTTGGCTGATTCGTCCAGGGCCAAAATAGTTGAGCCGTAAAAGTTGTTGTTGGGTGACCACATTTCCCTGTATGTGAGCCAGTTTCCGTTTTGGAAATCATCAATGAAATTGTTGATATTGTCGGTTATCTGAGTCAGTGTGCATTTTACCTGATGGCTGAATGTTGGCGGCTCTTTTATCACTATTTGAAGCTGGGCGCTGAACGGAGAGCAAAGAAAACCCGCGCCGAGATCAATGGCTATTTCTCCCAGGGCCTGGTCGGCGGCTTCGCTCAAAAAATCATTCCAATTTTCGACAAAAGGCGTGTGTCCGTCAAAAAGCTGGTCGTTATTTATCATTTCAATCGTCCTATCAACCAATTTATCCAAAATTAAATGCTTAAAAAGCGGGCCGGCGACTTTTTCTCCGTATTCTTTAAGCATTTGCCAGAGATTAGCCGGATCGAAGGTAATATCTCCCACTCCCCAAACGGCTTGAGCCTTTTTAGGCGCCAATAATCCAACCGAAGAAAAAATCATGGCTGCCAAAACGAAAGAAACAATTAATTTTTTGAAAATATTCTTATAATTCATTTTTATTTATAAAATTTTTCATTTCTTGCTGCAGCGCCAAAAGCTCCAGGTCGAGATTATTCGCTTCTTTAAGCGCCAATATGGTTTTAACCGGATCGGTCTGATAGTTTTGCATTATTTTTAAAATATTTATTCTGGCCCCAAGAAGAGTCAGTTCTTCTTTGTGTATTGCGAAGAGAGAGGATGGCACAACTAAATTTTTGATTTCGCTGAAAATAATTTGATACGCTGCCGCAGCCTGTTTTACCACATTCGTAAAATTTGCTTCAAGATTGGGATTGGTTGGCATCCTGGTTGTTTCGCTGGAAAGTATTCCGTTTAAAGCGGAAAAGTAATTTTTTAAAGATTCCTTGCTGTTGTCGGATGTGACTTTTATATCCGAGTTTGCGATATTGGGTATCAAATCATCGGGATTGAAGCTTGTGACGGCTTCCGCTATCGCGTCTGCGGCAAGCTGGTCGGGATTGACTGAATTCAGCCACTTTTCTCCTTCAATTGTTTCGGCTCCATTCGGATTATTTTCTACTATCGATTTTTCAATTTGGGCCGCGAAAATTGCGGTCAAATTTTGCGGTTCCGATTGGGATCCGTTTGGCTGGATTGCTCCCTGAGAAAAAAGACTATTTAAAGAAATTCCGGTGACAGAGTTATTTTTTTGGTTTATCGCGGGTTTATTTGTGGCTACGGAAGGAATTGTCGGCTTGGTTTGTTGGACTATAAAATACGCCCCGATTATTCCCAGAAAAACAATTGCTATTGAAAATATGTTTTTCATAAACTTTAAAAATATAAAAACTCAAAACTTTTCCAACGTTTAAAAACTATAAATTTGTACAGTGCGCCAAAACACCATTTTGAAATGGCTCAGACGCCGCTGCGCGCAGTCGTCTTACTATTATTATATAAGGTTGTCCGTGAATAGGGCAAACGTTTTAAGTTAATAATTCAGCTAATTCTTCAAGCTGATTGAGCGATAAATCCTGGGCTCTTGCGGTCGGAGAGATTTTTATCCCCAATAAAGCGTTTTTAATTTTTTCTTCGGACAATTGAAGGCCGGAACGGAGGTTGTTAAAAATTGTTTTTCTCGGCTGTTTGAAAATTACGTGGATTATTTTGTAATAATCCTCCGTTTTTTTGTTATTAGTCGTCAGTTGTTTTGTTGCGAGTTCAATTACCGCCGATTCCACGTCCGGCGGAGGGTCAAAATCGTCTTGTTTCAGGAGAAAAAGTATTTTTGGTTCTGACCAGAACTGGGTTGCCGCCGCCAACAAATTCATTTTTGGTTTTTTGGCGCAAATTCTTTCGGCAACTTCTTTTTGGATGGTCAAAACGGTTATCTTCGGCTTATTTTTCAACTCTCCGATAGTTCTCAATAAATGTCCGGTAATGTAATATGGAATATTTCCGACAATTTTATAGTTGTTGATTGCTAGTTGTTTATTGCTGGTTATTTTTGTCAGTTCTTCAAGCGCGTCTCCATTAATAATTTCAATCTGTTTGTTATCCGAAAACTTTTCTTTTAGCGATGATGCCAGCGTATCGTCTTTTTCAATTAAAATTAATTTCCCATTTTCCATTAGCCATTTGCTATTTGCCATTAGCTCGTCGGTGAGTTCCCCGTGCCCCGGCCCGATTTCAATAACTGTTTCATTTTTTAGGATATTCAAAGCTATCGCGATTTTTTCAAGCGCCGATTTATTTTTTAAAAAATGCTGCCCAAGATAATTTCCCATAATTATAGATTCATTATTCTTTATTCTAAATATATTGTATCTTCATCCCAATCTTTGTTTTCTATTCCGTATTCGCTGACTTTTTTAAATTCAATCAATTCTGGCGGAAGCTCTCCGAGAAACCTTGATGGCAAATTATAAAAATTTATGAAAAGATTTTTTTTCGCGCGCGTCATCGCCACATACATCAATCTCCTTTCTTCTTCAAGATCATCTTTTTTAATCAAAGATTGTTCATGCGGCAAGAGTCCTTCATTGCATCCGGCGATGAAAATATTTTTGAATTCCAGTCCTTTTGCCATATGAATCGTCATTAATTTTACGGATTCGGTTATCAATTTAGGTTTTCCGTCGGAAGCGGACATTAAAGAAATATTTTCCAGAAAATCGTGGGGATTTTGATAGCTGGCCGCAAAATTTATAAGTTCGCGGATATTTTCTTTTCGGTCGTTGTAATTTCTGAAATTATTTTCCAGGTATGCGAAATAATCCGTGCTTTCCATGAAGAAATTAATGAGTTCCACAATGGACAATTCTCCTGCCAAACGGGGCAAATTATCAAGCAAATAAAGGCCTTTTTCCCTTTTGAAGGTTTTTTTGATACGCTCGGCGCTGACGCTGTCGTTTGGGTTGAAAGCGAATCTTATTCCTGCCACCAAATCTTTTATTTCTTTCCGTCCGTAGAATTTTAATCCGCCGAAAATTTCATAAGGAATTTTATTTTGCAGAAATGCCTGTTCAATTGCGCGCGATTGCGCGTTGGTCCGGTATAAGATCGCCATATCTTCCAGCTTGTCCCCATTTTTTATTTTTTCAAGAATATTTTCGCAAATCCCCCATGCCTCCTGCTCCGCATCCTGATAAGCGAAAACTTTTATGCTTTCCCCGTCCTGATTTTTTGTCCAGAGATCTTTCGGTTTTTGAAGAGAATTATTTTTTATGAGAGACGAAGACGCCTTGATAATATTTCCGTCCGAGCGGTAATTTTCTTCCAGCTTGATTATTTTTGCTTCCGGCCAGTCGTGGTCAAAATTCAAAAAAATTCTGAAATCTGATCCGCGGAAAGAATAAATGCTTTGGGCGTCGTCGCCGATGACAAAAATATTTCCGTGCTTCTGCGCCAGAAGTTTTATCAGAAAATATTGTGCGATATTAATGTCCTGATATTCATCAACCATTATGTAGTCGAATTTTTTCTGATATTTTTCCAGAACATCTTTTTCTTTCTGAAAAATCCTTACTGGTTTTTCAATCAAGTCGTCGAAATCAAAGGCATTGTTTTTTTTCAGTTCGCTTTCATAAACATTGAATATCGCGGCAAGTTTTGAATCGTAAGCATTTTCGTTTTCTTCGCCGACATCTTTCAGCTCGCTTTTAATATCGGAAATTTTCGCCATAATCGCCAGAGGGTTGAATCTTTCCTTCGGCAAATCCCGGTCTTTTAAAATTCTTTTTATCAAGCTTAAAGAATCTTCGTCGTCAAAAATCGTGAAATTTTTTGTGCGGCCGAAATACGGAGCCTCCTGTTTTATTATTTGCGCGCCGAAAGAATGAATGGTGCCGATGAATGGCTGATAATTTTGATTTTTCTTGATTGCGGCTACGCGCTTTTTTATTTCATTCGCCGCTTTATTTGTGAAAGTAATCGCCACTATTTTTTCCGGGATAACGTCCGATTCCAGAAGTTTTAAAAGGCGGCTGACCAAAGTTTTTGTTTTTCCCGAACCGGCTCCGGCGGTAATCAAAAGAGGGCCGTCCTTGTGTTCGGCCGCCTCCTGCTGTTTTAAATTGAGTTTTAGCTCCATTTTGGTATAGTTAATTTATTGAATACAAAAGCTAACGTAATTTCATATTGGTTCCATGAGCATTTCACAACCGCGGCGCCGGTTTTTTTAATCATCGTCATGTCCGTCTTTAATTTAATGCTTTTGGCCTACTTTAAGCAAACTTCAGGGGGGCTTTCGGGCGCGGGCGGAATCGCGTATGCCAACAACTATGAAGGGGCTGCCGGCCAGTCCGATACCGCCGTCAGCGATCCGTCTCCGATTGACAGTGACGCCATTCGCGTTTTTAACACTGAAGCGCCTAGCGCCACAGTTGATAACTCTTATCTGGTCAATGCCAATAATCCTTTGAGCAATATCCTGCCTATGAGAGGGGGCTTGGTTACATATAAGGTGCAAAAAGGAGATAATCTGGCGCGTATTGCCGCCAATTTCGGTATTTCCGTCAATACAATTTTGTGGGCGAACAAAGACTTGAAAAATAAGGCCTTGCGTGTAGGCCAAGAGCTTACCTTGCTTCCGGTAAACGGAGTGTTGCATCAAATTCAGTCGGGCGAAACTCTCGATTTGATAGCCCAGGAGTATTCAGTTGACGCTCAAAAAATACTTTATTTGAATACTCAGCTCTCAATTGACCGGCTGGATGTCGGCTCCACGATTATTATTCCGGACGGCAAGCCTCTTGAGGGAGTAAGTTATTTTTCATCGTATAATTTGCCGGACCTTCCCGGATTTTTCGCTATTCCTACCACCGGATGGAACTGGGGACGTTTGCACGGCTATAACGGAGTAGATATCGCCAATGTTTGCGGTACGCCGGTTTATTCTTCTGCCGAAGGATTGGTAATTGACGAGTCGTCTTCCAGCTGGAATGGCGGCTATGGAAGATATATTATGATTGAACATACCAATGGCACCAAAACCCGTTACGCGCATTTGGAAAAAATTATGGTTTCCATCGGAGATTATATTTCCAAGGGAGACGTAATCGGCTATATGGGCAATACCGGCAAAACCGACGGGCCAACCGGCTGCCATCTTCATTTTGAAATCATGGGGGCCAAAAATCCATTTGCCAGATAAAACAACATAACTTAAAATTAAGATATATGATTACACGAGCAAAAAACTTCATATTGAAAATTAAGGAAAAATTAATCGGGCATTTTAATGATCTGAAGGCGAAATTGAAAATTCAGCAGGAAGAGCCGGAATTCGGAGACGATATCGACAGCTTTGAAGAAGAAGCCGATGAAACAACCGAATACAGCAATCGCTTGGGAATCCAGCAGACTCTTAAAGAAGAAATGGGAGAGGTAGAGCACGCGTTGAATAAAATTGATGAGGGCAAGTTTGGCATTTGCGAGAAATGCGGAAAGGAAATAGAGCCTGAACTTTTGGAAATTGATCCTGAATCCCGTTTTTGCAAGGCTTGCAAAAAAAACCAGAATAAAAAGAAATAATTTTTATTGGTAATAGATGAACCTGTCAAAAGTATTTTCAGCTTCCATTGACGGAATTGAAGCTGATCTTATTGAAGTGGAGACCGACATTAATGTTGGTCTCCATTCTTTTAATATCGTCGGATTGGCGGACAAGTCTTTGTCCGAAGCCAGAGAAAGAGTTAATTCGGCTTTAAAAAACAGCGGAGTTAAGCCGCCGAATAAAGAGAATAGAAAAATTGTCGTTAATCTTGCGCCGGCCGATTTGAAGAAAACCGGTTCGCAATATGACTTGGCGATCGCCATTGGTTACTTGCTTGCCACCAAACAGATAAGAGAATTTGACGCTTCGGGCAAGATTTTTATCGGAGAATTGGCGCTGGACGGCTCTATTAGGGCGGTTAGCGGCGTTTTGAATATAGCCAGAATGGCTGTTGCTAAAAATATCGCGGAAATCTTTGTTCCCCGGCAAAATGCCGAAGAAGCCGCTATTGTGGAAAATATAAAAGTTATTCCGGCAAATAACTTGCTGGAATTGATGGATTATTTGGAGGGCAGAAAAAATATTTCACCCCAGCCGAAAACAATTATTCAGCCGACATTGTCTTCCGAGCATCAGTTGGTTGACGTTGCGGATATCAAAGGACAAGAAAATGCCAAACGCGCGCTGATGATTTCCGCGGCGGGCGGACATAATTTATTGATGCAAGGAAGTCCGGGTTCCGGAAAAACAATGCTGGCGCAGGCGCTCGCGTCAATTTTGCCGCCGCCGGAACTTGAAGAAATAATCGAAGCGACGCAAATTTACAGCGCCGCCGGACTTTTAAAAACTAATTCCATAAATTGGCGGCCGTTCCGCGCGCCGCATCAAACCGCTTCGCCGGTTGCTGTAATCGGCGGCGGACAAAATCCGCGTCCCGGAGAAATCAGTCTGGCGCATCGCGGAGTTTTGTTTTTGGACGAACTTCCGGAATTCCGCCGCGATTTGCTGGAGGCGCTCCGTCAGCCGATTGAAAACGGAAAAGTTTTAATCTCGCGCGTTAAAAACAATCTTGTTTTTCCGGCAAAGTTCATTCTGGTGGCGGCGATGAATCCTTGTCTGTGCGGTTATTACGGCGACGAAGAAAAACAATGCCGCTGCGGAGCGTTTGAAGTTTTCCGTTATCAGAAAAAAATTTCCGGTCCGCTTTTGGATAGAATCGATTTGCAGATCAATGTGCCGCGCGTAAAAATAGAACAGCTGCAAGCCAAAGAAAAAGATTATAACGCCGCGCAAAACATGAGAAATAAAATTATCAAGGCGCGCGCCGTCCAGAGAAACAGGTTTAAAGGCTTGAAAATATTCACTAATTCCGAAATGAGTTCCAAATTATGCGACGAAACCGTAAAACTGGACAAGCCAGCTGACGACTTCCTTAAAAATATTTTTGAAAACAATTATTTATCGGCTCGCGGATATTATCGCGTCTTAAAAGCCGCCCGTACCATTGCTGACTTGGAGGAATCCGAAGTTGTTAATGTCGGTCATCTTGCCGAGGCTTTTCAGTATAGAATCAAGGATAAAGAGTAAATTTTAGCCTACCAAAAAAGCCCATCAAATGGGCTTTTTTAATATTTTAGCATTGACTTTTACCGCTTAAATACTCGTTTTTATGAGTTTTCCCCGATTTATCCACAGCTCTATTCCTCGGCTGGTTTTTCAACTGGGGCTTCTATCGGTTCCACTACTGCTTCGGCTACTCCGCCTTCCTGAACTTCTTCCGGTCTGGCTTGCGAACGCACATCAATCTTCCATCCGGTAAGTTTTGCGGCTAAGCGGACATTTTGTCCTCCTTTTCCTATTGCCAAACTTAATTGGTCTTCGGGAACGAATGCTTTTGCCTCTCTTCTTTCGGAAATTTCAACTAAATTCACTTTTGCCGGCGATAAAGAGCTGGCGATGAAGGTTTCCGGTTTCTCGGACCATTCAATAATATCTATTTTTTCCTGTCCAAGCTCGTTGCTGACCGCCATTACGCGCGTTCCTCTTTGTCCGACGCATGATCCGACCGGATCAATGCCTTCGGCTTTTGAAGACACGGCAATTTTCGAACGGCTGCCCGGTTCTCTGGCTATCGCTTTAACTTCCACGACGCCTTCATTTATTTCCGGCACTTCAATTTGGAATAATTTGCTTACAAATTTCGG
Source organism: Minisyncoccota bacterium (assembly GCA_028715395.1). Classification (GTDB taxonomy): domain Bacteria; phylum Patescibacteriota; class Minisyncoccia; order UBA6257; family 02-FULL-45-10c; genus STD1-84. The sequence continues at coordinate 31,004 of JAQURY010000008.1, forward strand.
ATGAGAGCGGGAAAGAATGATTCCGGGCATCCTGGATTCTTGCTGGACCGCTAAAACATAAAATCTCAGCCTTTCTCCGACGCGATAATGTTCTCCGGGAATAGTTTCGTTGTAAAACATTACGCCGCTCGCTCTGCCCAGGTCGATAAAAACATTTCCTCTGTCAAAACGCTGGACAAGTCCGCTGACAATCTCTCCTTCTTTGTTTTGATACTCCTGTAAAATAGAACCTCTTTCCGCTTCTCTTAATTTTTGTAAAATAACTTGTTTGGCGGTTTGCGCGGCAATTCTTCCGAAGTCGTCGTGAGTTTCTAAAGGAAATTCAAGTTCTTCTCCGACTTTAATTCCTTTTTTAATTTTTTTCGCTTCATCAAGAAAAATATGTCTTTCCGGATTATATAAAGGAAGTTTTTCTTCTTCATTTTCGGCTTCCTGAATAGGTTCGGCTTTTTTTGTTTTTTTAATTTCCTTTTTTACCGTTTCTTCCAGTTCGCCTTCCTCAGGCATTCTTACGGTTGTATCATCAACCACGGTTTTGGCGCGCCAGAATTTCAAATCCCCCGTTTTCAGATCAAATTTAGCTTTTACGATTTCTCCCTTTTGGCCATATTCCTTTTTATAGGCAGCCGCAATAGACGATTCAATCGCCTCTAATATTTGGGTCGCCTCAATGCCTTTTTCTTCGGCAATTTGTTCTACGGCCTTTTTTAATTCTTTTAGGTTAAACATATTTTTTAAAAAATCCGGCTCTCAGCCGGACAGTTAATTCATTAACTTAAATATACACTACATTTTTAAACTTGTCAATATTCGGCAATCGGTAATTATCCACATGTATATTATTTCATAATAATTGCCGCATTATGTCAATGCTTTTCTGCTTTAAATATTTTCATAATAATTAATGCGGCAAAAAGTCCCCAATTCTTTTAATGGCAATTCCATATTCACATCAATTGGTATTAAGATGGCGGCTAAATCTATTTGCCATCCCCGCTTATCTTTTATCATTGCCGCATTATTATTGGCGTATAATTCGGCAGTTCGCTTTAATTTTTCCAGCTTAGATCCGGTTAAATGGTCCTCGGGTTTTAATCCGGCAAAGTTCGGATTAGTTAAAGTTTTTACTTCTAAAAATATAAGCGTTTTGTTTGGCGCTGCAGCGATAATATCTAACTCGCCCCATTTCTGCCGATGATTGCGTTCAATAATTTTGTATCCCTTATTCTTAATATATTCGCAAGCGAGATCTTCGCCTATTTGGCCGGTTTTAATGTGGGACATGTTTTAATTTTATCATAAATGCGTCATCATTTTCATTAAACCTATGTTTCACGTTTGTCACTAGTTTCGATTTGTGAGGGAATTTCTAAAATTGTTTCACGTTTGTCAACAGGTTGGTTTTGTGAGGGAAATTGTCGTTGGTGTTTCACAGTTTCTGTGAAACATTTCAGCTTATCCCCCTAAATGT
>JAQURY010000009.1 GCA_028715395.1 Minisyncoccota bacterium
TAAAAAAGGTTTACCGCTTCGCGGTCTAGCGCTCGCTACGCTCGCGCTGACCGCTTCGCTTAATATAAAAAGCCGCGCCGGTTGGCGCGGCCATTAATTTATTCCTGGCTGGGGGGGGACGATTATAAAGAAACTCCCTCGTCTGTTCCACCGGACCAAACGTAATTTCCTAACTCCGATTTCCACCAATAAGGTTGACCACTTACATTTTCCCCAATGAGCGCTTCTACCGCGATAAATGTATTGCCTTTATATAATTTCTGCGAGCCGGCCAAAGGCGCTGCAGAATTTGGCTGCGAGCGGACATTTAAAACATCTGCTGTGACCGTTACTTTAAACTTTCCTTTTACAGAGGTCACATTTCCTTGTGAGGCGTTAAAAAATTCGTCAAACCCGAGCTGTGGCTGGCCCCAAGGAGCAAGCCAAATAGAATCGTTCATGTGCGATTCCTTTCTAATTTTATCGATATCAATTCCCATTTTAAACAGATCTATTTTTGCTTGTCCAAACTGCGCGCCGAAATTTCCCATTTTGGCACGCTGATCGTTTGTATATAAAGTGTCAGACGGAATAATCTGATATTTTTTGCCGTCTTTTATTTTGTAGACATAGCCGTCAAATCCATTGCCGTCAATAAACATCGAGGCGTCAAGAGAATAAACTTTGCTGGTAGATCCGATCGGTTTAGTTGTAAAAGGAACGTCTGGTATGCCGGCGGAAGCTAATTGCGTCATTTTCGCCGGCGGATTATATGCCGGTGTGTTGCCCTGAAATAAAGGCACCACGTTGCCGGTATTATCTACTGTCAGCATGTTGCCGCCGCCAAGATTTGTCGGTTTTATATTTTCTACCGCTAACTGCTTTGAGATCTCCATCGTTATCGATTTTGTGCGCATTGTCTCCGGATAGTAGACTACCGGATCCATTGGCCCTAAAAGGATCTCGTCTAACAGTAATCTTTTATGAAATTGATTGTCCATATACAAAACTAAAACAGCCCAAATTCCGATGTGCGGAATGCCCTCGAAATCAACTGGGTTGCTTCGGATCTGAATGTCGTAAGATATTCGGCCCGGGAGCGCAGCTGCCCAAAGCGTCATGTTTGTGACTGCGTCATTTATTAGATCCTGTTCGTCTGTGATTTTGTCGTCCAATTTTCTGACAAATTCTTGCGACTCCTGAACCTTGCCGGCAAGCACTGTTCCTAAAAATAATTTTGGTTTTGACACAATCGATTGCGTCATTTTCGGAAGATAGGTTGAGGTAGGAGATCCTTCTGATGTTGTCGCCAAAGTGGTTGCCGGCGTTTTCGTAGAAATCGAAACCGGCGCGTCAGACCAGCTCTTTAAAACAACTAAAACCTGTTTTTTTGTCGGCACCATTCCGCTTGCGTTCAAATTTGAGACAATGCTTTTGAGTGAAGCATAGACACCATCGTAATTGACTGGCCGCGAAGCGAAAGCGATCTGATCTGTAATTGAACGATATCCGGCGCGTTGCATTCCGTCTACAATTGTATCGATTTCGTTTTGCGTGAATTTGCCGTAATCTGTGACGCCGATGTCGTCTAGATTTTGCGCCATTTTATAAAATTCGATGTTCCGTTGGTCCATCATTAACGGACCCCAATGATTGACGTCGTTCCAATCATTTGCGAGTCCATTAAGCCACCAAAAAGTTCCGGCTACGGCCAACGGTATTGCTACTGGCCAGGTTATTAAGCCCAGCGCAGCTGCTCCTACAGCTCCCAAAATAGCAACTGGCGAACCGAATGTTTTGATTGACGTAATTGTTTGATTGAATTTCAAATCGTCCGGAGCATATTTTAATATGCCCTGGAGCTCAGCCGGAGCGTTTTTATAAAATTCTCCTGCGTCTCCGCCTTGATTGCGGATTTGAGTGTAGGTTTGATAAGCTACGATTTTGTTTGCATCGTCCTTTGAGACATTTAACTGCTTTGAATACTCATCGATTGCGCTGCTTGCTTGCGATGCGAAAACAGGCCCCGGAGTGGTGCCTACGGATCTATTTGAAAAATTATTGACCGTTTCGTTTAATTTTGATAAATTTATATCCATATGGTAATTACCGAAAAAGATAAGAAATATTTATTGTATTTTTTTGGCGCTATTCTAGGGTTTGATTTTGTTTGTGCTTTATTGCTTCGTAATTTTGAGAATGCCTTTATTGATTGTATTTTGTGGGGGATTGTATACTATTTTTTAAAGCCCAAACCTCACTAGACCACAAATAAAAACACATTGTCTTTCTCGCAAACTTTCCGAATATTCGGCATTTCTTTGTCCGTCACGATCGCTGTTTGGACTCCGTCCAGGCCCTCGTGGTCCTCTAAATAACAATGTTCATACAGCCACACTTCGCCCATTGCTTTTGATGTAGCCTCTTTTTTGATTTCCAATATCCACATTTTGTCCCCACGCTGGCCCAAAACATCGATTTTATACGAACCCAAATATTCGCGATTGTCCTGGTATTCCGGTTTTAAATTATCTTCGTTTCCGCGGAATGCGCCGACATTGACGTCATACCAAACTTTGTCAAAAAAGTCCGGGTGAGAAACAATGAAGCGCGTCCAAATTTTGCTTTCGGCTTCCGAAAGATGAGGATAAGACGAAAGGGGAATGTAGTCGTAGGGTCCGCGCATTTAAGATTTTAATATTTAATAATGTAATTCAAAACAATGTAAGGATCCATATTCGGATGCAGCTCATTTCCTCCCGTTTCGCCAGTTGTTCCATTTGAAAATGATCCATTTGTTGATCCTGCGTCACCGGCAGCTTGGTTTCCGTTTGTGTTCGGCATAACGTGCGTATGTTTAGGCATTTGAGCTGTCGTCATTTGTGTTGACGTCGCTCCTCCTGTTTCTCCCATAACATCAAACATTATGTCCGTTGTTTTTTGTCCTACTGCTACTTTTCCTGTTAAATTCGGAATGTAAAAATGTGAGCCGTCAGCTGATCCATAAGTTGTTCCGATAACCGCAAATAAATTTGCGTATGTTCCAGCTCTTAACAAGCTTGAGCCGTCGGCGTTCAGCCATCCGGTCGGTGGAGTAGACGAGGCATAAGTTGCCACTGTTCCTATCGGGACCGCGGCCGGCGCCGTTGTTTGTGTTGTTCCATCATTAAATCCAATTCCTGCTGCGCCTACCGTCAGCTTTCCGGTAAGCTCTAATTGTGTTTTAGGTGTTGATGTTCCAATTCCTACATTTCCATTATCCAAAACCGTTAAGGTTGTTGTTCCTGTGCTGTCGTCAATTCTTAATGCCACTTCGGTTGTCGTGCCTTTTCCTTGTATATGAAGCCTGGCTTTCGGCGTTCCTGTTCCAATTCCCGTATCTCCCAATAAATAATTTGGTGTGTTAGTCGCATTTATCGCTCCGGCGATTATTTTTGTTAACGTAATCGTTGTGCTTTTGTTGACGTCGCTTCCGGTGATTGTATTGTCCCGGATAATTGACGAAGTCACATCGCCGACTTGCAAAAGAGCGCCTGGCGATCTCGTAGTGACAGCGCCAACAAACGCTGTATATGCGAAAAATATACCGACAGCTAACGCCGCGATTATCGAAGCGTTATTTTTTATATTTTTATAAATGTTTTTAACCATGTTTTAAATTTATTAATAAAATTTATCTCTTGGCCGACTATTAGCCATTTGACCGTATTTTTATCCAAATATTTTCCCGGGCAGCTCGTATCGCCGAAATCTTTGTGATTGTAAATTTCCGACAGGGGAATGTTTAAATCTTCAAATAATTTAGTGCAAAGAGCTGTTAATGCTGTTTTTTGTTGAACTGTTGGCCACTCAACATCAAAATTTCCCGATAAGCCAATTCCGATTGAAGAAATATTTTGTCCGACCGCATGCGCGCCCTCGTCTGAATTTTTGCGTGCTTGCGTGATGTTTCCATCGCGTTCGATTAAATAGTGGTAACCGACATAATATCCAAGCGACGACAGGGGAAACGTGCGTTCTTTATGAGCCCGATTTATTTTATCGAATTGCGGCCGATTGTCAGAATCCGCCGTGTGGTGAATTATGATTTTATCCGGCGCGTTTAACCTCATATTATAAATCTAGCTATGCCTATCGACGCGATCACCGTTTTTATTGTTTCCAGAGTCGTTGGAGTTCCCTTTAGGCCGTCCAACAATGACCCTAAAAAAGCTACAACCGCGGCCGTTGCCGCTGCGATCAACGCTGTTTTCCAATCAATTTTATTCATAAATTTATAATTATCTTAATGTTTGGCGCCTAAGCATCATTTCGCCAGCTCCATCAATATTTGTTTTATTCCCTTGCGGGTTTATTCAAAACCAATGGCTCCACCTAGTCCGACGCCCAGGCGTCAAACATTAAGAATTTTTATGTTTGTTTTTCTTCGACGTTTACTTCCTGCAAATTTATTATTTGATCTGCCGTATCCGAAACTGCATAGACCGCGCCTTTATACGGACATTCCGGCTGCGCTCCGTCTTTATTGTCGGCTTCTTGATCGCCGGCTTTAAGCACGGTGTCCCAGCTGTTGCTGTTGATATCAGCGCTTGGCGCTGATCCGCGTTTTAAGTAAATTAAACCGGTATTTCCGGCTATGACTGACGCCGGTATAAATTCTACCGACCAAAATTTACGTTTTGGATTTGCCCAGGCAAGCTGCACCGGGGTTGTTCCTACTGTTAATCGGGGCATAAATGTGTTGTTTCAAAAAGTTTAAAAATTCCTTGTTGTCCGCCCTTTTCATGGCGCATTTAAAGCACCATGGATATCTTGACTGCACCCTCATGGGTTTTTCTAATCCTAGAGAAAAACTCATGAGAGGTTTTTTGCAGTCTTTACAATGAGTGTATATTTTAGGTTCGCTCATAGCTCAAGTTAAACTATTTCAATTACCGGTAATATTCTGATTGCGTCGGAAGCGTCCTGAACGTCAATCTGAATAGTGACCTCTTGGCCTTTACAATCTATTCCGGCCGGTCTCAAATCAAAGAACTTGTAGGTCCTCAATAAATCTGAGAGAGGGGACGGTGTGACAAAATCACATTCGTCAATCGGAGTATGATCGCCGAGCGTATTAAACTCAGCCTGTTTCTTTCCATTCACGAGAATTTTAACTCTCTGAACGGAAGTGTCGATGTTTCCATCGTTGAAACCATTGGCTTCTTTAATAATCAAGCCGATCAAATTTCCTTCCGGAACAATACGAGATCCAAGAGTTTCGACTCCGGCGGTTCCCGAAGTTGTGTGCGCCACTTTTACAAAGTGGATCGCTTTACGATTCGCTTCGCCGGTGTCCCAATATGCCGACAAAGAGATTGTCTCTGTATCGATATTAGTAACCGCTGTGCGAGTCGCTTGAATCAAGAATTGGCGAGAAGCGTCTGATTTTTGGTAAACCGGAATTTTAATTCCGCCCAAAAAATCATTTCCGGTGTTATCGGTGTTTTCACCGATTGTCGGAATTTCGCCGTAATAGAAAGCCATCAAAGCGCAGAGATCTCCGGCGTCTCCGACAACTCTGTTGTCAGATCCAAAACGGAGGACGAACTCTGAAAGCAATCCGGCGAATGACTCAATCGCCACGGCTGCGGTGGAAACCGCGCCTTTTAATCCAAGCTTCAAATAATCAAGCTGCGCTCCATCGTTTGGGATAGATTGCTGGTTGATTGAAGCTGTAAAAACCTGTCCGGGTGTAGCGCTACCATCGGCAGCGTCTAAAACCTTACTAACTTTCATAATTAATTTTCAAAATTATTTTACTGATCTAATTCGACTAAATTAAACCGAGGCTTTTTTCGCTGCTCTCAAAGCGTCGCCGACTTTCTGCACGCGTCCGTAATTCTGACCCTTAGGTCCGCGAGGTTCTAAGGTCAAAGCGTTCAATGCAGCAGAAAAAGGTTGCATGGCTGTGCCCCAGTCTCCACCAGCAACGCTTACGCCTTGCTGATATCTGGCTCTGCCTTTTTCTTGCACTCCTTTCTGCCACTTCGCGTCACCAGCCTTTCGCAAACCTTTTTCAAAGGATTTATTTGCGATTGATTCGGTAACTCCGGCCTCGTAATTTTTAGAAGCCGCGATCGCTGCCTCTGACTGAGAGCGGCGAGGGGATTGCGTGCCTTGCGCGTAATCCTGGCCGGCTGCTGAAGCCCTGCGAGAATACTTTTCTTGATCTATTTTTACCTGCATAAATTTTGTATAAAATATGTTTTTTCTCGACCTTGAATGAAAATTTTTTCCGCCGATTTTTCTTACTCTTTTAACAAAAATATCTAAACCTACGAATTAAGATTTAGATATGTTTGTTTATTTGCCCTACTTCATTGAGCCCTTAACATTAAATAAGAGTTCCATGCGGATTTCAGGAGCTCTCGGACGCTGGGGGGTTGTTAAGGGGGGCCCGCCTAACGTCAATTGAGATTCCAAAACTCGCGTCACATAAATGTGCTCAATAGAAGTAGGCCTTATTAAGTTTGTATCCGGTCCTAGGTTTCCGGAGAGTTCCTTGCGTTTTTTCTATCGCTCTCGGTATTCTTAGTGTCGCACATTATATCTTTTGCGACATATAAATACAAACAAAAGGGGGCTCTATTCCGCCCCGTAAAAAACTAATTAACTACTCCCTTAATAAAGTCTATTACAAAATTTATTATTGTAACTATAATTTTTGCCAATATTTTTCCAATTGAAGTCAGATTATCGCCGAAATTGTACGACAGCCAGTTTGCTACGGATTCCGCCGTCCCCCACACCCATAATAAAACCGATTTTATATGAGGTATAAAATCAATAACTATCCTGGCAATTTTAGCGCACAGATCCGTTATTTGGCTGAATAATTGTGTTAGAAGGTCTAACATATACCTAAATTATACCAATATTTATTTATTTTGGTTAATTCTATAGATAATCTTCCGGATTTACATAAACTCCGATAGGTACTAAACCCCTAGCTGGCGGAATTGATTTGAATACCACGCTGGGCGCCCAATATAAGCCGAAATGTAAATGCGGACCAGTGGAATATCCCGTACTGCCGACGTAACCGATTAAGTCTCCGCGTTTTACAACGTCTCCTTTGCGAACTGATTGAACTGAAAGATGCGCGTATATTGTTGCTAAATTATTTTGATGTTCAATAAAAACATATTTTCCATATTGATATTTTTTCCAGGAACTTACATCATTGTTATCTACGGCCTTCACTATTCCGTCGGCTGCGGCAAAAACAGGTGTTCCTATAGGAGCTGCTATATCAACACCTCTATGGGGCCTTCCTTTGTCTAGTTTTGGCCTTACTTGGCCGTAATGAGAAGAAATTCTTCCGCTTCCCCCATCGGCCATTAAAGTTACCGGCCAGCCAAGCACTCCGGGACGTTTACCGGGCAACAAAGTCGGATCAAAACTGGCGCGTAACTTGTCTTCAAAATCAGTGATTTGGTTGGAAATTGAATCCTGTTCTTTTTCCAGTTCGGTGAGCATTTGTTCATAGGTTGTTTGCTGGTTCTTAGTTTGAGTTAAAATTACTTGTCTTTCCGATTTTTGGCTTTCAGTTATAACTTTTTTATTCTTAAGATTCTTATTTTCTAATTCCAGATTACTCTTTTTATTTGCTTTTGAGGACAATTGGCTGTTAAGTTGATTATTCAAATTTTGAAGTTGTTCAACTTCTATTGATAATCCGGAATTAACATCGATTATTGCGTTAACCTCCGACAAGCTTTCTGCCAAGCTTTTGTTCTTTAAAAAAATAGCCAAGGTTGTTTCTTCGTCGGTTCTTTGAAGCTCCCTTAAGAGCTTGGAAACGGCTTCCCTTTTAATGTCTATTTGCGATTTTGTTTGATCAATTTGTTCCTGCGTTGATGTTATTTCAAGATTTAATTTACTTATATTTATTTCGCTTGCTTTAATATTAAGCCCTAATTGGCTGATGGTAGAATTAATCTTGCTAATTTCTTTTTGAAGGCTTTGTTTTTTATCGCTTACCTCTTCAATAGAGGCTTGGGTTTGAGCGATTTTCTGATTTAACTCATCAAGTTCTTTTTGTTTTGCTTCAATTGCCAACTTTAGGCTCTCTGGAGTTTCCACCGCCAGCGCCAAATTAAAACTTCCCGGCAATGCGAGAGTTAAAATAAAAATTGGAATGATTATTTTTTTAAAATTCATTTTTCCAGTTTTTTTATGGCGTCGTTTATTCTTTTTAATGATTCTTCTTTTCCTAAAACATCCATTAATTCAAACGGACCGGGCGATTTTTCCTTTCCCGACAACGATACTCTTAACGGCCACAATGTCTCTCCCCTGCCGAGCTTATCGGCCAAAAACATAAGTATTTTTTCAAGATTTTCCTTTGTAAAATCTTTTTCATGAACATTTTCAACATTGTCTTTAATAACTTTTAAATTATTTTTTGCCGTATCGGCGGAGCTTTTTTTCCAAACCAGCAAACTTGCCGGATAATCCAATAAATCTAAAAACTCTTTTCTGATTTCTTCAAATTCGGAAAGCTTGCTCATTCTATCTTTTGCCACATTTATTATTTTTTTAGTGATTTCGTCAAAAACAATCTTATTGCCGAATATATCGCTAAGCGCGGATTTAATCCTTTCAAAATTTGAATTTTTAATATATTGAGAATTAATCCAATCAAGTTTTTCCGTATTGAAAACTGCGCCGGCTTTTTGCACGCGCTCCAATTCAAATTCTTTAATCAATTCTTTAATATCCATTATTTCTTTTTCTTCTTTCGAATGCCAGCCAAGCAAAGCAATAAAGTTGATCAAAGCTTCGGGCAAATAGCCTAATTTCCTGTATTCTTCCACCGAAGTGGCTGAAAACCGCTTGGACATTTTGCTCCTATCCGGGTCAAGAATAAGGGGCAAATGAGCGTATTTTGGCGATTTAAGGCCCAGCGCCTGCTGGATGGCTATCTGCTTGGGGGTATTGGCCAAATGGTCCTCGCCACGAATAACGTGGGAAATTCCCATTTCGTGATCGTCCACGACCACTGCGAAATTATAAAGCGGGGTTTTCAAATTTTTGGCAATCGCGATATCCCCCATCAAGGACATATCAAATCTTACGTCGCCTCTTATTAAATCCTTAAAAATTATTATTTCATTTGGAACTTTAAATCTGATTACTTGCCCTTTTTCCGGAGCGATGTTTTTGTCTCTGCATTTTCCGCTGTAAATCGGCGGCTTACCGCTGTCTATGGCTTTTTGCCTTTCGGTTTCCAATTCTTCTTTGGTACAAGCGCAATAATAAGCATTTCCGCTTTCCAAAAGTTTTTTAAGATATTTTTCATAAATATCCAGGCGCTCTGTCTGCCGGACTATTTTTTCGTCCGATTCTATGCCCAGCCATTTAAGGCCGTCCAAAATATCTTTTTCAAATCTTTTTTCGGAACGCTCCAAATCGGTATCTTCAATTCTAATAATGAATTTTCCCCCGTTATGCTTGGCAAAAAGCCAGTTAAACAAAGCTGTGCGGGCCGTGCCAATATGCAAATAACCCGTCGGAGACGGCGCAATTCTCACTTTTATTTTTTGTTTGAATAAATTAAACATATTATTAAACGGCAAACTTTAAAATTTCCTGCGCTATTACTGACGCCGAATCCGGCCTGTAAAACGCTTCCGCCGCCAAAGACATTTTGCTTAACGCCTCTTTATTGTTCAATAAATCTGTCAGTTGGCTGGCGACCAAATTGCCCAAAAGATTTTCCTGCTGAATTATTATTGCGGCGCCGTTTTTTTCGTATTCAATGGCGTTTTTCAGCTGGTGATTGTTTGCGGCTTCCGGCAAAGGAATTAATATTGAAGGTTTCCCAAAATAAGCCAGCTCGAATATCGTTCCGGCTCCGGCCCGCGCCAAAACCAAGTCGGTGGCTACATACGCCTTGGCCAAATCATTTCCGAAAAATCCATGGAATTGATATCTTTGTTTTTCGTTCGGCGACCAATCTTTGGTAAAAATTTCATAATCCTTTTTGTATGATTCGTAATTAGCCGAGCCTACTTGATGTAAAATCTGAAATTGATTTAAAAATACTCTGAGATTTTCCAAAATAAAATCATTAAGGCGGGTAGCTCCCTGCGAACCTCCAAGGATCATGAGAACTGGAAGATTTGCGTCAAATCCGAAATGTCTTTTTGCGTCGGCTTTGGCGTCTTCAATTTCCAACTCTTTTGATTTTTGGGAAACAAGGTCATATCGAACCGGATTTCCAGAAACGGTAACATTTCTTCCGTAAAAATAATTTGCCGTAGATTCAAATCCGACAAAAATCTTTTTCGCCAATTTTCCCGAAATTACGCTCGTCAGGCCCGGAATGCTGTCTGATTCATGGATAATAATGGGAATAAAAAAGAATTTACACGCAAAAAGAATGGGCAAGGCTCCAGGTCCGCCTTTTGAAAAAACCGCATCAGGCATAAGCCAGAAAACTTTCCAAAGAGATTGGAATAATCCCGCCAAAAACTTAAACGGCATGAAAAGATTTGCCAAAGAAACATTTCTGTTTAGTTTGCTGGAAATTACAGAAGAAAACCTTATTCCCGAATCGATTAAAATTTGGGAAAATTCGTTTTTCTGGCCGAAATAGCTTATTTTCAAGCCTAATCCGTTTTCTCGCGCAATTTTATCCAGTTCCCCGGCAACCGCCAATAAGGGGAAAATATGGCCTCCCGTTCCTCCTCCAACCAACAATATTTTAACGTTTTTCTTCATATTTTTGCCTATCCCCTCGAATATCTGGAGATATTTACCATTATACCCGAAATCGTCATAAAAACGGCCAGCGCTGTTCCTCCATAGCTTATAAAAGGAAGGGGCACTCCGGTCATTGGAATCAATCCGGAAATTGCCGCGATGTTTATGAATGTCTGAACGCCAATAAGCGCGCTGAATCCCGTCAGAAGATATTTTCCGAAATTATCGCTGGTGCGCCGCGCCAAAATAAAACCTCTTATCACTAAAGCCATAAACGGAACCATAAAAATCAAAACGCCGATAAATCCGAGCTCTTCCGCGATTATCGCGAAAATGGAATCCCCCATCGGCTCCGGCAATCGGGATATTTTCGTCGTTGATTGTCCATAACCAACGCCGGTCCATCCGCCCGAACCAACCGCTATGAGAGACTGGCTTATGTGATAACCCGACTGCTGGATATCCGTATTCGGATTAATAAATGTCTGAATTCTTTGCCAGCGGTAATCATGCATTAAATATATGAGAGAAAAAATCAGCGCCGGCACCACAACTATCATCCCAACTACATAAATAATCTTTGCCCCGCTTACGAAATAAATGGCGATCGCCGCAGGTATTAAAATAAATATAACGCTGGTAGTCGGCTGCTTGAAAAGCAAAAAACTTACTATTCCACTGATAAATAAAAAAGGAACTAATCCGCCCCAAAATCCTGTACGCCTGGTTTCTTTTCCGCTAAACCATGCGGCGATATAAATCAAAAAAACAATTTTTAAAAATTCTGAAGGCTGAAAAGTTATAAATCCCAGATTTAGCCATCGCTCGGCTCCGCCGGAACGGACTCCCATGGGGGTAAAAACCATAATTAAAAAAAACATAATCAGAAGTAATCCTGGCAAAGCCAATTTTTTATATTTTTGATAATAAAAATTATAAGCGAAAATAAATCCGATAATGCCGAAAGATAATCCGTAAAAAATCTGATGCTTCAAATAATAATAGCTGTCTCCGAATTTCGTTTGTCCGGCATAAGACGAAGCGCTGGCCAGCATCACTAAGCCGAAAACAACGAGAATAATCGTTGAAAAAATCATAACGTAGTCCGGCCGCCTGCCGTTTAAAGTTATTCTAGACATTGGCGATGTTTCCGTTTATGACAACCTGATTTACCTTGAAATCTTTCAATAAAACAATGTCTGCGGCATATCCCTCTCTTATCATTCCCCTTCCGCTTAATCCGAAAATCTGCGCGGGAATAAAGGTAATCCTTTTCACTGCGTCTTCAATAGGAATATTCCTTTCTCTCGCAATTTCAATAAATTTAATAAAAGTTGAAGTGGCTCTTTCCAGCTTTACCCGTCCGGGACTGTCCGGCATGCTTGCGCCATTGGAACCGATAAGCGCCCGCGGATGGAAAAGCATGTCCATTAATAGCGGATAATCTATGTTCTGTGCGGCTAAAATCGTGCGGAACTTGGTTGTCCTCATCAGATTCATTACAAACTCTACTATGTTTTCGCTGCGATTTTTCGCCAGTTCTTCCAAATTTTTCCCCGCCAAATGCCCTTGTTTTTCGGCATCGACAACCGTTAATTCGCCAAGCTGCAACCCCGCCATTTCTTTTATTAATCTTGATTTGATATTGGGATCGTCAAGATATTTCAAAGCCGCTTCCGGACCCTGTGTTTGCGCCCAAGAAGGCAAAAGCGCGTAAATCGGCAACAAGCTTATATCAAAAGGATTGGCATCAAAATAAATATTCGCATCAGTCAGGCTTTTGTCGATTAATTCCAGCGCTTCCCTGAAATTATTTTCATATCCCGCAATCGGCCGGAAATGGCTGATAATAGTTTTTGCCCCCGTTTCATGCGCCATGGATATTGTTTCTTTGACCGATTTCACCAAGTCTTCTTTTTCATTGCGGAGATGTGTTGTATAAACTTTATTTTTTTTCGCCACTAATTTAATCAAATCCTTTATTTCCGAAAAAGAAGTGTTTTTTCCGTAAATGCTTCCCAAGCTTGTCGACATTCCCAGAGCTCCCTGATTAAGCGCTTCTTCCAAAACTTTATTAAAAACCTGCATTTCCGAATCGGTAAGATCGCGGGAATCGTTTCCAACAATGTCATTGCGGATAGTCAAATGTCCGGCAAGAGTTTCAAACCGCACTTTTAATTTTATTTTATTCAAAACGGCAAAAAGCTCTTTGATTGTCCGCCAATCGACATTCACCGAATCGGAATAAGCCCATTCTCTGATTGAAGCCAGCGATCCGTACATCAGCGGCGCCAATGACGCTCCGCATTGTCCGCCGATAATCGTCGTTACTCCTTGATTTATAAAATCTGTTTGGGAAGGATAAGTGAACAGGCTTAAATGATGGTCCGAGTCGGAATTAACATCTATAAATCCCGGAGCGGCTATCATGCCGAGCGCGTCAATCGTCAAATCGGCTTTTTTTCTGGGAAAACTTCCGATAGCCGAAATTTTTTGGTCGCGTATTAAAATATCGGCCCGGAAAGGTTTTTTTCCGCTGCCGTCAACGATTTGCGCCTGTTTGATTAAAATCGTCATAGTCTTTGAAACTTACAACTTATTAACTTTTAACTTACAAAGTTACAACTTGCTCCTATCAAGTCCAAATTTGCTTCTGGAAATTTCTTTTATTCTGTCGCGCAATTCAGGATTTCCCCGCGGCGGCAAAATCGTCTTGATATTGAAGGGCTTTGAGCTTTGCCCGTTAATCAGCAGCTTTGCGAAGGCGTTGAAATTGTCTATATTCATCAGGTCTTCTTTCGTAAATACCGGCGCGAATTGCTTTTCTAAAAATTCCGCGTCTTCTGTTCCAATTCTGAAAACTATTATTGAGCCGACATTTCCGAATACCGCATCTTTTATTTTGTCGTCAAGCTGGGCGATAAATTGATGCGCTATTACCAGATTCAAGCGGTATTTTCTGGCTTCCGACAGAATTACCGAAATGGAATCCGTCGTAAAGTTTTGGAACTCGTCTATGTATAAATTGAAATCGCTGCGCTTTTCTTGCGGAATATCGACTCTCGACAAGGCCGCCATCAAAAGCTTTCCGACAATAATCATACCCAGCAAATTGGCGTTAATATCCCCTATTCTCCCCTTTGAAAGATTAATTAATAAAATTTTTCCGCTGTCCATAACTTCGCGGAATTTAAAAGACGATTGCGCCTGGCTAATAATTGGCCGAACATAATCATTGGCAATAAAATTATTGAATTTAGAAGTAATATAAGGCGTTATGTTCTGCAGAGATGCTTCTCCCCCGACCATCACCGCCTCTCTTTCCCAAAAATCCTTAACTACAGGATTCTGGCAGCGCGCCAATTTTGCGGCTCTGTATTCGGAATCCGTGAAAATTTTCGGGACTTCGGCCAAAGTTGCCGGTTCGTTTTGCGCGTCTTCCATCAAAAGCAAAAGCGCGTTTCTCATATATTGCTCGAACATCGGCCCCATTGTTTCCTGCGTGAATAATTTATTAAAAATACTCTGCATTTCATTGACTATGAAAGTTTTTTCTTCCGGCTTGGAAAAATCGTATTCCAGCATATTCAGTCCGAGCGGTTTGGTTAAATCGGACGGGTCAAAAATTATCACGTCATTTGCACGCTCTTCGGGAACAGTTTCTAAAACAGAATTTATTAAATCTCCGTGCGGATCAATTACGGCCACACCCTTGCCCGCCTTGATATCGTCGGCAACCATATTGACTATCAAAGTTGATTTTCCTGTTCCGGTTTGTCCGATTGTATAGACATGTCTTCTTCTGTCTTCGTCGCCTATGTAAACATTTTTTTCTTCGCCCCTGAAAATGCTTTTTCCTATAATTGTTCCTTTTTGCGGAAGTTCCGGCGGAGCGGCTTCGCGTGTTTTCACCCATTTTATTTTAGGAATATCGGTTATGGATGTAGGCAAATGGAAAATACTGGAAACTTCGTCGCTTCCCAAAATCATTGATTGCGCCTCGTCGAATTGCCTGAAAATGAATTTAAAAATCGTTTCATCCTGATTTTTCGGAGCCACGGCTTTGATTCCGTTCTTAAACGGCGCCTCAAACGAATCAAAAGAGCTCGCCAAACTGTTCAAAATCTCTTCCGCCCTGAATTTGCTCGGCGCCGAAACGATCAGCCTGTAATTTATCGAAAATATAGGCTTAGCCAGCTTTTTTTCTATACATTTGATGGCCTCCTCGTCCAAAACTACTTTTTCCGGTTGCGCCGTCGGCGGCTTCTGTCCCTCAAACGCCTCTTTTACGTCTTTCAGGGATATCAGTTTTGTTTTAAAAACATCTTCAAATTTCGCGCCTTTCTTTAATGACCTCAAAGAATTAAGCGCGTTTTTTTTGAAAAATTTCGGAGCGGGCTTCACCAAAACCTGGATTGCCGCGCCCTCTCCTGCCGCCTGAATTTTTGAAAGATTATTAAGAATCGGCAAAAAAGTATCGGCATTTATTTCCTCAAAAGTTCTGAACGGCAAAACAGAATTCTGTTTTTGTTTCAGATAGGCTGTCATCGTGACTCCGCTGCTATTAAAAATATTGTAATCGTCTATTTCGTCTATTTGCGCGTCCGCCCATAAACCCTGAATCTGACGCATGGCCAGCTGAACGGATTCGCGCGGAATCGCCAGATAAAAATTAATTTCCTCCCCGATATAATGAACCGCCGTTTCCAAAGAAAATGGAATTTTTATGTTGGCCAGCGCTCCCAGTAATTGTTCCGTCAGATTGACTTCTTGTATCCACAAATCTTTTTCCGGCTTATCGGCTCTTTTGCGAAGCTTGATCAATAAAAGTTTCAGCTCCAGAGTTTTTAAAAGATATCTTTTTCTTCTGATTTTGTTTATTAAAAACGCCGCGGCGCCTACAATTAAAGCGCCAACAAATATAAATCCCAATAAAACTAATTCGCTTCTCATTTTATAAGGCCGCGATTCTTTAATTCTTCAAACATTTTCGCCGTTAAAGCGTCGTGATAAGAATCCAAAATAAACGGGATCATTTTTTTGGCTTCTCCGATGCCGTGGTCTATCCCGTGCTGAAAAGTTGTTTCAATAAGTTGCTCCACTTTCAATTTTATTTCCGGAGCTTCATTATCCATATAGTCCGGCAAAACATCTTTTGACTTATCTTCCTGCGGTTGCTGAGGTTTCGCGTTTCCCTGATAATTTACATTCTTTCCCGACTGGGAAATTCTGCTCCCGATTACGGATCGGAGTATGGATTCGTCGATTTTTTCGACATCATGCTCTTTCTTATATTCATGGACCTCCTTAGATAATCTTTCAATGTCTTTTTCCAGTATTTTATGTTCGAAATTAGTATTCGGTTCCATATTTGTATATAATTTATGTATGCTTAATAAAAAACTCGTCTGCTCGGCTCTGCCGATAATATTTATATTAATTATAGCGAGTTTCTTCCGCCTCTACAATTTAACTTCATATCCTCCAAGCCTATATTCCGATGAGGCAATGAATGGAAACAATGCCCTGGAAGCGCTGTCCACCGGACAATTTAAGATTTTTTATCCCGAAAATAACGGCCGCGAGGGCTTATTCATCAATATTCAGGCCGCATTCATTAAATATCTCGGCAATTCCCCGTGGGTTCTGCGTCTGCCAAGCGCTATTTTCGGCATTTTGACGGTTTTAGGGCTTTATTTTCTTGCCAAACAATTATTCAAAAATAAATATGTTGCGCTTTTGTCGTCTTTCTTTTTAGCCACCTCTTTTTGGCACATAATTTTCTCCCGAATAGGATTCCGGGCAATAATGGCTCCGTTATTTTTAATTTGGGCGATTTATTTCCTTCTCAAAACACTTGAAAATAAAAAACAATATGTCTGGGCGATAATCGGCGGTATTTTTTATGGACTAGGATTTTACAGTTATATCGCCTACCGCGCCACTCCGCTCTTAATGATTATTATTTTAATAGTATTTTGGAAACAATTAATTAAAAATTGGAAGCCCGTTCTTTTATACATATTAATTGCCTTCATTGTAGTTTTGCCGCTCGGATTGTATTTCTTGCAAAATCCCGCCAATTTTATGGGCCGCACCTCTCAAATTTCAATTTTCAGCTCGTCCAACCCGCTTATTGATCTTGGAAAAAATGTCGCGCAAACGCTTGGAATGTTTAATGTCGCCGGCGACTGGAATTGGCGCCACAATATCGCCGGAAGACCCGAGCTTTTCTGGCCCGTAGGAATAATGTTTATTTTGGGGTTAGTAATGGGAATTAAAGAATTATTCAAAAAGAAAAAAGAGCTTTGGATTTTATTTGGCTGGCTGATAGCCACTGCCGCTCCGGTCGTAGTTTCAAACGAAGGAATCCCCCATGCTCTCCGTTCTATTATAATGATCCCACCGATATTTATATTTGCGGGCATTGGCGGAATATGGCTGTTTAATTTTATTAAATCAAAAATCCCCCAAAAATCTTCTGCTATTTCTAAATTCATAATTCTTATTTCTTTATTCTTTATCTCTTCAGCCTTGATAATAGAAGCTTATAATTCTTATTTTATTGTTTGGGGAAAAAATCCGAATGTCGCCAGCGCATTTAATAATGACGTTACGGAAATGGGCTATGAATTAAATGCTCTGCCCAATAGCTTGCCCAAATATGTGATAGTTGGAGAAGCCGATAAGCCGATTATACGCGACAATTATATGGTTGTTCAGCCGATTATGTTTATCACCGATACTTTCACGCCCGAAAAACAAGCGCAAAAAAATATTCATTATATTCCATCAAATCAAACTGCTCCAAAAGGAAGTTTTGAATTATTTATTAAATAAAAAAAATGGCCATATGGACGAGTGAAGCGAGTTGAGAAAAATATCCGCGAGAAATCACCCATGCTTGATTTCAGTGACATCCCCATCCTGAAACACATATTCCTTCCCCTCCAAACGAAGAACCCCTTTTTGTTTGGCTTTCGCCCAACCTCCAACTTCCAGCAATTTTGCGCAATTAATAACTTCTGCCTTGACGAATTTTTTTTCAAAATCAGTATGGATTGTTCCGGCAGCTTGAGGAGCTTTTTCTCCTTTCATAATCGTCCAAGCGCGCGTTTCGTCCTCGCCAGTTGTAAAGAAACTGATAAGATTCAAAATTGCATAAGACTTCCTGATAAGATCGCCTAAATCAATTTCTGGGCTGCTCAAGTCCATAACCGAATAATCCGCTCCAACCGATTTTATTTTATCAGTTAAATTCTGCGGGACATGTTCCGGTTTTCCGTTTAATAAATAAATCTGCGGCTTAGCAGTTAAAAGCTGGATATTCTTTATAATCGGCTCATCTTTTAACTCCATTATTAATTTCCCCGCCGATAAAAGTTCTTTGGCTTTTTTCAAAACTTCCAGATCTTTTACGGCGCCTTTCGCTTGCGGCGAACTTGCCGAACCGGCTGCCTTAATATCTTTTTCTACCGTACTCATCGATTTATCAATCGTTTCCAGGTCCTTCAGCGCCAATTCGGAATTTATTATTTCCATATCGCGCAACGGATCAACCGAATTTTCCACGTGAACTATTTCTCCCAACGGAAAACACCTCAAAACTTGGACAATCGCATTCGTTTCGCGGATGTGGCTTAAAAATTTATTTCCTAATCCCTCTCCTTTATATGCGCCCTTCACCAATCCGGCGATATCATAAAACTCCACCACGGCCGGTATTTTCTTTTTTGACTTGCTCATCTCCGCCAATTTATCCACCCGCTCATCGGGTA
Organism: Minisyncoccota bacterium; assembly: GCA_028715395.1. GTDB lineage: Bacteria > Patescibacteriota > Minisyncoccia > UBA6257 > 02-FULL-45-10c > STD1-84. Next base: position 18,510 of record JAQURY010000009.1, read on the forward strand.
CGACAACAACGCCCACATTCGGATCAATGGTGCAAAACGGATAATTGGCTATCGGTATGTCGTTTTTAGTTAAGGCCTTAAACAGGGTTGATTTCCCCACGTTCGGAAGGCCTACTATCCCTAGACTTAATTTCATATAGACAAATTTGTTGTTTTTCCCTACCTTGACGACTTTACTATTATTCCTTGTTTTGAGTTGAAATTCAAATAAAAATTATTATATCTCCACTTTGGGAATATATTTTACTAATTTTAATTTTCCTTTCGTCTTATTGAAAACCCATTCCCGAGTCAGCAGATTGTCGAAAATATATTTTTTATAAGAGGTATTGAATAAGTCTTCCGTAAAATAAGCTCCCGGCTTTAATTTTCCGGATAATAAGGTAAATAACCCCGCCAAAATACCCACGGCAACCTGAGAACATGTCGCATTTTTGCCCAATACTTCCGAATTTGAAACTGAATTTAAATAATAAACTTTCTTTTTGGGATATTCCAAAAGAACTCCTATATTATCGGACCCTTCCAAAATTTCTTTTGTGTTATCCCCCAAGATCAGATCTGTAACCAAAATTTTCTTTTTTCTTTTGAATATTTCAAGTAAGGCATTAAGCGACCGAGACTCAATCGCATAAATAAATTGGGAGGGAATATCATATTTTTGAGCGATAGAAACACATTCTTCATGAGCCATAACAACGCCTTCATAATATTTTTTAATATTCAAAATCGGTTTCAAAATAGGCCTCAGATTTTTTCTATAATTTATCGCCTCGCCTTTATACTCTTTAAGTTTGTTCCTGCCAAGCATGACAGCTGCCGCATCATTAACAAATTCTTCGATAAACTGTTTTCTTGACCAGGTTATCATCGGCTTGGATTTTCCGACTATTCTGGAACTGTCATATTCAAAATGAATAACCTGTTTTGGAATTCCGAATTTTTCTATGCCGTACCTGACCCACATGTTAACCACGCCCGGATTCATTCCTGTGCATATAATATGCGGCGCATTTTTAAAACAATTTCTTTTCCCCAAAAACTCCAGCATGGCAGCACCCACGCTTACATTGTCGTAATTCATCCCGGTATTTATAACGCTAATCCCCATTTTATCGGTCATATCGATCAGAGGAATAGAATTGTCGTCCGTAATATCCAAAACGATATCTATTTTATATTTTTTAAGAATGCCCCGGTAATATTTATTATCTTCCGGAAGCTTAATCGCTCTTTTTATAAAAACATAGCTTAATTTTTTATGATCTATATATTTATTCTTGATAATTCCATTATCCTTATCAATAAAAACTAATTTTCCGATTAAATTCCTATCGGGTAAAAACTTTTGCAATACCGCGTTTGCCACTCCGCCTGAAACTCCTAAAATAAGCAAATTTTTCTTTTTCATTTTATATTTTTATGCTTTATATTTTATTATCCTTTGTTTTGAATCAAAATTCAAGCAAAAAATTTCTCGCGAGACAATTTAATTAATCAACTTTTTATTATTTTTTTTGATTAATATATATTTCCCCATTTCTATTATTAGAATATTTATAATTCCTATGGCCGCCACCCCTAAAAGCCATAACGGCGGCAAAGAAACAGTTTCCAAAAAATTTTGTAAAAAAGGCACATAAATTGCTGCCGTCATTGAAATAAATCCTATACCGGTACCAATTAATAATTCTTTATTGGAAAAAGGATTATATTTAAAAATACTTTTGTGCAAGCTCCTGATTGAAAATACGAGAAATAAAGACCATGATCCAAAAGCGGCAAAAATAAAAGTTTTCACCAACATTAGATCATATCCTAGATTTAACAACCCGACATATAAAACAAATAATAAAATTGTAGTGGGAACAGCAACAATTGCTATTAAAAATTTCATCTCTCCATCTATCAGCCCTTCTTTAAGTTTTCTATTTTTCTGTTTTAAATAATCAACATGATCTTCAAAAGCCAGCGCTATGGCGGGAAAACTATCCGTGAAAAAATTCACCCATAAAATCTGGATGGCATTAAGAGGCAATCCTATACCGAGAACCAAGGATCCTCCTATCAAAAATAATTCATCCACCAGGTCTGAAAGAAGATAAACCAACGCCTTGCGTATGTTTGATATAATTCGCCTACCCTCCTCAATTGCGCTAACAATAGTCTTAAAATTATTATCCAGCAAAACCAAATCAGCCACATCTTTAGCAACATCCGTTCCCGAACCCATTGCCACGCCGATATTGGCCTGTTTAAGACTAGGCGCGTCATTTACGCCATCTCCTGTCATTGCTACCACCTCGCCCATTTCCTGATAAGCCTTAGCTATTTTTAATTTTCCTTCAGGACTTACCCGCGAAACAACCCTCAAAAAAGGCAAAAATTCTTTCAATTTATCTACAGACATTAAATCCAATTCATTACCGTCAATAATTTTTCCTTCAACATCAAAACCCAATGATTTGGCAACCGCCTCCGCGGTACCACGATGATCGCCCGTAACAATAACCGTCTTAATCCCGGCTTTTTCTATTTGCTGAATAGTTTCTCTTACTCCTTCGCGAATCGGATCTACGAAAGAAATCGTTCCAAGAAAAGAAATGTCTTTAAAATTTCCCTTAATTAAGTTAATTTTCTCGTTTTTGGATAATTCCTTGACAGCCGTTCCTAGTATTCGTTCTCCGGCTAAAGCCATTTTATGAATCTGCTTGGAAATTTTTTCTTTTTCTTTCGGGTCAAAATCGCTCATTTTCAATAATATCTCCGGAGCCCCCATAAGAGTTAAAAATCTTTTGTTTTTATGTTCCACTATTGAAGCTGTGTATTTATTTGAAGAATTAAAAGGTAGAAAATCCACAGATTTAAAATTCTCTTTAACTTTATTTATTAAAACCCCTGATTGCGCCGCTGACCTCACCAATGCAACCTCCATTGGCCGTCCGACAATCCGCCAATTTGCCAACCCTTCTTCCGGATTTTCCACAATAATTTCAGAATTTACTAAAGCAATTTTTAAAATGAAATCCTTATTGGATTTTCCGTCAAAAATTGAAATTTTAGAAAGAGACATTTTAGCCTCCGTCAGTGTGCCGGTTTTATCAGTAAGAATAATGGTTGTATCGCCAAGTGTTTCTGCCGCCAATAATTTACGGACAATTCCATTCTTTTTTGCCAGCCGTTGCACGCCAATCGCCAAAATCACCGTCATAGCCACAGGCAATCCTTCGGGTACGGCTGAAACCATCACCGCAACAGATATAAAAAACATTTCCAGGGGCGGATACTTGGAATAAATACCCACGGCAAAAATAACCGCTATCATTAAGGCCAAAAAAATACTTGCTTTAATACTAAATTTATTGATTGCTTTTTGAAGCGGGGTTTTTTCTTCTCGTTGATTCCTAACCATGGAGGCGATTTTACCCAACTCCGTGTTGATGCCCGTAGCCGTAACAACAGCCATTAAAAAGCCTTGCACCACGGTAGTACCGCTAAAAACCATACATTTTCTATCGCCTATAACCGAACCGAAAACAACCGGACTCGTATTTTTTTCAACCGGCAACGCCTCTCCGGTTAAAATGCTTTCGTCAACAAATAAATTATTAAAATAAATTATTCTTGCATCCGCCGGCACGCGCGATCCTTGAGACAACTGAATAATGTCTCCGGGAACTAAATCTTTTGTTTCAACTTCATATTCGCGGCCCCCTCTAAAAACCCTTGTTCGCTCCTGAATATAACTTTTAAGACGCGCGAGTGCCTGTTCGGCTTTATTCTCCTGATAAAATCCAAGCGCGCCGTTAATTATAGCTGCCCCCAAAATTACAATTGCATCCGTATAATCTCCCACCAAAATCATTATCAAACCGGCAATAATCAGAAAAAATATTAAAGGGCTTTTTAGTTGATTTAAAAAAATTCCAAGTTTTATCGTCTTAATATCCTCCTGAATTTTATTTTTTCCAAAAATATCAATTCTTTTCTGTATCTCTTCTTCTCCAATACCATCTTTAAATGTTTCCAGAAATCCTATTGTCTCTTTTATAGGGAGAGCCCAAAATGGCTTTTTTATAATTTCTTTATTTATCATCTCTTTTATTATAACTTTACATATCATTGATTACCAACCAATTAAAATTATATTTCATATAAAAATAACAAGTTCGCTTAAAAGGATATTCTTTGCTATTATAAAAAGACATGATTTTTGGAAGTAAAAAATTAAAAATTCTTTTTATTACATCAGAACAAGCCCCTTTTGCAAAACTGGGGGGTTTAGGAGAAGTAATATTCTCATTGCCACGCGCCTTAAAGAGGCTGGGATGCGATGTTCGGGTTATGATGCCGAGATACGGCACAATCGATCCCAACACTAACGGCCTCAAACTTGAGCATGAACACTTGCTCGTTCCGACTGGAGCCGAAGAAGAAGAAAAGAAACAAATAATATGCAATGTCCTCCGCTTTGATCAAACCAATGATGCGCGAAGCCCAGTAACAACTTATTTTCTTGAAAATCAGGAATATTTCGAACTTCGTTCAAATGTATATGGTTATGCAGACGATAGTATCAGATTCGCGCTTTTGTGCCGCGGAACACTTGAATTTTTAAAAATTTCTAAAGGCTGGGTTCCCAATATTATTGTAAGCGCCGATTGGATGGGTGGTTTTTTACCAAACTTTATGAAATATGATTACAAAACAGACCCGATAATTTCTAAAATTGCGTCTGTTTTTTCCATACACAATCTTGCATATCAAGGCACTCCCATTAGTCACAAATTTACTCCCGAACTAGACAAAGATGACGGCAATGGACCCATACCGAGTTTTTTTGGCGATAGAATAAAAAACCTCAATCCTCTTCGCCGCGGAGTAATTTATGCGGATTTTATTAATACAGTTTCAAAAAAATATGCCGAAGAAATCACAACCGAAAAATATGGCGAAGGAATGGAAAAGCTTTTTCATGAAAGAAAAAATCGTCTTTACGGAATTTTAAACGGCTTGGATTATGAAACAAATAATCCGGAAACTGATCACGCGCTTGCTCAAAACTTTAACATCAAATCATTGGCTAAACGCAATGAAAACAAATTGGCGCTTCAACAAAGATTCAGCCTTCCCCAAAACAAAGATGTATTCGTAATCGGTATAGTATCCCGGCTTACTAAACAAAAAGGATTTAATCTTCTTAATCCAGTCATAGAACCATTTCTTCAAGATTCGAAAGCGCAATTGATTATTACCGGAACCGGCGATACCGAAATTATGACTTATTTCCAAGAACTTGAGAAAAAATTCCCCGACCAAGTGAGAGCTTATCTGCAATTTTATGATACGCCACACCTTATTTTTGCGGGAACAGACGTTGTTCTTATTCCTTCTATGTATGAACCATCTGGCCTTATTCAAATGGAAGCTATGCGATATGGCGCAATTCCAGTAGCCAGGCGCACCGGCGGCCTTGCCGACACCATTGAAGATTATTCTCCGCAAATCCACAAAGGTACTGGTTTTCTTTTTGATAATTTTGAGTCATCTGCTCTCCTAATGACATTGACACGATCGCTTACAAATTGGCGCCACCAAGAAGATTGGCAAAATATCCAGAAATCTGCTATGAAAAAAGATTTTTCCTGGGATAAATCCGCTGCTGAGTATATTAAAATGTTCAAAGAGGTGTATAAAGCAAAGAAAAAAGAAATCTCGGGCAATCAGAAAAAATAAATTGGTTTTTGAAATAAAAAAGAGGGGCCTACATAGACCCCTTTTTTATTAATTTCGTTTTTTTAATCCGTAGCTTGTGCTGGCATTATCTGAACTGATTTCGCGCTGACGCTTCCGTCCGTATTTGCCGTTCCTGAAACCATTACTTGCGTCCCAACTTTCAAATCCCCCGCAACGCCTGCAGCATTTTTTGTTATAGTTGCGCTTCCGGAAATAAGAACAGTTTTCGAACCGCCATCTTTTAATTTAACAGTGATACCATTTTCATCCTTGGAAATAATCTCTCCCACAACCATTCCTCCGCCATTTGTTTTATTTCCGCTAAAACCAGTTCCGACTCCAGCTCCAAATTGCTGCATTCTTGCCTGTCTTTGCTCATCGGTTAAATTAGTAAAATTTCCCGCTCCTCTGCCACCAGCCAAACTTTTCCGCCCATATTTCATTCCACCGTAAAAACACACGCCTCCAACCAAAATGATTCCCGCAATAACTAATATAATTTTTTTCATAATTTTAATTTTTGTTATTTATTCGACCAAATTTTCAATTTTCCAATTCATTAATTTCCTAATTACTAATTTACTCGTATCTCAACGCATCAATCGGATTCAAACTCGCCGCCCGTCTTGCCGGATAATAACCGAAAATAATTCCGATTGCCGCAGAAACTCCGAACGCCAATAAAACCGATGAAAGAGAAACCTGCGTTTGAATTATTCCAAAATATGTAACGCCAAACGATATCAGCCACCCCAAAATAACCCCAATAACACCACCAATAAAAGTCAGCATTGTCGCCTCAACAAGAAATTGAAAAGTAATGTCCTGCTTCTTCGCGCCGATCGCTTTTCGCAAACCAATTTCACGCGTTCTTTCCGTAACCGTCGTAAGCATCATATTCATGATTCCAATTCCGCCAACCAAAAGAGATATTCCGGCTATTGCCGCCAGAAGCATTGTCAGTGTACTTGTTACCGATGACGCGCTCGCCACAATATCCGCCTGGTTCATAATTGAAAAATCAGCAAACGTTGCATCGGAAATTTTATGCCTTTCTAAAAGCAGCTCTGTAATTTCCGTCTGCGCTTCTGTCATTGACTGTTCATCAACTGCCTGAACATTAATAGTGCTCACCCTATCGTTACCGGTAAAATATCTTTGCGATGTTAATATGGGAATATAGATTATGTCGTCCTGGCTGTTAAAACCGCTTCCTCCTTTCGTCACAGTCGTGCCGATAACATTAAAAATCATTCCTTTTATTTTAATTGTCTGACCAACTGGATTTACGTCTGTTCCAAATAAATCCTCACTAGTTGTCGGACCAATCACCGCAACTTTCGCCGCGTTGCCTGCCTGCTGGTCCGTAAAAAACGTTCCTTGGTTTATCGAAATATTTTTAACTATCGTGTATTCCGCAGTCGTTCCTATTACTTGAGTATTTGTATTAGTTCCCTTCGCGGTTATTTGATATCTGCCGGAAGTCATTGGCGCAACATTTTCCGCCAAAGAAACATTTTCTTTAATGGCATTGCTGTCTTCAAGAGTAAGTGTTTGCGCCGAACCCCTGCCTGAACTGGCCTGATATCCAAAATTTCGTTGTGAGCCGGGCATAATCATAATTAAATTTGAACCAAGTGACTCGATGCTCGCCTGAATTGTTCCTGTAGCTCCCTGTCCGATTGAAACCAAAGCAATAACGGAACTTATTCCGATAACAATTCCTAAAATTGTCAGTCCAGACCGCGCTTTATTTGCCGAAAGCGCCTCGTATGTTTCTTGTATGATGTCTGATATTTTCATAATTTAAATTATTTTAATGCTTGATGTCTGACATTTAACACTTTTTAAATCTTTATCTGATGATGATTTTTTTCGTCGCTGATAATTTGTCCATCTTTGATATGAATAATTCTTTTGGCGTGCTGCGCCACATCATGTTCGTGGGTTATAAGAATAATTGTCCGTTTTTGTTCTTCGTTGAGTTTTTGGAATGTTCCTAAAACTATTTCTCCTGTCTTGGTGTCTAAATTTCCGGTCGGCTCGTCCGCTAAAATTAAAGTCGGATTATTCACCAATGCCCGCGCAATCGCCACTCTTTGAATTTGTCCGCCCGATAATTGATTTGATAAATGATAAAAATGGCTTTGGTCAAAACCTGCGGCTTTCAAAGACGCCTCAGCCCTTTGTTGTCGCACCCCTTTATCCATGCCCTCATAAACCAGCGGCAACATCACATTTTTGATAACAGTCGTTCTTGGAAGTAAATTGAACGATTGAAAAACAAAACCGATTTTATCTTTTCTGATATCCGCCAGCTCATCTTCGCTTAAAGTAGAAACATCCTTCCCGTCCAAGAGATATGTTCCGCTAGTAGGAATATCCAAAGCGCCAATAATGTGCATCATCGTAGATTTTCCCGAACCGGACGGTCCCATAATAGCGACAAATTCTCCATTTTCTATTTTAAAACTCACATTTTTGAGCGCCCAAAGCTCCTCTTCTCCGGTTTTATAAATCTTCGTGATATTTTTAATTTCAATCATTTCCGTATTATCTCTGTATTTTCACATTGCCTCCGCCGCCGCCGAATAAGCTTGGAGCGGCTGCTGGAATTGCGGTTTTAGCCGCAGAATTAATAGTTCTAGAAACAATTTGATCTCCTTCTTTAAGTCCTGAAATTATTTCTGTAAGCGTATCATTGGATATTCCAACTTCTACCTGCTGTTGTCGCGGCGCAATAGCCGAAACCGTGCCTTGTGTTCCGTTGCTTTCCACTAACGGTTGTTCGAACATCTCAACGTATTTAATATCTCCCTGCGTTTTAACAGCACTGTTAGCAACAACTAAAACATCCTGTTTTACGTCTGTTGCAATCGAAACATTAACACTCATTCCGGACTTCACCCTGTCATCTTGAATGTCAAAACCGATTTTCACAGCATAAGAAACCACTCCCTGCGAAACCGTTCCCAAACTGTCCACCTCGATTACTTCTCCCGTAACATTTAGCCCATCAATGGCGTCAAAAGTAAGATTAGATTTCTGCCCGACTTTGATTTTTGCTATATCGACTTCGTTCAGTGAAATTTCCGCGATTTTTTGTTTAGTGATAAGAGTGGCAACCGCCGTACCACTGCCTACAGAATCTCCTTTTTTCACGTCCAGCACAGCGATGGCTCCATCAAACGGCGCTCTTATGTAACAATAAGAAAGATTTGTTTTTGCTTCAGCAAGAGCTTCCTCTTTTTGATTGTAAATTATTTTTTGAGAACGGACATCAAAATCGGCGTTCGAAACAGCTTCTTTGCTGGTCTTAATCGAACTCTGAATGCTTGTCAGACTACTCAAATGGGAATTCGTTTTACTGATATATCCGCCGAGGGTCGTCAAATACGTATTTGCGGCGGCATTCGCCGGAATAAATTTTTTGGAAAGAATATCCTCGTAAAATTGGATTAAATTACTCATGCTTCTTATCGCATCGGAAATCGCCCTTGTCGTGTCATAAGTTTCATTTATCAGAGAATTTAAAGTGTCCATATCGGAAAATCTGCTAACTGATTTATAACTCTGAAAATTCACGTCATATCTTTTCCGGGCATCCTGATATTTAGCGATTGCGTCATCATGAAAATCCGCAATACGCAAATCGAAATCCTGTGCAGCAACTTCGAAATAATCCACATTCCATATGTTCGCAGAAATGGTTTTGTCAAAATACATGCCCTGAAGAGTAGTCATTATGGACGGTAAATCGAGAAACACATTTGAAACTGCGTTAAATCCACTATCATAAGCCGCTTTCAGGTCATCTTCGGCTTCTTGTTTGTTTTTGGGAATTGCTGCGTTTTCGGAACCGAGTAATTTGTCTAAATTGAGTTTCGCCGTTTCAAGATCTATTTCAGCATTACGAATCGCTTTTTGGGCATCCGTTGTATCCAGTTGCGCGATTAAACCTCCCCTGCTCACCTCCTGACCGGATTTCACTCCGACATAAATCACATCTCCAGATGTCTTAGGTTTCACATCAACCTGATTGGAAGCTGATACTTGCCCGCTTCCCGTAACAGAAGAAATGACGGCTCCTTTTACGACTACAGCTGTTACATAGCGAACTTCTCCGCTTGTTCCAGTTTTTGATTTATAGACCTGGTATCCCCCGAAAATTACCGCAATCAAAATCACGACGCTTATAATTTTGTGACTTACGACATAATTTTTTATCTTGTGAAATATTTTCATAATTTTAATTATTATTCTCTAATCTCTCATTTCTGGAGGCGACGGCATAACTCTGATAAGCTTAGCTTCAATTTGAGAATCTTGATTCGGCGAGCCGATAATCGTGACATAATTGTCAATTTTAAGTTCGACCGGTTTAATTGTTTCTCTGAATTGATTGATAATCGTGTCGTCCTTTATTAAAACAATTTTTTCGACTTTATCTTCTCCTTCAACCACTATTGCCGGAAGATTAATTTTAATTATTTTCCCGATTACTCCGTGAGCGTTAGAGAATCCCCCAAGCGGCATTTTTTCCATAAAAGGCGGCATATTTCCAAGCAGCTTGCGACCGTTAAAAGTTTTGTAATAATCTTCTCCCCATTTATATGAAAATCCGGCCTTATGATAACCTACAAACATTCCCGCCTGGAAAATCAATAAACCGACTATGAAAATTCCTATTCCCAAAAGCACTCCTCTGAAAAATTTTGATTGTGATATTTTTTTAAAATCAATCATTAGATTAATTGTTTCTTGTTAATTAGCGCCGTTTTAACGTTCCTTAATATAAATTTGATAGACTCAAGAAAAATAAATACCAACGACAATATCGCGGTAATTCCCAAAATCGGCAAAGATTCCGCCAAAGACAAAATAAATTCTTTCCAGTATGAAATTAGAATTCCTCCGTCTGAAAAAATAAGCGAAATATAATGATGAAATCCCGAACTGTTTAATTCACCGATAAAATATTGCAAGGCCGGAATTAAGCCGAAAATTGAAGCCAGCGCCGTTCCGGCAAAAAAAACCAACCGAATTCTGGCGGCTCGCCTTCTTTCAAATTGGATCCTCGCCAAAATTCCACAGTATAATTCCTTGGGCGGTTCTTCCTGGTTAAGATTATTGAAAAGCTTCTCGCAATTCTTCTCCATATTCTTTAATACGAGAAGAAAACGATTTTTGGTGCGTATCTCCCGCCAATAAACCTCTTAAAGCGATCAACGCCCTTCTATACTGGCTCTTTACCGTATTGAGAGGTTTTTCCAAAACCTCTCCGATTTCTTCAAAAGTGAATCCTTCTTCATATTTAAGAACCAAAACAGCCCTATAATTTATCGGTAATTTTTCCAATAATTTTTCTAAAGATTTTGCTTTTTCGGCACGAGCGATTATTTTATCGGCAAGCGGAGCTGGATCGATTAAATTGTTTTCCAGAACACTTTCTCCGTCTTCATTTTCAAATTCGGAAAACACCTCCTCCTTTTTCTTTCTCAGCCAATCAATGCTTGTATTTTTGGCAATAGCAAAAAGCCATGCTTTAAATTTTTGGCTGGTTTTATATTTTTTGATATTCTTCCAAACCTTCACAAAAACTTCTTGCGCAATATCATTGGCGTCTTGTTTATTTCCAACTAAACGATAAACAAAACTATAAACGGCTCTAAAATACCGCTCTATAACAAGTTCTAACGCATTTTCATTTCCATTAAGATATTCTTCTATATTTTGCGAATCAATTCTGTCAAAACCGTTCATAAAATGAATTCTAACATAAAAACACAAATAAAAAAGAGGCCCTTGCAATATATTGCAGGTGCCTCTCGTGAAATCAGTTGCATCTCCTCAAGATCAGAATATCCTTCTTGGACTTTATCGACTTCCTTGCCGACAATACGCCCTCGGTTTCTTCCTCGTAGGAACCGACCTCTATTGTCATTTCCTTTTGAGAAATGTCCGGAAACTTGGCATTAACTCTGGATATCAGGTTGCTCAGTGACCCCGGAAGGACAAAGGCATCTATGACATCCATGTCCTTGTCTACAGCCTGGAACGGCTTCAGAAAATCCTCCATCTCGCGGTTTTCCTTTCCGTTGTAATGTTTTCCCGGGTCATTCTCCACAACGATGCTCTTTGCCTCGATCTTGATTCCGATCTTGTCGAACATCGTATTGGGCGCAGCCTTTCTGACCATACCCACGAAATCCGCGAAAACAACGCTTTCCGTCTCCGGAATGCTGACAATCAAAGCCATTTTGAATCTCCTTTTCTATATGATTTTATTTAAGTGCAGCTTAAAATCATACTATCACAAAAATCCAAAAAAGTCAAATATAAAATCTGTATTTCTTTTTGCTCCAAACCGGCCCCGCATAAAGCACGCCGATTCTCGCCGCGCTTTTGATTTTTTTTATTTTTACTCCCCTGTTTTCAATCCATAATCCTGATTTTTTATCTGCTGATTTTCCGTTTAATCTCTTATCAATTTTCAACGCTTTGGTTAATTTTGCCGGTCCGTTATATCCTTCAACGCCGCGAATTAAAATCGCCGCCGGATAATTCTCCGGCCCCGTCACAATATTCAAAAGCCAGTGTATCCCGTAAGTAAAATAAACATACCAATGCCCGGCCTCTCCAAACATTATTTTATTTCTTTCCGTTTTCCCGCGATGCGCATGCGAAGCTTTGTCCTTAAATCCGTCATACGCCTCAACTTCGGTTATCATATATGCTTTATTTTGCCTACCGATTTTTCTTAGTTTGTGACGAGATTGCTTGTCCCGAGTATCGGCGAAGGGCCGAACCACTAAAAATTTCCCCAACAAACTTTTGGCGATTTTTAATGTATTTCTGCTCCTAAAAAACTTTTCACTCAAAACCCTTTCCATAACTTTGTATAGTATATGCTAATATTAGCATATACTATACAGAATTTTTTGTTATTTGGTAGCGTTATAAAGCGCTAAAATTTCACCAGCAGAAAGAGCCCGATTATAAATACGGACATCGTCAAAATATCCCTGGAAATACATACCTATGGAGCTGGCATTTGCTCCAACTAGGGTGTGGTGTCCCGTGTCTAAATTATAGGAACTAATAGAAGTAGGGCTGGCCATTAGGGTGCCATCAGAATAACCCATCATATTTGACCCCTTGTTAATAACGAATACAATATGCTTCCACTGACTAAAGCCGAGAGCCTTTAGAAAGCCAGAGCTGGCGTGATAAAAATAAGAATTATCGTTTGTATATTTTCTTATATGAAAGCCAATATCTGTATTCCAATTATCATTAGATATTAAAGCTTCGTCTACTCCTGTTTTCGCTGAATTTATATAAATCCAAAAAGAAACGGTTAGTCCCGTATAACTGGAATAATCAATATCTCCTAAATCCACATAATCATCAGTGCCATCAAGCGTGACGGCATAACCCCCTACTTTACCTGCGGTATAGGTAGCATGATTAGTTAAAGTACCAGTATATCCATTCCCACTCGCATCATAGGCAGATGTGCCTGTTCCTTCATCAAACTTCCAATATCCGACTAGGGATGTATCTCCATAGTTGACGGGTATAAGAGTGAGGTTGGTGCCTGTTTCATATAGTTCGGGGTAGATGCCTCCGTCTGTGGAGGTTTTGTCGTTTGAACCTCCCATCTTGTATTTGTCGGATTCAAATTGA
>JAQURY010000025.1 GCA_028715395.1 Minisyncoccota bacterium
ACCTAATCCATTTCCTTCAGGATCAATCTCTCTTGCATTATCAGCCCTGAATAATTTAGTAAATATTTTGTCTTGCTGATTTTTCGGTATGCCGTAACCGGTATTCGACACTTCAATGGTAAAATTCTTTTCCTCCTTGCTTATTTTAACGCTTATCCTTCCGCCTTTTGTGGTATATTTTACGGCATTAGAAATAAGGTTCTGTAAAACCATTCGCATAATATTAAGGTCCGCATTAATATTCAATAAATTTTTCGAGTATTCTTTTTCTAATTTTATTTTTTTCGTTTTAATTTGCGGAATAAAATCCTTCAAAATATCATCCGCCAAGTCGGCTAAATTTATGGAAACCGGCTCCACCGCTATTGTGCCAAGATCAATTCTTGAAACATTCAAAAGCGCGTTTACCAAATCAATCATCCGCTTATTCCCCCTGTAAATTTCCGTAAGATATTTCTTTTCTTTTTTAGAAAGATTTTTTTCTCTGTCTTTAAGAAGAACTTCCGTATACCAGCTTATAATCGAAAGCGGCGTTCGCAGCTGATGCGAAGCAAGGGAAACAAACTCTGTTTTTGCCCTATCTATTTCTTTTTCCTTGGAAATATCGCGTTCTATGTCCACAAAAAATTCCACATCCCCCTTTTTATTCAAAATCGGAGAAACGCCTATTCTCGCATCATAAATTCCCCCATCTTTTCTTTTATTTTTTACTTCTCCGCGAAAAACTTGCTTCTTGTCTCTTATGGTTTTGTAAAAATCCGCGTAAAATTCTTTTGACATTTGCCCTCCCCACAATCCGGGCGTATTACCCATAAGTTCCTCTATTTTATATCCTGTTACAATTTCTGCTCCCTTATTCGCAAAAATAATTTTCCCAGCGGCATCGGTGATTATAATCTGATCGTTGGCATTAGCCACGGCCAGCTTAAACTTTTCCAAATCAGCGGTTATTTTCATAATTGTTTCCTCCGCTTTTTTTTGAGCAGAAATATCTCGCACTGTAGCTTGTAAAAACTTTTTTCCGCGTAATTCTATGCGCGATAACAAAACGTTAGCCGAAAATTCTGTTCCATCTGTTTTTTTATGAGTCCATTCAAAAAATGCCGATCCTTTATTTAGGGCCAAATTCATCATTTTTAAAGCTTTTTGTTTTGAGAGGATTCCGTCCGGCTGGTATTCGGGAGATAAATCGTACGGCGTTTTTGATAAAAACTCTTTTTCGTCACGACAACCAAATAATTTAATTGCCGCTGGATTTCCAGAAAGAAAGCCTGCTTCTGGCGTAGATGTCATAATGGCGTCTTTTGACTCCATAAATAATGAGCGATATCTTTCCTCGCTCGCCCGGAAGTTCTCCGTCATATCATCCGCCAGTTTATATGCGCGAATATATAAAGAACCCAGTAAATAAAAAATTGTAAATAAAAGAAATCCCACTGTAATACCTATTACCAAAACCAAATAAGGCATTATTCTGGATGCCGGCTGTATCATGCCACCCGAAGACGCTACTACCAACGTAAATTCCTCTCCCCCCAAAAACAAAGAGGATTTTATCGCGCTCGAAAGATCTCCCAAAATAATTATTTTTTCTTTTGTCGGAAAATAATCGTACAACAAACCCTCTTCGCTTATATTCTCATTTTCAAAAACTTCAATATCCAAATTTTCCAATACTAAAGAAGTTATAGCTCCGCTAAAATTTCCGAATAAACTATCTGTTTCAAAAACCGTAGAAACAATTCCGTATACGTTTGAACGTCTTTCTTCAACCGTAGAAGATGCTGTAATTTTTTTGCTATAAACGGCTAAATAACCGATGAATCCACTTTTCCCTGAAGGATGGACTGTCACCTTATCGGATAAAACAAATTCTCCAGAATCAATGGCCTTATTAACCGCTTCTCTGCGATTGGTTTCGCTTAAAATATCAAAACCAATGGCGGTATTAACGGCGGCGGCAGCTTTTTCGTCTGGTTCAAAATAAACAATCGGCGCTATAAAATTATTTTCGGTTTTGGGAAAAACATTAAAAGACTCCAATCCATGCCCGCTTTGAAGGCGCATTTCTCTAACCAAGTTTTCTTTGGCGTTATTTTTAACATATCTCGAGAAACCCACGTAAGATATTCCCGGGAAATTTTTTCTTATATCTCTGGATTCGTAAAAAGTATGGAATTCTTCCGCCGACACAAAATCACTTGCATCAAATAAAGCCCTGGTGGCTACCGGCTGCCTAATAGCAAATGTGAGAAAACTATCATTAATTATTTGCTGAATTAATTGGACTTTGTCTTGTAATATTATTTTTCCCTGATTTTTCAAACTGCTTCTGATAAATACAAAAGCAATGATTGAGCCCAATAAAAAGAAAACCAAAATTCCCCAAGCCAAAACTTTTGGCAAAACAACATTTTTGTTTTTTATGCTCATATATTCTTTAACTTAGAACTTAGTTCGCCCCTCATTAAAGCTGTCTCCTGCTATCGGTTATTTTCTGGTAACATTTCCAACTTCTTTCTGGATATATTTGTCTATTTTTTCCACGTTTTCCTCCAAACTTTTTATAATAAAATCATCATCAAACTCTCCCGGTGTTTTTATGGCCGCTTTTATTTTTTTCAGATCGCTCTTTAAAAGAGCGCTGACTTTGGCCAAATCCTGCTTGGTAATAAAAACTCTTCTGCTTAATTTCTCCTGCCTTAATTTCCAATACCAGATACCGCCGGAAAACCCGCCGACCAAAATAACCAATAACAATATAATCACCCCCCAAAGATTAAGCTCCAAAAATCCCAGCTTTAATATTGGCTTGCTTTTAATGGATATCTGACTCGACTTAACCGGCAAGCTTAAAGCGCCGCGATCGTCCTGGGCTTGAGCCACTACCTCATATTTCCCATTTTTAAAACTTTCCGAAAAACTGTATTCCCACTGACCCGATTCATCGGCGCGCGCAGTTGCTCTCGCGGCCGCCACGCCATCTGATTTTCTGATAATCGCCAAAAGAATCAGCCGTTCCGGCAAAGCCGAACCCTGAACCAACAAAACATTGTCTGAATCGGAATAATAAGGCTGGGTAACAAATTTTATTTCCGGAGATTCAATTGGCAATATTGTAATGTTTATTGAGTCCTCGCTGCTGTTACCGGCTTTATCAAAGGCTTTTACCAAAACCGTATAATCGCCCGGCTCCTGGATAGGCAATTTCAATTCTCCGGACTCTGATTTTATTGGGGCCTGATTCCCAACTATTACCGAATAAAAATCAATTCCCGATAAACTATCCTGAGTACCGAAATTCAAAACAGGAGAAGGATTGTCTGTTTTTATCCCTTCGTTAACTTCTATATTAAAAGGTAGCGGCGGAGTTACATCTATAGCAATTCTATGATGGGCAACTGGACCATTTCCGATATTGTTTTTGAAACGGGCATGCGCATACCAAATACCCTCCGCCAAAGAACCCAAATTTTTTCCGTTCAATAATTCTTTATCAAAAACTGTCGGTATGCTATTGGGATTTTTATTAACCAAACTAGCCACGCTAATTATATCTTGGGGAACATTCCAAAACATCACCACATCGCCGATCTGCTTATACCACTTGGATGAATCGGGATAAAGACTGATTTCAAGTTCTGGTAAAGAGGGTAATTTTCCTGAGGGTATAGGAATTCTTACGATTACTTTTGGCGCCTCAACCAAAACAGGTTCGGTGACCATACCCGTCACAGACACTTTAGCTTCTTTAATATCAGACAAAACATTTGTCCCTTGGCCGTCATCTGCCGCCACTGTTCCGCCGGAAAGCTTTATGGCTGATTCGCCAACTCCAGTAGCCTTAAATTTCATGCTTAAAACCTTAAGAGATTTTCCGCTTACTCCCTGCGCCGTCCCTCCCGTAAAACTCATTGTTCCCACATCATTTGAAATTGTCGGATCTTCAACCCAAAAATTAAATATGGAATTATCTCTACTTACGGAAATAAGCTGCAATACGCCCGGCGAAAAACTTACAATTCCCTGGGCGGCATTAATATTCACATCGCTTTCAATTATTAAATCAACGTTGAACTCCTGATTAATGCCAAGATTCTGAGAATTGGAAATCAAAGAAATGCTCGCTGCCGATGCCCCATTAAAATTCAAACCAAAAAACAAAATACTTAAAAGAAATAAATGTTTAAACTTAATCATTTTATTATTTTTTTAAATACGACGCGCTTTTGTTAATTATAACCCCTTTATAGATTTCAAGAAAATGCTGAAATCCACTACATCGACTTTGCCATCCAAGTTAAAATCTAACCTGATTTTTATATTAATATTGGTAGATTTCCACCTTGAAAGGAACATGCTCCAATCGGTTACATCCACTTTTCCATCGGCATTCAAATCCGTTTGAGGATTATTCAATAAAGAAACCGAAAATGTTTTTGTAAGCGAAAAATCGCTTTTTATGCTGTCTTTGTCAATCTGCCTTATAGCGACAAAATGCAACTTGGGACTGAACCGCTGGGTATTCAAAATCAGCTGATAATATCCCTCCGAATCGGACTTGGTTTTGTATCTCAGCGTATTATCCAGCACTAATTCAACATCGCAATCTGGATAAGCATATCCCGAAATTTTAATTTCTTGGCCCTTTGTAATTGCCGTCTTGCTGAAATTGATTGTCGGAGGCAAAAACAAATTTTCCGCTTTTAATTCATTATTGGAAAGCAAATTCGCGGTAAATCCTAAAACTCCGCTTTTTTGGCCATTTTTGTCTTCCGCTTCCACCGCAAAAAGATAATTGGATTGTAAAATAGCCGTAAATGTTTTTGAAAAATTTCCTTCACTGTCTATTTCTATGTCGCTGTTCGGCAAATAAGTGTTTGCGAAAACGGACTCTATCAGACTTCTGCGGTAAATTCTTATTTTACCGTCCGGATAAGCTCTGCCGGAAAAAATAACTCTGGTCGGAGCAACGCTGCTGCCGGAACCCGACGGCACAACCGGAGATGTTTTCGGAATTTCCGCGGTCGCCAAGCTTGGCACATTGGAAATGCCGGAAACGTTTGGAACTTCGTCGGAAGTTTTCAGCGCAAAATAATAAGTTGTTCCCGCCAAAAGCCCTCCCACAACAGCGCTTTGATTTGTTCCCGCAATATTCGGCGCCGGCTCGCCCGAAACTTGCATAGCCGAATCAAAATTTCCGGCAGTTATTAAAGATTCCGAATATCTCAAGTCATAACCCGCAGCTACGCCCGTATTATCATCATCTCCCGGAGCTGTCCAGGAAGCCGTAATGGAAGAAGTTGTCGGATTGGAAAGAGTTAAATCCGTAACAGCTGCCGGGGCAATAATATCTGGTCCCGGAGGCGTAGCTAAAGTTTCTAAACTTGGCACATTTGAAATGTCGGAAACGTTCAAAGCTTCATCGGAAGTCTCAAGAGCAAAATAATAAATTGTGCTGGAATTTAATCCGGTAACCGTCATGCTTTCGGCCGAACCGGCAACTGACGGAGTTGGTTCGCCCGCCACTTGCGTTGCGGAAGAAAAATTTCCGGAATTTATTGCCGATGTTGAATATCTTAAATCATAAGTTGTCGCAGTTCCCGCACTTCCATCGTCCCCCGGCGCTGTCCAGCTTACATCTATAGATGAAGTCGTCGGATTAGATAATGATAAATTGGTAATTGCGGCTGGCGCGGTTGTGTCGGGAGCAAGATTCACCGTAAACGTCTGAGCATTTGATGTTCCTCCTCCAGGAGTTGGGTTGAAGACTGTGATGTTGTGGGTTCCGGCGATTGTCAGATCGGTTGAAGGAATAATAGCCGTAAGCTGGGTGGAAGAAACATAAGTGGTAACCCTAGAAGAACCATTAAATTGCACAATGGAATTAACGACAAAATTAGTGCCGTTTACGGTTAGGGTGAATTGCGGATCTCCTACTGTTTTTGTGGTAGGAGAAATATTTGTTGTTGTCGGAACGGAATTAGATACGGTAATTGTATTGCTTAATGCCGAAGTTACTCCCGTTGAAGTAACACAAATTTTTATACTTTCTCCATAAGAGTATTGCATTGCCGTATAAGTTAAAATTCCGGCAGTTACCGCAGAATTATTCGCTGGCGTAGACGTTAAAATTCCTGAACCAGCCGTTCCCCCGCAAGTCTGCGTTGAAAGCACGGCTGTACGGCTAACAATACTTGTGCTATCGGAAGTCACTGTATTTCCAAATTGATCCTGTAACTTAATGACTGGCTTAATTGCAAAATCCGTATTCACAATTGCCGCAGATGAAGGTTGGGTTATAAAAGTCAATTTATTTTTTGCTCCGGCAATTTCGGTTAAAGTTCCGAAATTAGTAACCCCATCGGTAACTCCCGAAATTGAAGATGTGCCGCTTTTTGTAATATTTCCGGAAGCCAAGGGAGTTCCTGCTATTGGCCTAACCTGAATTCCCGACCAAGTAATTACATTCCTACAGCTGGAGGAAGTAGTTTTGGTTATGCTTATGGTGATTGTAGTCGCTGTTGGCGTAACAGTTTGCGATATTCCTCCATTTATAAGCAAGCGCCTCGGATTATTGCATCCTGTGCCGACAACATCCGTTCTTGCGGCAGTAACACTATTAGCCGCAGTATTGAAATTAAAACCCGCTGGCGCATTTAAAATAATTGTGCCTGTGCCGATATCGGCAGTCACGCCCTCCGTTATAACCGGCCCCGTTAAAGACGTATAAGCTCCGCCGGTCGTATCGGCGGAAATAGCCGAACCGCCGGAAGCGGGAACAACCGTAACAGCTGCAAAAACTTCAGATATGGAAAAACTTAAAAAAACAGCTAAAAGAAATATTGCCCGAAAAAATATAAAAAAGTTTTTCTTTGCCACAAAAATATCCTCTAAATAATTATTTTGATTTAGAAGGCTTGTTTTTTTGAAAATTACCCTTTTCTAAAATTTTTTTAACTTTTTCCACCACTTCCGCAATCGGATGCTGGGCTTTGACGAAATAATCGGTAGCTCCAAGGCTTAAAGCCTTTTTAATATCCTCGTCCTGTCCTAAATTGGACAAAACAATAACCGGAATTGTTTTCAAATTATGCGCTTGATCTTCATTTATTTCCTCTAAAACGGCAAATCCATCTTTTTCGGGCATTAATAAATCCAAAATCAAAACGTCCGGCCTGGAAGATGATTTAAGCGCCTTCAATGCATCATTACCGTTTCCTACCGTTGAAACATTGAATCCTTCAACTTCAAATTCTTCTTTTAATACTTCCGCTAAAACTTTTTCGTCTTCCGCTATAAGAATGGTCATAATTTTAAATAATTTGTTAATTATATTTACTTAAGCAGTATAACATATTGAAATTAAAAACTGATAATCCCTTCGCCGAAATTATCCAATAAAATCTTCTCCATCTTCTCTTCTCCTCCGACATATTCGCTGAAAATCTTGGTCCACATGGCTTCTCTCTGGTGATAATTGAAGCACTCATCTTTTTTTCCTTCCATAAAAGACACCAACGTCATGGCATT
>JAQURY010000010.1 GCA_028715395.1 Minisyncoccota bacterium
TCCAAAACCAAAAACGGAGGCGGACTCACCGAAATCATGGCGAATAAAGCCGCGATTGAAACCAAACTTTTTTCTCCTCCCGACAGCATATCCAATCCTTTGATTTTCTTTCTCGGCAAAACAACTTCTATATCTATTCCCAATTCAAGTTTTTTCTCCTCTTCTTCCTCTTCCGAAATTTCTTCAGCCGGCGATTCCTCTCCCTCCGCTTCCTGCGGCACCGCCTCAGCCGGCTTTTCCAGAGTCATCTTCGCCCTGCCCCCGCCGAACATCAATTCAAAAAACTTGTTGAATTCATCATTAATCTTTTTCAGCGCTGTGGTAAAATCGTTGTGGATTTTAATATCCAGCTCTTTTATAAGCTGCTCTAAATCACCAGCCGCTTTTTCCAAATCAGCCAGCTGTTCCGATAAAAATTTATGCCTCGTTTCGGTTTCCCGCGCTTCGCTCAAAAGCGCCTGGTCAACTTCTCCAATGCCCGCGATTTCCGCCCGAAGCTTCATAGTTTTTCTTTCAAGCTCTGCAAGCTCGGAGCTGCCGATCTCGCCGACACCCGAAAAATCCTTAAACTCATCAACATTCCTGCCCGCCTGATTTGCCAGCGACTGCAAGTCCTGCATTTTTAAATTACACCGCTCTATTTCAAATAAAATCTTGTTTTTTTCCGATTCTAAAACGGAAATCTCGTCTTTTTTCGCTTCAATATTTTCAAATGCTTTTTTAAACTCAACATTGAATTTTTCAAGATTGCCGGTGGAAGCCGCCTCGGATTGCTCCAATTCCCTAAGCTCTCCGGAAATGGACTCCAGGCGTTCGGCCAGCTCTTTCCGCGATTTTTCTATTGATTCCATTTCGGGATTGTCTTTATCGCCCGAATCCAAAAACTTTTCTATTTTCCCCAATAAATTATTAAGGGCGCCGCGCATGGCCGCCAAATCTTCCTGTTTAACTATATTTTGGATTTCATTTTTAACATCGCTCACCAGCGCCGGAAAATCTTTATCCACGGCTATTTTCGAGGAAGCAAGGTATTCCAGCTTGGCCTCCAGCCGTCCCAATTCTTTTTCGGCGGCCGAACGCTGAATAAGAAGCTGCTCTCTTTTTTTGCGGGATTCTTCAAGATTTGTTTGTCCTTGCGGCTGATTCTTTTCTATTTTTTCCAATTCTTCCTGCAAATTTTTCAATTCTCCGTTTTTAACGGAAATTTTTTCATCTATTTCTTTAACGCGCGGATTGAATTTTTCCAACCCCTCGCTTATTTCTTTATATTTGTTTTTAAAATAAATATCTTCGGAATCTTTGAGTTCTTTTTCAATTCCCTCAAGCTTTTCCCACTTTGATGCCTGGCGTTTCAAAAAACGCAAATGCGGCGCGATTTCCTCAACCATCGCTTTCACTTTTTCAAAATTAATGTTTGTGTTTTTCAGCTTCCTCGAAGCTTCGTGTTTTTTCAGCTGATACTGCCTGAGTCCCAAAATTTCTTCCACCATTTCCCGCCTTTGCTGGGGAGACGCTTTAACGAATAAATCGCTTTCACCCTGATTGATAATAGCCATTCCTCTTGTTCCCAAGCGCGATTTGGCGAAAAAATCAACGATATCTTTCAGCCGCACCTCGGCTTTATTCAAAAAATATTGAGAGATGCCGTCTCTGTCTATCCTGCGGATAATCGTAACCTCATTAAAATCAACCGGAAAAAATCCCGAAGTGTTGTCAAAGGTAAGCGACACTTGCGCCATGCCCATTCTGGCGCGCTGCTGATTACCCGCAAAAATAAGGTCTTCAGCTTTAGCTCCGCGGAGATTTTTGGCTTCTCTTTCGCCCAAAATCCAGCGGACAGCGTCAATAATGTTGGATTTCCCCGAACCGTTCGGCCCGACAACAGCGGCAATGCCGCCCGGAAAATCCAGAGTCGTTTTATTGGCAAAAGATTTGAATCCCAACAATTCCAGCCGTTTAAGATGCATGATGTATTAAATATTAACACTTAAAAGTTGATTTTTCCACCCAAATTGATTAACATATCCAAATGCTTAGCTATAATGAATTAAAAATCGGGACAATGTTCAAATTCGAGGGCCAGCTTTATGAAGTGCTGGAATACGCATTTTTGCGCATGCAGCAAAGGAAACCCGTAGCCAAAACCCGCTTAAAAAATCTCGTAACAGGACAAGTTGTTGAACAGGCTTTTCATCAAAACGAAAAATTGGAGGAAATCGAAATAGATAAGACGCCCATAACGTTTATTTACAGCAATCGCGGAGAATTTTGGTTCTGCGAGAAGGGCAAGCCCCAGAACAGATTCAAGCTAGATGAGGCAAAAATCGGTGTAGGCGCCAGATTTTTGAAGGGCAATACCGAAGTTACAGCGGTAAAATATGAAGACCAGATATTGAAAGTTTTACTTCCGATAAAAGTTGATTTAAAAATCAAAGAAACTCCTCCCGGAGAACGCGGCAATACGGCGCAAGGCGGAACAAAAACCGCAATTCTTGAAAACGGCGCCGAAGTGGCAGTTCCGCTTTTTGTAAATAACGACGACATTGTAAGAATAAATACCGGTACCGGAGATTACGTGGAAAGAGTGGAAAAAGCGAAATAATACCTTGACGGTTTCAATATAAAAATAAAAACACCCCGCATACGCAAGGTGTTTTTTATTATCTTGAAAAGAACTATTGTTTCGGTTTTTTCTCTCTCTTTGCTTTTATTTCATCCACCATTTCCAGTCTTTCTTCTCTGCCCATAAACGGATGGGTTTCCGCGATGTACGATATCAGCTCCTCTTCTTTCTCGGGATACTCAAAACGAGGATCGCCGAACTGATATTTCCTCCACGGCGGCAAATCCAGCCCCGCTGGAACTGCTGCCGTCTTCGCTTTTTCCGAAGAAAAAACGTACTTTTCTATCAGACATTCCACGGCCAGCGAAAGACATCCGCAAACAAGCAGAAAGATGATGGTATTGATTCCCATGCGCGACAATCCGTCAAAACAGATTATCACGAGAATCGCGACCAGTATCACCAGCCATACGATTGCCGAAGCCCTCATCTGCGTCCCCGTTTCCACATTTACCGGAACTGATCCCATTTCGTTTGTCATCTTTATCTCCTATATTACGAGTTTTTAAATAATGCTGTTTTACAATATACCATAAATAATCTATTTTGACAAGAGATAATTAAAAACCCCGCATTACGGGGTTTTAAATTAATTATTTTTCTGGTCTTCCTTCTTTGCCCGCATCTTCATCTTGCTCTTCTTTACTAAAGCCCTTGCCCAGCGCCTCTTCCAATGTTTTTCTCAAATCCGCGATGTCCACTTCCTTTCTCTCTCTTTCCGGACGACGGGATTCGCGCGGAACAAATTCCTTTTGTTCTTCTTGTTGTTCTACAACAGATCCGGACGGTTTATTTTCACGCGGAGGCAAAGCTTTTGCCAAAGATTGTTCATCCTGACGCATCATTTTATCATCCATAACACGTGAACCCTGGCCAACCCACTCATTGGCAATTTGGCGTTCAACATCTTTTTGCGGCGTACCATAATTTTTACGGCTCACTTCGATAAGCATATCTTTAAAGGTCTCTTTCGGCTTGGGAAACGGCGGAATTGTTGAAGCGGAAAAAGGCCGCGATGAAACGCCGTCAATCATTAATTTAATGTAATAGTTATATTTCGGAAGATTAACAAAATCGTTAATCATAAAATCCGGCTCAAATTCTTTTTCTAAAAACTCCGCGTCTTCCGCTCCAACCCTGAAAGAAATCATTGTCCCGACGTTTCCGAAAATCGCGTCGCGGACGCGAGTATTGCCCTGGTCAATCAGCTGGCCGATATATTGATGCGCCAAAATCAAATCCAAGCGGTATTTTCTGGCCTCAGACAAAATAGTGGCGAAGGAATCAGTAGCAAAGTTTTGAAACTCATCGACATATAAATGAAAATCCGTCCTGTCTTTCTCGGGAAGATCTATTCGGGACATAGCTGCAAGCTGAAGCTTGGTAATTATCATCGCTCCCAAAAGAGCCGAATTGTCTTCGCCGATTCTTCCCTTTGAAAGATTTACTATTAAAATTTTCTTTTCATCCATTATTTTCCGCATATCTATTGAAGAGTGCGGCTGGCCTAGAATATTCCTGATTAAAGGATTGGTAACAAATTGGCCGACTTTATTCTGAATGGCGGCCGTAGCCTCGCTCTCCAGCCTTTGCGTATATTTGGCGAATTCATTTACCCAAAAACTTTTAACCACGGGGTCTTTCAAATTATCAACAACTATCCTGCGGTATTCCTTATCGGATAAAATCCTCATTATTCCGAGCAGCGTTGAACCGGGATATTCCAAAAGAGCCAATAAAGAATTGTTTAAAATATATTCCATTCTGGCAGACCAAACATCGGGCCAGATTTTTTTGAAAACAGCCATAATTCCCGAAGCAATCAAATGCCTGTATTCTGTGCCGATTTGCTCCAAAGGATTAAAAGCTATCGGAAATTCCATATCCGAAGGATTAAAATACACCACGTCATTAACGCGGTCTTCCGGGACAAAATCCAAAATCTTTTCCGCCAATTCTCCGTGCGGATCAACCACGCCGACTCCCCGGCCGGCCTGCATATCCGCAATAATCAAGTTCTCAAGCAAAGTTGTTTTGCCCATGCCGGTTTTTCCGACAACATAAATATGGCGACGGCGATCATCTTCTTTAATGCCGAATTTTTTATATTCGTTCCTGAAATTAGTTAAGCCTAAAAATGAAATGGAATCCATATAATTTTATTCTATAGGAAGAGTATGTGGCGGTTCGCCTCTCTTTGTTTCCAAACGACGCAAGGACGGAGCCCCCACCGTAACAATCGGAAAATGGAACACCGTAGCTAATTCTTCCGTATTAAGTATTGGGGCATCCCATCCTTTCGGAAACCATCTTTTCACGTAATTATCAAAAAGGCATCTCTTTCTGTATTGCAATTGCATTTTCTTGGTCCAGGTTTTGGGCTGAAGTTTTAAGCTGGGCATCCAAGTTTTGCTCTTGCCCGGTTTAAAACCGTTCATGTCTTGAGTATTAAACTGCCTGAACGCGCTGTTAACGCCAGTAGCATTGGAAACGGTAAATTCGTCCCTGCGGTCTATATACAAAAAACGAATATTGGTTTCAAATCCAAGCTTGGAAATTTTCTGCTCAACCGCCTTTAAAACATTCTGTTCGCCGGGAGACAAAAAGTTAAGCTTGAACTTTTCTTCTTTTTTCTTGTCTTCCGGCCATTCCGGATGGACTACAAAAGCATGCACTAAATTTTTCAAAAAGGTATAAACAAAGTCGGTTATTGCGGCAAGCAATCCTTTTTTGGCAGCCTTATCCCTTTGCATCATCTTGTCGCGTATTTCTTCGCCCAATTTTTTCCAATTTTTCCAATCGCTTGGAATCGGCTTGATTAAATATTGAAGCCAAATCATTTCACCCTGTTTAAGGCGAGACATCAACTCCACTATCATTGAAATAGGGTCTGTTCTTTTTTCCTCAACATGCTCCTCATAAAACTCGTATGTTTTAATAGGATACGGGTTGTCTTTTGTAAAAACATAATCTGTTCCCCAAAGCTCATAAGTTTTATTTGGCATAATACTGGGCATTTCCAGAACGTAATCCTCAACCTCTTTTATTTCCGCGTCGGGATATTCGGAATAAATCGCGGATTCAAAAATATTTCTGTGAGCCGTAAAAACACGAGCGTAAAAGCGGATTGTTCCGGCATTGCCAACCATTTCAAAAGACATCCATTTTAAATCCATTCCCTTAAGGAATTTCTCTTCCCATTCCGGTATAGAGGTATAAATGGCATGCAAGGAGGAAAAAACATTTTCCATAGCCTTGGGAGTTTTTAATATCTCTTTAGGTATTTTGATTTCCAACAAAACCCACTTAATCCCTATTTTCCAAAGGAAGTTTTTCCCGTTCATCCAGAACTCGTAAAAAATAAAAAATGAGCATAATGGCAATAAGAACCACCAGCTCTCTTTGAGAATATCAATAACGATATCGGCAATGCCCGAAATGTTTGTGCCTATAACATCTAGAATTCCTGCTTCCATACTATTTTATTTTAACCGAATAACTGAAAGAACAAAAATGCCAAGTTTTGATTAAGCCGCATTCACCGAATAACGGCCATCATCCAATTTCTTGAAATGCTTTTTATTCTGCAAATTGACGAAAATTGTGTTCTTTTTCAAAATTCTTTCTTTTAAGACCATTTTAAGCAAATCATCGGAAGTCATTGGGCCGTTTTGTTTCAAAAGACGGGCCATAACTTCGCGGGTGGTTCCCGGAGTGAATCCCGATTCTTGCAATCCGTAAAGTCCGCGTCCAACCAAAACAAAACGAGCATCTTTGATAAGTTCGTTGTGAACGGTCTGCGGATTCATGTCTTTTGCTGATTCGCGGATTTTAGCGATGGATTTGGCGATCTCGGTAAAATGCAAGGGCTTCTGTTCTTTTCTCAAAATCAGATGTGCCCAATCGCGGACTGTTTTCGGATTAACTTCTGACCAATGAGACAATCCGAAATCTCCATATTGATTAATATGGAATTTTTTGGAAGAGGAAACATAATTCATCGCCACCAATTCTTTCAAATTGTGCGGCCTGATAGCTTCCTTAAAAACTTTATCCACGGTCGCTTCCGTAACCATGTCTTCTTTTTTAGACTCCATCTGTTTTACCAGCTTGGAAACAAATTCAACCGCCTTTTTTCTCTTGTCGGAATCATTAAACCAATAAGAATAAAAACTTTTATCTTCCGGAGAATATTTAAAATCATCGGATAATTCCAATAAAAATTTAACCTTGTTATCAAAAACCGAAGAACCCGACTCATTAAGCATTACTCTAAGGTCGGCCAAAAGAGTTTCTTCTTTTCTCAAGCCGCCAATATTTTTCAAATAATCGCCGACTTTGCCGAAAAATTTATCCAAAGATCCTTTGCTGACCACGCTTCTCAATTCTTTAAGACCCGATTCCTCAATCTGGCGGGCTCTTTCCCTGGTAACGCCATAAGTCTTGCCGATTTCTTCAAGTGTCAAAATTTGGCCGTCTTTTAAGCCGTATCTTTTTTCCAAAACTTCCCTCTGGCGGGCATTAAGACCGCGAAGAAGGTCATTTACCAATTGTGTGGTTTTGATATCCATATTTTTGTTACTTTATTATACACTTTCCTTTAAAATAAGGCAAGTTTTAGGCTGTTTATAACCTTGCTGTATAATAACACATTTTACTTTTTTTGTAAATAGGTGAGCAAAGGACTGGCCACAAAGATGGAAGAATAGGTTCCGATGACCGTTCCTATCAAAATCATCAAAACAAAGTAGCTCAAGGTGGAGGCGCCGAACAGATAAAGCGCAATCAACACCAAAAACAAAGTTAATGAAGTATTTACGGAGCGGGCGAACGTCTGATTGATGCTGATATTGATAACTTCTTCAAATTTTTTCGAACGATGCACTATCAAGTTTTCCCTGATTCTGTCGAAAACCACGATTGTGTCATGGACGGAAAAACCCATAATCACCAAAAGCGCCACGATAAAATTAGTGTCTATTTCCACAATTCTGAAATGCCCGAACAAGGCATAAGCGCCAGCCGGTATCAAGGCATCGTGGAACAAGCTTATTAATGTTGTAATTCCATATTTCCAGGAACTTACCGGCAATGAAACTTTCCTGAAAGCGAAAGCTATATATAAAGAAATTCCGAGCAGCACCAATATAAATGCCGTTATGGCTTTGCTGCGAAGCTCGGCTCCGACAGTCGGCCCGATGCTTTCAAAGCGCAGTTCCTCCACCGCTCCGAAATTAGTCTTTAAGTCGCTGACAACCTCCTGATGCTTCTCTTCCTTTAATTCATTGGTGCGGATTAAAAATGTGTTATTGGAAGTATCGCTGGTAATGAGAGTATTTTCGTATCCTTTATCTTTAAAATAATTTTCCAAGTCGGAAATCGTAACTGATGTCTCTGCTAGTTTTATCTGCCACAAAGTTCCTCCCGTAAAATCAATTCCCTGCCTGTAGCCGAACATCGCAATGCACGCCACTGCCGCAATCGTTAAAATCAGTGAAATTCCGATAAATATATTTTTGTATTTTATTAAATCAAACATATTTTTATATTTAGTTCTTTACATAGAACAAACGCAGCAAATTTCTTGTCATTGTTATGGCTGTAAACATGCTGATAATGACTCCGATGCCCAAGGTCAGGGCAAATCCTTTAACAAATCCCGATGTGGCGTTATACAAAATTACGGCCGTTAAAATCGTAGTCAAGTTTGAATCGCGAATGGAAGTCCAGGCGCGATGAAAACCTTCTTTGACGGCCAGCGATTTTTCAAGGCCCTTCTTTCTTTCTTCTTTTGTCCTTTCAAAAATCAAGATGTTGGCGTCAACGGCCATTCCGATTGTTAAAATAAATCCCGCAATACCCGCCAAGGTCATTGTTACTCCGAAAAGCTTAAATATTCCCAGCGTCAGCACTATATATATAAGCAAGGCGATGGCCGAGAAAAATCCGAGACCGTGATAATACAAAAGCATAAAAGCGATAACGGCAAGAGTGCCGTAAATTCCCGCCCAAATAGTCTTCTGCAAAGAATCCTGACCCAAAGAAGCGCTGACCGTATTCTGATTTATCAATTTAATCGGCGCAGGCAATGCTCCGGCATTTAAACGTTCAACCAATTTTTTAGCTTCTTTCGTATTCGGAATTCCCGTAATCACAGCCTTGCCTCCGGCTATGGCCTCGCTAACACGAGCGGTTTCTATCAAATTATTATCTAAAAATATGGAAATATATTTTCCAACATTCTTTTTTGTCAGTTCTTCAAAAATTTTGGCGCCATCGCTGTTAAACTCCAAAGAAACTTCCGGCAA
Source organism: Minisyncoccota bacterium (assembly GCA_028715395.1). GTDB lineage: Bacteria > Patescibacteriota > Minisyncoccia > UBA6257 > 02-FULL-45-10c > STD1-84. Next base: position 8,932 of record JAQURY010000010.1, read on the forward strand.
GCTGAGCTGGCTGAAAGTAAGCTGGGCGCTTTTAATATATCTTCCGTTTAATGCCGTTGCCGTATGAACCGGCTTGTCCGCATTGGTTAAATCAGTTTCGGCGAAATAAAGGAATGGGGTTTCTCCTATTTGTTTAATGGCTTCATTAATATCTTTTATGCCCGCAAGCTCAACATTCAAACGATAGCTCTCTCCCGCTCTGGAAACCGTAACTCTCGGCTCGGTAACTCCGAAAAGATTGACTCTTTTTTCAATAACATCGCGGAGTCCGTTCATAACCGCATCCTGATCGCGCGTAGCGACATCGGACATATCAACCTCATAAACCAAATAGCTTCCGCCAACCAAATCCAATCCCAAACGCCACGGCAAATTCTTTTGGGCAAAATTGCTGTTTGGATAAACAAAAAAAGCCGCCCCTACCGCTAAGGCGACCACAACAATAAACAATAACAAATTTTTATTATTCATTTGTCCTTATAATTTATCCGATTTTATATCTCCCGTCAATGTCAATGCATTACGGCTGTAAAATGTCTTCTGTCCTGCCGTTTATGGAAATTATTACCCCCTTAACTGTCGGAAATTGTTTCAAGGTTTCGGTTATCTCCGCCCTGATTGAAGAAACACGGCATGAGCCGCCGCCGGGACTTTCCAAGGGTTCGTTAAAATCAACTTTGGCAATCCCGTTTTCTATTGTTAACTTTTTAAAATGAACGCCTGAATTAATGCTCGTAAAAAATCCCCGAGACGCCTCATCGCTTGTCGGGCCACTTAACAATTCTTTTAATGCTAAATTGGCCAGCGCCGGATTTTTTTCAACTTCCCTTTCCACCGCAAAAACTTTATTGCAGGAAATTTCCGGATCCATTTTGCTGTTGTTATAAAAAACTTTAATTTTTGTAGTTTCAATCGGAACCAGCATAACCGGCATCCGGTATTCTTCATCCAGCTCCCGCATATCGGACGGATTATCTTTTTGAAAAACTAAAACACCCGTGCTGGTGGCTTTCGGAAAAGATTGAAGTTTAAGCGTTCCCTTGAAAGGAACAAATTCCGTTGTCATCCAATCGCTTTGCGCCGTCACAAATCCGCTGGCCAACACATTATTTGCGCTATCCAAAAGTTTAACCGGAAAAGAGCCTTCGAAATACCAAGTTCTGGCCTCGCCCGTAAGCTCTATTGGAGAAGAAGTTATTTCCTGATTTATATTCGGACTATAAACAATTATTTTATTCCCCGCTTTGCATTCACCCCTGAAATAGGCCCATTCTTCGCATCTTGTGCCGTCGGAAAAACCGCATATTCCAATTTGTCCGCCTTCAATGTTTTTTATTTCCAATTCTCCGCCTTTCTCTTCGCAATTAACCGAAGCCGGATTGGCCAAATTAACTTTTTCATCGTTGGCGCATTGTTCCGTCGGCTGGGACACGGACGGATTTCCGTGCTTAACCCACTGGCCATTGCTGCAAATCCAGCTATCTTCCGGACCGCCAACTAAAAACCTTAATCCCAAAATCAGAATTATGGCCGCTCCGATTACAACCCAAACCACAAGATTTATCTGTTTTATCCAATTTATCCAGTTCATACTTTTAATATTATAACAGATATTTTTCCTTCGGGTTTTTAAACGTTTTTATTTGACAAAATTGGTATTTTGATGTATAATGAAAACAGCTCAAAATTTAACAAAGGGGGTGATTTCTTGTGGGAACCGAAAATCCCAAAAGATCTCTTTTCGACCGACTTGTTGATTTGTGGGATTACTGTTTTAACGATGACAAATATCCCCTCAACAACAAGGAACACAAAGACAACATCCGCAAGATGAAAAGGGAAATAACCTCTATCGAACACGGGGAGTTCGAGGGAAAAGATCCCACCATTCTTTCCTATATCGCCTCTTATGACAGGATTTTCATAAAAACGGCGGCCAATAGGATAATGGAACAGGGACCGACAAAGAGGGACATTGAATTTCTGGCCAAAAATGTCGGCCGCGATTTTCTCAAAGACTGGGAGGAGAAACTCAAGGAAAAAATTTCCGGCAACGGAAAATCTCCCTGCCTGGCGCTGGCAACAATTCCCTGCCGATCCCTAATGGTCATCAAGTCCGAAACAAAGCCGTGATAACAAATTCAAAACTTGTTATCGCGGTTTTTTTATTCCGACGCTGCAGTCGGGATGCTAACTCGCCCATCGGCGAATTAGCACTCCACTTGACCGAGTGCTAATGACCAGTTATACTTTTTATTATGTTAACCGAAAGAAATCTCCAAATTCTCCAAGCCGCAATCCAGGAATATATAAATACCGGCAAGCCGGTCAGCTCCAAAGAACTCGTTAAAAAATATAAGCTGGGCGCCAAAGACGCCACTATCAGAGCCGAATTAAAAACCCTGACCGACGAGGGTTATTTGGTTCAGCCGCATACTTCCGCCGGCCGCATCCCTTCTGACAAGGGATACCAGTATTTTGCGGGGCGCACTTTTGATAATTTCTTTAATTCCACGACCTCTCTTATGAATAAGCATTTTAACGAATTGGCCAATGAGCTTTTTAGCATGGATTGGCCGGATTTTCTCAGCGACTTTTCAAAAGAGACGGATCTTTTAAGCGCCGGCTATCAAACCGACGAAAAGGAAGTCCATAAAAGCGGCCTGGACAAGCTTTTTGAACATTTGGAACTTCAGACAAAAGAAGAGTTCCGGCAAATTGCCCGCGACTTTGAAGATCTCGACGAAAATCTGAAAAAGCTTCCCAGCATATTAAAAAACTTTTCCGAGCCGCAAGTATACATAGGAAAGAAAAGCCCTATCACAAAAAGCGAACATTTATCGGTAATCATAGACAGCTACGACATAAACGGAAACAAATTTTACTTTGCCGCCATCGGGCCGAAAAGAATGGATTATGAAAAAAACCTGAAAAAGATAAAATTAATAAAAGAATCAACAAAAAAACATGGAAGAAAATAATAAACAAACCAATAACCAAAAACCGATAGTTGATAACAACGAAATAGAAGAAAGGCTGAAAAAATGCGAACAGGAAAAAGAAGAATATCTGAACGGATGGAAACGGGCTAAAGCGGATTACATAAACTTCCAGAAAGACGAAATGAAAAGATTGGCCGAAGCAATAAAGTATGGAAACGAAGAACTAATCAAAGAATTGCTTCCCGCCCTGGACAGTTTCGACCTGGCGATAGCAAGTAATAACGACGAGCATTTTAAGAAAGGCATGGAAATAATTTATTCCCAATTCGAAAAAATACTGAGCAAACAGGGGCTAGAGCAAATAAAATCAACCGGAGAAAAATTTGATCCAAGCGTCCACGAAGCGGTAATGGAAATAGAATCCGACAAAGAACCCGGAACAATAGTGGAAGAAATGGTTAAGGGATGGAAATTAAATGAAAAAGTCATCCGCCCAGCAAAAGTTAAAGTCGCAAAACAAAAATAAAATTAAAATATAAAATATATGTCAAAAATTATAGGAATAGATTTAGGAACAACTAACTCAGCGGTCGCAGCCGTAGAAGGCGGGCAGCCGCGCGTGCTCGAAAATTCCGAGGGCAACCGCACTACTCCGTCTATAATCGCCATAAATAAAGCCAACGAAAAACTGGCTGGCACTTTAGCCAAGCGGCAAGCCGTCACAAATCCGAAAAATACGATATTTTCCGTAAAAAGATTGATTGGAAGAAAGTTTTCCGACCCCGAAGTACAGAGCGATAAAAAATGGCTCACTTACGACATCCGCGAATCTTCAAGCGGCGGGGTTGAAATAAAAATGGGAGAACAATGGTATACGCCGGAAGCGATTTCGGCCATGGTTTTATCCAAATTAAAAGCCGATGCCGAAGCCAAGCTCGGAGAAAAAATCGAAGAAGCGGTAATCACCGTACCGGCTTATTTTGACGACAGCCAAAGGCAAGCCACAAAAAATGCCGGCGAAATCGCCGGACTTAAAGTGAGAAGAATTATTAACGAACCGACAGCGGCGGCTTTAGCCTACGGATTAAACAAACAAAAAAACGAACAGGTTGTGGTTTACGATTTTGGCGGAGGAACTTTTGACGTTTCCGTTTTGGAAGTGGACTTTGATTCGCTCGGCGGCGACGTGAAAGTGCTTTCTACCGGCGGAGACACGCATCTTGGCGGAGATGATTTTGACAAAAAAATAAATGAATACTTGGTTGCCGAATATAAAAAACAGGAAGGTATCGATATTTCAAAAGACGCGCTGGCCCTCCAACGCCTTAAAGAATCCGCAGAAAAAGCCAAGCACGAGCTTTCAACTTCTTTTGAAACGGAAATTAATCTTCCTTACATTACTTCCGATTCTTCCGGCCCGAAACATTTCTTATTGAAAATGACCCGCGCCAAACTGGAAGAACTTGTTAAAGACATGATAGATAAATCAATTCAAATAACAAAGAAAGTCGTAGCGGAAGCGAAATTAAAAATAGAAGATATCGACGAGGTAATCCTTGTCGGAGGGCAAACAAGAATGCCCGCAATGCAGCAAGCGGTAAAACAGCTTTTTGGAAAAGAGCCGCACCAAGGAATCAATCCCGACGAAGTGGTTGCCATCGGAGCTTCCATCCAGGGAGGAATAATGCAGGGCGATGTTAAAGATGTTTTGCTTTTGGACGTTACTCCTCTTTCTTTGGGAATAGAAACTCTGGGCGGAGTATTCACAAGATTGATTGAAAAAAATACCACTGTTCCAACCGCAAAATCGCAGGTTTTTTCAACCGCCTCAGACAGCCAGCCAGCGGTAGAAATTCACGTTTTGCAAGGAGAAAGAGATATGGCGGCGGACAATAAAACTTTGGCCAGATTTATTCTGGACGGCATTCCCCCGGCGCCGCGCGGCGTTCCGCAGGTTGAAGTAACTTTTGACATTGACGCCAACGGAATACTGAATGTTTCCGCCAAAGACAAAGCCACAAATAAAACTCAATCCGTAAAAATCGAAGCCTCAACAAATCTTTCCAAAGATGAAATAGAAAGATTGAAAAAAGAAGCCGCAATGCACGCGGAAGAAGACAAAAAGAAAAAAGAATTGGTTGAAGCGCGCAATAATGCGGAAAATCTGATTTACGTATCCGAAAAAGCCCTGAAAGAGGCAGGAGAAAAAGTCAGCCAGGATGTCAAAGATGCCATAACCAAAAAAATAGAAGGATTAAAATCTGTTAAAGACGGCAACGACGCCCAAGCCATACAATCGGCCATCGCGGAATTATCATCCGAAATACAAAAAATCGGACAAGCCATGTACGGCAACCCTTCGACAAGCTCAGGACAAGATCAACAGCCCGGCGGCCAAACAAATCCGGAACAAGGTCCCTCGGCAAATTCCCGGGACGGGCAGGCAGGACAAGATTCTGAAAATAAATAATTGTGATACAATAAAATAAATGGAATCTTTACTGACAAAAGTAAAAAATCCCGCAGACATCGATACATCTCTGATAAAAATCCTGATCGTAGCGGTTTTGGCGATAGGATTCGCCATAAGCACGGGATATTTTCTCAATAAACTCGCCACCTCATACGACAATTCTAATTTAATTTTTTCAGGATTATCGATTTTGGGATTTCTGATAACGTTCACCCTTCAAACATTCTGCATTAAAAGTAAAGCAATTAATTGGTGGATAGTTCTGGCCGAAACCGCCGGAATATTGGTTTTCTTTATCGGTCCCCTTTCGATTACATTATTGGCGACTGCCGGAGTTTTTCTTCTTTTGTTTCTTTTGTCCGCGAACCGCGGCTCAATAAAAGAATTAAAAAATCAGATTAAGATAAGATTTTTCACGCTTTCCAAAAGAATAATTTCCCGGACATTGACCGCGCTGGCGCTTTTCTTCTGCGTAGTCTATACCGGTTCGCTTTATTATTCCGGGCAAGAATTATTTTCTCCAAAACAATTAAGATTTATCCTTGCGCCGGCCGAACCAATCATAAGATCAATGATGATTGAAAATTTTTCTTTGGACATGACAGTGGGAAGCTTTATCGAAGCATTGGCGACAAAACAGCTTGGCGCCAGCGAAATAGCCACATTGCAGCAATACCCCTCAATGAAAAATAAACTGATTCAAGACACTCTTGATTCGCTGCAGCCCCAAGCCCAAAGCTTTGGAATTATTTTAAGTCCTTATAAAACGGTTATTCAGACCGTATCCGAAGCGCTTTTAACTAAAAACTTATCAAATACCGTGAAAAATAAACTGGGCGGATTACCCATTGATATTTCGGGACTTTTGAAACCGATAATTTTTTCGGCTATGGGACTCTTGCTGTTTCTGACGATTTTAGGAGTAAAATTTTTACTGGTGTTTCCTATTTCCCTTTTAACTTGGTTTATTTATGAAATTTTAATAGCTTTCGGTTTTATAAAAATCGTTTATCAAACTCAGAATCAGGAGCTCATATTGCTCGCGTAATATATGAAAAAAGATTATTACGAGGTTTTGGGCGTCCCCAAAGACGCTCCTCAAGAAAAAATAAAAGAGGCTTACAGGCGGCTGGCGCATAAATATCATCCGGACAAATCAGGTGGAGACGAAAAAAAATTCAAAGAAATAAACGAGGCCTATCAGATTCTTTCCGACGCGCAAAAACGCGCCCAATACGATCATTTTGGGCATGCTTTTGACGGAGCGAATTTCGGCGGGCAAAATCCTTTCGGAAACGGATTTGAATTCAACTTCGGGCAAAACGGCTTTGACTTCGGCGGAATGTCCGACCTTAGCGATATTTTTGAAACCCTTTTTGAAGGAATGGGCGTTAAAAGCAAGCGACGCTCATATAGCCGAGGCGCCGATCTTGAATTTGTGGAAGAAATCTTTTTGGAGGAAAGCTTCCGTGGAATTAAAAAAACCATAAATTACGAGACATTCGGAACTTGTTCCGAATGCCAGGGTTTGGGATATTTTGAAAAACAAGGCCTGACCAAGTGCTCCAATTGCGACGGCAAAGGAGAAATCCGGGAAACGCGCCGAAGTTTTTTTGGAAACTTCTCCCAGGTTAAAGCCTGCCCAAAATGCTCCGGAACGGGACAAATTCCAAATAAAATCTGCGGCAAATGCTCCGGCAAAGGAAGAATAAAGCAGATGAAAACAGTTGATATTTATATTGCGCCAGGAACGACAGAGGGACAACTGATTAAAATTACCGGCGCGGGCGAAACCGGCGAAAAAAATGCCGGCACAGGAGATCTTTTTGTAAGAATAAGAATTAAACCCCATCATATTTTCCAGCGAAGCGGCGACGACTTGCTGGTTAAAAAAGAACTGAACTTGCTGGATGTGCTCCTGGAAAAGAAAATAGAAATCCCCTCAATTTCCGGAAATAAAATATCCGTTGAGATTCCAAAAGAATTCGATTTGCGGGAAAAATTGGTAATCCATGGAGAAGGAATGCCTAAATTCGGAAGCAGCCATAAGGGAAACCTGTATGTTGAATTCCATATCAAAACTCCTAAAAAAATCGACCCGAAACTTAAGAAATTTTTAGAAGACCAAAAAAATGATTAAAGGATTTAAAATAATAATCGGCTTAACGGCCTTAATCGTAATAGGCATATTAATCGGCGCTTCGGTTTTGCTTCCCAAGCGGGAATTCCGCAAAGATATTTCAATAATCGCCTACGGCGACAGTCTGACGCGCGGATTCGGAATACCGCCCGGCAAAAATTTTGTGACGATTCTTTCGGAACACACCAATATTCCGATTATCAATGCCGGAGTCACCGGAGACACAACATCCGAAGCGCTAATCCGCCTGCAAACGGAAATTTTGGATAAAAAACCCGACATCGTAATGGTGTGCCTGGGAGGAAACGACTTCCTTCACGGCCTTTCGGAAGACGTAATTTATGCCAACTTAAAAACCATTATTGAAAAAATTCAAGGCGGAGGCGCGAAAGTAATTTTATTGGGCATTAGCAGCGAAAATCTCCCTAATTTTGAAAAGACATTCCAAAAATTGGCCTCTGAAAAAAAAGTATATGTCTATGTTCCCAATATAATGGACGGCGTGCTTTCCCAGAAAAATTTTCTTTTTGACAATATCCATCCCAATGGACGAGGACACGAGCTAATTGCCCAAAAAATCCTGCCATTTTTGCAAAAAGCCATCTGGGAAACAGGAAAATAGAGCCTGAAAATATTTTTATTGACAAACCGAAAGCTTTCGGAATACTCTGATATCAAATCAGATCTTTTCAAATTCTATAAAAAGGAGGTGATAACGAATGATCCCCTGGGGCAAGCTTTTCAAGTGCTTTTTCTGCTGGGGCGTGCGATCCGATGTCCAATACTGGAAACTGAGGAAAAACGCCTACGAGAACAAAGTAATCGTCGGCCAATCTTTCGGACAAGGACCCGGCAAAAAACCAGGCAGAAGTAACGAGGATTTGGCTTATATAGCCAACAAACTGAAAAATTATCCGTACGTCGACGGAATGATTTTGCAGTTTGAAATTGCGGATGCTTTCAGTGAGGAGTCTAAAATTCCTCCGGAAAACTTTCCGGATGAAAACATTTATGTTATCCGAGAACACAGCACGTCCGACAAATATCTGGACACTTATGAAGTATTGCGCCAGGCAAAAGAAATCTGCGACAAACGCGGATGGAAAAAAATAGTGATTCTTGCGCATCCTCTCCACCAATGGAGAGTGCTAATGACCGCGAAGAAAATTTTTGATGAAATTCTCGTGGCCGAAGCGGAATCAGTCGCTTATGACAAAGACTCCGTTCAATGGTGGACCAGAAGCGATATCGCTTTTATCGCCAGAGAAATTTCCGTGAGATTGCTTTACCTCTATAAAGGATGGATATAAATACCCCAACGGCTGTTGGGGTATTTTTGTTTGACAAAATCGATAAATTGTATTATTTTAATAATACAGTTCTTAAATAACCCAAAGGAGGAAAGATGAACTTCTTGATGGAGTGGCGGAAACGGATTTTTTATCCGGAATTGAAACCATCGCCAATCTCTTCCATGATGGCCGCGCACGCAGCGGTTATTGTTTGTCTCAGCCATGACGGAAAACTGACCTTTAAAAAGAGGGTCCTGATTGAAATCGCGAAATTTCTCCATGAACAATATGGGCATCCGCTCATAATACCCCTGGAAATCGCGACATTCGCCAGAAATTTTCCGAACGCAAAAATACTGCATAACGGAGTCAACATAAACTCCGCTTTTGCAGAAACGAAGAGAATCTGCGACGAAAACAAATGGAAAAATGTGGTAATCGTGGCCCTGCCGAAACATTACCGGAAAGCGGTAAAAGCGGCGCGCAAATCGGGACTGAATCCGATTATCATAAGCACCAAGAGATTTCCCATGGAAGAAAGCCCCGCCTGACCGCCAGTTTCTATACGAAGCTGGCGGTTTTTTATTATTCTTAAAATAAAAAGCGGCCATATATTAATACGGCCGCCGACTATTTTTCCTTTAGCGTCTTATTCGGACGCTTTTATCTCCACTATCCTCGTCTTCGTCACTTCCACGTCGTACTCCACCCGGATCGTCATCTTCTTGACGCCCATAACGGCTGAAATAGCCACTGCAGCTTCCGGAGCCGGCGGTAACGGCGGATGTCCTCCTCCCGCGCAACTCGCCTTGTGCTCTTTTTTCCCGATGGGGTTTTCCTTGCGGAAGGCTCTGGCCTTTTCCACGTTGCCCTTCATTTCCCCGAGCAACTTATAATCCGTGCCGCAGCAACCCTTTGCAACAAGGGTTTTCTTTTCGTCGCAGATCTTGCAGATTCCTTTTTCCGCCATAACTTTCTTTTCCTCCTTTTTATTTTTTTTGTTTTTTTCTATTGGTCTTGATAATTGAGTCTTCTCCGGAATTGATTCAATCGCTTTTGGTGTCGTTCCCGCAGGAGGACCGCCCGAATCGGCCAATATTATTTTTTTCTCAACAATTCTCCGGCCTTCTTTTGGCTTGTCGCCAGGATAGCTTATGGAGAATTGCTTCGCGGGCATTGCAAAGCTGCACCATTCGCAGTTCATCATGTCCTTTTCGTCATCATAATAAATATAGCCCCTGCACCGCGGACACCTGTTGGTAGTCAAATACATTTTCCTTACTTTTTCGGAAACAATCTCCGCCTTATAAGCCATCCCATTTATCACCCCCTCATTGTTTATTTTTAAGGTTCTGAAATAATACTGTATCTTATACTGGATATTTTTTTAAGGCAAATTATATAAACGCTCAAATAAAAAAACGGCTGAGGCACCACCGAGGACCTCAGCCGTTTATATATTTATATTTAAGGATCTCTGCAATTCAGAAACATTTGCCCTCCGAAAATTCGGTATTCGGAATTTATTATATCTGTTCAAAAAATTACGATTTGGCCGCCTCCCATTCAGCCTATTATTGATTACATTTTTCCGTGAACCGCTTCGCCAGCTGCCGCTAATCAATCATATATCACACCACCTCCCCCGCACGAAAGATATGGGATCACCTCCTTCAGCGCCCTGCGCCCGTTGTGCTTGCCTGGCCTCCGCGTCCGCAGCATCCTCCGTCGCCGCCATCTCTATAGCCCCTGCTCTTCTTCACTTATCACCACCTCCTTTTTGATTTTCAAAAAACAGATTTTATCTGCCATGGGCCATATAAGCCATAAGCCGATATGTGCCCCCACTAGGAATCGAACCTAGGTCAACTGCTTAAAAGGCAGCTGCTTTACCATTAAGCTATGGGGGCAGTTATTGAAATTCAAATGTCAAAATCCAAATTTCAAACTTTAAATTATTTTAAACATTTTTGAGATATAAATCAACTCAATTATGAACAATTAACAATTACTAATGATTAATATTTCTTGCTATAATATTAATGGTCATAAGTTATATGTTATAAGTAACAAAGTCAAATTATGCAAACAATAAAAAATAAAAGTATTATTTGGATCGATATTTTAAAACCAACCGCAAAAGATATCGAATTTATTAAAAAACAACACAAATTTCACCCCATCATTCTTGATGAACTTTCCCGGCCATCAGTCAGAGCTAGAGTTGAAGGATACGATTCTTACTTGTTTTTAACCTATCATATTCCGACATACGACCCGATTCTCAAAACATCTAAAAAAGCGGAAATTGATTTTCTTATTACTAAAAACACCGTCATTACCGTTCATTACGAAGAGCTGGAACCAATAAACGATTTTATCCGCAATCTTTCCGCCAATCAAAACCTTAAAGACATCGCTATGTCCGACACAGGAAGATTAACTTATAAAATTTTAGAAGATGTTATTAATTTTTCTCTCCGGCAATTACGACATATTGAAGAGAACGTTTCTTTTCTCAATAAGGAACTTTTTTCCGGAAAAGAATCGGGAATGTTAAAGGAAATTTCCTATGCCAAACGAGATATTCTTGATTACAGAATGATAAGCCGCCCGCAAGAAATAATACTTAAATCCCTTCGGGAAACAGGCATGTCTTTTTGGGGAACTTCGATAAACGTTTATCTTTCAGATCTCGTCGGTGAACACATGAAAGTTCTTCAACAAATCGAAAATTTCAAGGAAACAATAGAATCTATAGAACAAACAAATGCTCAGCTGTTACACGCAAAATCCACCGCTATAATGCAAAAATTCAATGTATTGGCGTTTCTTGCCGTTCCTATGGCCTTTACTATGGCATTTTTTACGGTGGGAGCCGTTCAGCAAATTACAAATTTCAGCTTTTTCACCTTCGTCACCACCTTCATTATTGTTGCGATATTGGATATATTTTTACTGATAATATTCAGAAAGAAAAAATGGCTGTAAATTTAACCCCGCCATTGGCGGGGTTTTTAATTTATAGTAAAATTAACTATCATGAAGATTTTCAATACTCTCTCCGGACAGAAAGAAAATCTGCCGGAAAACCGGCCATTGCGGCTTTTCGTCTGCGGTCCGACCGTTTACAACTACGCGCATATCGGAAATGCCAGAACTTATGTTTCTTTTGACAATTTTGTCTCTTATTTGCGTTCCCGCGGCATAAAAGTCTCTTATCTCCAAAACATTACCGATGTGGACGACAAAATAATAAAAAGAGGGTTAGAAGAAAGCGTTTCTCCTATGGAGATCGCCGGAAAATACGAAAAAATATACCACGAAGACGAAAAATCTTTAAAAATCGATTCTGTAAACAAATACGCCCGCGCTACCGACCATATTCCAGAAATAATAAAACAAATCCAGATCCTTATTGAAAAAGGCCACGCCTACAAAATAGAAAATGAGGGGTACTATTATGATATTTCAACTTTCAAAGAATACGGAAAACTTTCAAAAAGAACTGCCGAGCAAGCGGAAGACGCCACTTCGCGCATAGACGAAGGAGTAAATAAAAAGAACAAAGGAGATTTTGCTCTATGGAAATTTCCCAAATCCGAAGTCGGAGGAAATAAAAACGGAAAATCTTTCGCGATAATTAACGGCGAACCGATTTGGAATACGCCTCTCGGCTGGGGCAGACCGGGCTGGCACATTGAAGATACCGCCATTACGGAAAAATATTTCGGTCCGCAATATGACATTCACGGCGGAGCGGTTGATTTGAAATTCCCCCACCACGAAGCCGAAATCGCCCAGCAGGAAGCGGCATCGGGAAAAAAGCCCTTGGTAAAAATATGGATGCACACCGGATTTCTTCTTTTTGGAGAAGAAAAAATGTCAAAGAGCTCGGGAAAATTCGTTTCCATCAGGGATTTTTTAAAAATGTATTCCGCGGATATTTTCCGCTATATTATCGCCAGCCACAATTACCGCTCGCCCATCAATTACACCGATCAGCTTGCTATTGAGGCCGGAAAAAATATAAATTCCATAATTGAATTTTTAACGAAGATTTCGCTGGTTAAAAAATCCGGAACTCCGCAAATAGACATCGCGAAATATGAAAAATCTTTTATTGATTCTCTAGACGACGACTTCAATACGCCAAAAGCACTATCCGTTATTTTCGATCTTATAAACGAAGCAAACCTGAAAATCCAGTCAATAACCAAAAAAGACGCCGTTTCGGCCAAAAAATACATAGCGGAAAAACTCGGGCTGTTCAAGGTTTCCGTTAAAATGCCCCGAATTCCGCTTAAAATAAGGCTCTTGGCCTGGAGACGAAAGTTATTAAGGAATAATAAACAATTTGCTAAATCCGACCTATTGAGAAAAAAAATAGAAGCGTTAGGATACAAGATAGACGATACGCCGCTAGGAACGATAATTTTAAAATCTTAAACTTATGCCCGAAAAAAAACTGAAATTGCCCCCTCAAAACATGGAGGCCGAACAGTCAGTGCTCGGAGCGCTGATGATAGATAAAAACGCGATAATAAATGTCGCGGATATTTTGATTGCCGAAGATTTCTATAAGCCGGCGCACGGGAAAATATATGAAGCCATAATAAAACTCCACGAAAAACACGACCCCATAGATATTCTGAGCGTATCATCCAAACTGGAAGAAATGGACTGCCTGAAAGAAATCGGCGGAAAATCATACCTGATGCAGCTGGTTGAGTCCGTTCCTTCGGCTTCTCACGTCAAACATTACGCGCAAATAGTCAAAGAAAAAAATATCTTGCGCGACTTAATCACCGCTTCTTCGGAAATCAGCGAAGGCGCTTTCAATGCCAGCGAAGACATTGAATCCATGCTGGACACGATAGAACAAAAAGTTTTTTCAATTTCTCAGCGTTCAATTTCCCAAAAATTCGTCAATGTCAAAGAAGAGCTGCGCGAGGCGTTTGAGAGAATAGAAAAATTGCACCGCGGCGAAGGAAACATCCGCGGACTTTCCACCGGCTTTACTGAGCTAGACGATATGCTTTCCGGAATGCAAAAATCCGACTTAGTAATCGTCGGCGCCCGGCCGTCTCTCGGAAAAACTTCTTTAATTCTTGATATAGCGAGACACGCCGCCGTCAAGGAAAAAGCCAGTATCGGAATATTTTCTTTGGAAATGTCCAAGGAGCAAGTTATTGACCGCTTGATCGCGGCGCAGGCGCAAGTGGCGCTTTGGGAACTAAGAACCGGCAGATTAAAAAATGACGAAGATTTTGAAATGATACAGGCGTCTTTGGAAGAACTCTCAAAGGCCAGAATATTTATTGACGACAACCCGAATCCGAATGTCCTTGAAATGCGCTCTATGGCAAGAAGATTGCAGATGGAACACGGCCTGGACCTGGTAATCGTTGATTATCTGCAATTAGTCAGGCCGAGAACCAATACCGAAAATGTCGTCCAGCAGGTTTCCGAAATATCCCGCGGACTCAAAGGATTAGCGCGCGAATTGAATGTTCCCGTATTAGCCGCTTGCCAGCTATCCAGAGCGGTAGAACAGCGCGAAGTTAAGCGTCCCCGCCTGTCAGATTTAAGAGAATCGGGATCTATCGAACAGGACGCGGATGTGGTGCTTTTTATTTACAGAAAAGACAGGGATAAATTGAATCCGACTCCGGAAGAACAAAATACGGCCGAAATAATCATAGCCAAGCACAGAAACGGCCCTACGGGCGCGGTTAAGCTTAAATTCGACCAGGAGAAAGTCAGTTTCAAGAATATAGATAAATACCACACCATATAATGCAACCCGAACCAATAAAAAGATTTGCCGAGATATTTTCAAAGCTTCCGTCAATCGGACCGCGCCAAGCTCAGCGACTGGCTTTTTATATTGTCACTCTGGGAAAAGCGAAAATCAGGGAGATGGCGGAAAGCTTGGATGACTTGGGAAAAATGAAAACCTGCCAGAATTGTTTCTCGGTTTATTTCCCCACTCCGGCCAATGCCGAAAATTTGTGCAATATTTGTCTTGATAAAAAAAGGGATAAAGGAATTATCGCTATCGTGGAAAAAGAAACTGATTTGCTTTCCCTGGAAAGAACCCACAAATACAATGGGCGCTATCTGGTTATCGGTGATCTTCAAAAAAGCGGCTCTCTGGAAAGCGAGCAAAAATTGCGATTAAATGCATTGAAAAAATTCATTGAAAAAGAATTAGGCGGCACAGCGGAAGAAATTATCATCGCCATTAATCCAACCACATACGGAGATTTAAACGCGGGAATGCTCGCCAAAGAGCTTAAAGATTTCACGCATAAAATAACGCGCCTGGGACGCGGAATTCCGACCGGAGGCGAAATAGAGTTCGCCGACGAAGACACGCTTAAAAGCGCGATTGAAAGGAGAATATAAAAAGACCCCGCAAAACGCGAGGTCTTTTTTAAGTTTATAGATTTTTCAGAAGAATTTTTAAGGCTCTCCTTATCGGTTCGGCCGCTCCCCAAAGAAGCTGGTCGCCGACCGTAAAAGCAAGGAGGTATTCGGGTCCGTACATGGCCTTGTGAATTCTCCCTATGGCAACGTTCAGAGTTCCGGAAATGGCGGCGGGCGTGAGGTATTTAACTGATTCCGCTTTCCAGTTGGGAACAGAAAACACCCACTTGTTGGCGCCGGATATCAGCTGCTCGATTTCAAACAATGAAATTTTTTTGTTCAGCTTTATCAGCAACGCCTGGCTATGACATCGCATCGCTCCGATTCTGGCGCAGATACCGTCGATAGGAATGGGTTCTTTCGTCCCCAAAATCTTATTGGCCTCGGCGTATCCTTTCCATTCCTCCCTGGTCTGGCCCCTTTCCACTTGTCTGTCAATCCAGGGAATCAAGCTGCAGGCCAAGGGAGCGCCAAAGTTTTCTTTCGGAAAATCGGGATTATGAATCTTTTCCGCAACAGCCTTGTCCAAATCCAAAGCGGCCATAGCGGGATCAATTCCGTCCGAAACAAACTTCATCTGCCTTATCAACTCCTGCATGTTTTTAGCGCCGGCGCCGGAAGCCGCCTGGTAAGTCATTGAGTTTACCCAATCAACCAGGTTCTCCCTGAAAAGGCCATGGCAAGCCATCAGCATCAGACTGACGGTGCAGTTTCCTCCGACAAAAATCTTGCATCCTTCATGTATCGCCTCTTCAATCAATTTCTTGTTTAACGGATCAAGAACTATGACGCTGTCGTTTTCCATGCGCAGAGTTGAAGCGGCATCAAGCCAGATACCTCCCCAGTTTTCTTTGCGCATTTTCGGAAACATGTCTGAAGTCCAGTCGCCGCCCTGGCAAGTGACGATAATGTCACACTTCTGCAGCGCCTTAACGCTGTTGGCATCTTCCAGATTTTCTCCTTCGGGACCTTTTTCACCGACCTGCGAAGTGCTGAAATAAGTTCTTTCGGGCAAATCCGCAAAATCGTTTTCCTCCTTCATTCTCTGCATCAGCACCGAACCTACCATTCCTCTCCAGCCCACAAATCCGATCCTCATTTCAATTCTCCTTTTTATGTATAGATTTATTTCCTTTTAAAAGAACGGAAATAGTTTGGCTTTTATATTAACTTTTCCAATTTATCCCGTCAAATAAAAGAGGGCTAAGATCAGCCCCCCCCTGTTTTAATCAGCTTTGTTTTATCGCCAAGCCGTTTTTCGCCAGCAAATTTTTAATTTTTCCGCCCAACGCGGTGCTTCCGCTTCTGACAAACTCGTGAATTTTCAAACTTCCTTTTCCATCTTCCGAAACCGAAACCAGCTCATTGCCGACGGCAATCGTAATGTTTGTGCCACCGTAAAGATTACCGTTTTTCTTCGGCCCCCAGCAACGCCCCTTGAGCTGCGCCTCGTCCTTCCAGATCCCATCCAAAACCTTGCGCGCTTCTACGCTGGCAAAAACTTTTTCCTTCATTCCCGCCTCCTATATTTTATTTTTAACGTGCTTTTTTCCAAAAAAATAGCCCGACGATTGTCGGACTATTTCACTGAAACTATTTCTAACTCCGTAAACGGCTGCCTATGGCCTTTCTTTTTCCTGAAACGGGTCTTTGAATGATATTTAAAAACTATTACCTTATCCGCTCTATCCTGCTTAATGACTTTGGCCTCAACTTTAGCGCCCGCCACATAAGGAGTGCCTATTTTAACATCGTCTCCTTCGGCCACCAATAAAACCTTATCTAAAGACAAATTGGCGCCCTCTTCGGCGTTTAATTTCTCTACTTTTATTTTATTGCCGGCGGAAACTTTGTACTGTTTGCTGCCGGTTTCTATAATTGCAAATGCCATATTAGTTCACGGAAATAATAGCAAGGATTCCAATAAAAATCAACATGGCAAAAAACGCGCTTGAAAAACCCAGAATATACGAAAAAAACCTCTCCCGGAAATACAGCATGCTCGCCAATAAGCTGTTAATCAAAGTTATCAAAGCGCCGACAAATATAACATTAAAAATATCTCCGGAAGTTCCGAAAAAGTCTACTCCTTTGAATTTATCAAAGTGAATAATCAAAATACCTGAAATATCCGCTAAATTGACGTAAGCCACGGAAAAAGCGAGAACCAAAAAAACACCGGCCGCCAGAAATGGGATTATCGTGTATTTGTCCTTTACTATTCTCGGCGTCGTAAAATGAGTAGCCATTTAATAAATACTATCAAAATACTCTTAAAAGAAAAAGGCGCTCTTTTGGAACGCCTCGGACCTTATGGTCCTATTTGAAAACTATTGTGTTTTTTTCTTCTCCAGATACTCTTTCCCTTTTCCCACGCTGATGTTTATCGGAACTCCCTGTTTGCACAGAGGACAGTCGTCTTCTTCCCACGCTTCCAACTTGAGATCGGCAAGAGCGTAGAAATATCCCGTATTAAGATTCTCGGCAACATCTTCTTCCGACTGGCCGGAACGGTTACACAGCGCGGCAGCGCTGACAATATCGCCGCCACAATGGTGAATCGCCTTTATGACTCTTTTAAGCGATCCGCCCGTAGTAACGACATCTTCTACAACAAGAATCCTTCTGCCAGGAATTATCTTGTCATATCCGCGCTTGAAAATAAACTTATCAACCATTTTCAGCGGTTCAGATGCCAAGCCCTCGGGCTCTTTGCCGTCTTTCTCGGCATAAACCCAAAGCACCTCTTTTCCGGTCAGTTCCATCAGATGGAACGCCGTCCACTGGGCAAGAGTTATACCCCCCATTGCCGGCGCAACCACCAGGTCAACGCCATAGGTGGTGAAATTTTCCGCAAGCGCCAAACAAAGAAAGGACACCTTCTTGATGTGCGGATAGATCGCATCTTTGTTCAGATAACAGCCGCTGTGCTTTCCGGAATTAAGAACGAAGTGCCCTTCCAGCAAAGCCTCTGTTTCAGAGAAAACTCTTAAAATGTCTTCCCGCTTCATTATTATCGCCTCCTTTTAAAATATTATTCCGCGTTAAACGAAATAATTTAGCTGATAAAAAACTACCACAATGGGCATGTTGCGTCAATGAAATTCAGTAGCCCCAACGAGAGTCGAACTCGTGTCTTAGCCTTGAGAAGGCTATGTCCTAGCCACTAGACGATAGGGCCTTAAGCTGCCTGATAAATATATTATAATGCCTTTATTTCTTCAACAACTTTGTCCAGCTCCATCACATGAGATGCCTTTATCAATATCAAATCTCCCCTTTTAATCAATTCTTGGACTTTCAATTTGGCTTCTTCGGCATTATCAAAGCTGAAAATGTTTTTCTTCGGAATTCCCGACTTTGCCGCAGTATCGGCGATAAATTTGGCGCGCGCTCCGATTGTCACAAGCATGTCAAAAGTTTTTCCCGCCATTATGCCGATATTCTCATGCGCCTCTATGGTATATTTTCCGATTTCCATCAT
>JAQURY010000011.1 GCA_028715395.1 Minisyncoccota bacterium
AAGAAGATTTCAAAGGATTATTCAGAGAGATGAAAGGATATCCGGTGACTATCAGATTTTTGGATCCGCCTCTTCATGAATTTTTGCCGAAGACGGAAAAAGACGCGAGAATTCTTTCTCAAAAAATCGGCGTGCCGACGGAAAAAATAATGGCAAAAACGCAGGAGCTTCACGAATTTAATCCGATGCTTGGACATCGCGGCTGCAGGTTGGGAATCACTTATCCGGAAATTTCCGAAATGCAGACCGAAGCGGTTATTTCCGCGGCTTGCGAACTGAAAAAAGAAAAAATCAGCGTAGTTCCGGAAATTATGATTCCTTTGGTTGGAAATGTAAGTGAATTTAAAAATCAGAAAGAAATCGTTGACAGAATTGCCAAAGAAACAATGGCGAAATATAAAGTTAAAATTGTTTATAAAGTTGGCACAATGATTGAAGTGCCGAGAGCGGCGGTGACGGCGGATGAAATTGCCGCCGAGGCGGAATTCTTTTCTTTCGGAACAAATGATTTAACTCAGATGACGATGGGTTTTTCCCGTGATGACGCAGGAAAGTTTATCAGGGCGTATTTGGAGAAAAAGATTTTGAAAGAAGATCCGTTTCAGACATTGGATCAGGTGGGAGTCGGTCAGATGGTGGAAATGGGAATTAAAAAAGGCCGCTCAGTCAGGAAAGATTTGAAAGTCGGAATCTGCGGAGAACACGGAGGAGATCCGGCGAGCGTAAAGTTCTGCTTCAGAGCGGGAATGAATTATGTCAGCTGTTCGCCTTATCGGGTGCCGATAGCGCGTTTAGCGGCGGCCCAGGCCGTGATTGAAAAGAAGAAGGGCCTGGAATACACATCAAAGTAAATAAAAAATCCCTCGCGATGCGGGGGATTTTTAATAAGGGGATTTTTCTTGATTTAATCTTAAAAAACTGCTAAAACTCTTATGTAAGATGGCCTGAAATCAGGCTATTTTTATTCTTTGAAAATTTAAAAATTTAGAATAAGGAGGATTTGGAAATGGGGAAGACGGCTTATCGGAAGATTGTTGAAAGTCATGTTTTAAAAACGCTTTCCGACGGCAGGATGGTTTTAAAGTTGGATCGGGTTTGGGGCCATGAAATTACAACTCCGAACGCGATACTTGACGCAAAGGAGCGGGGATGCGACGTAGTTTTTAATCCAAACAGCATCAAGACCATGATAGATCATGTAGTTCCCGCAAAGGACATGGCATCGGCAGTCCAGGGCGAGATCATCCGCAAGTGGAGTAACGAACACAGAATTGAATTTCTTGATGTGGGAAGAGGCGGAGTGTGCCATGCGGTCATTCCGGAGAAGGGATGGATTTTGCCCGGAGAGATCGGGATCATGGGCGACAGCCACACCTGCACGCATAGCGCTTTTTGCGCTCTGACCGCGGGCGTGGGCACGACAGAACTGCAATCCGGAATAATTACCGGACTGTGGGTTTGTCCGCCGCAGAAAGTTATTCGCGTCAATTTTACCGGAAAACTTCCGGCAAATGTTTTCGCGAAAGATTTAATTTTGACGCTGATAAATAAAATCGGCGTAAAAGGCGCGACCAATGCCGTGCTGGAATTCGGCGGAGAAGTTATCAAGGCCATGGATATGGCTTCAAGGATGACCATCTCTAATATGTCGGTTGAAGCCGGGGCTACATCTGGCATGATGATGGTTGATAAAAAAACCATCGATTATCTCTGGCCGGCAATAGAAGAGAATTTTTCCTTCGAAGACGACGAGTATTCTGTTTTAAGAAAGTGCAGCATTTACAACAGCGATCCGGACGCGGAGTATGATCAAGTAGTAAATATCGACGTCAGTGAAATGATGCCGGTAATTACAAACAACTATTTACCCGGAGACGTTGTGAATGTTTCGAAATTGTCGGGCAAGCACGTGGATCAGGTTTATATCGGTTCGTGCACAAACGGAAGAATCGAGGACCTGAGAATCGCAGCAAGAATTATCCAGCTTGTGGATGTTTGTATCCCAAGAGGGGTTCGCTGTGTTGTTGTGCCTGCCACGCAGAGCATTTATGAGCAGGCGATCAAAGAAGGATTGGTGGAAACGTTTTTGAAGGCCGGATGTTATGTAAGCGGACCGACTTGCGGCGCGTGTCTTGGCATGAGTTGTGGAGTCCTTGCTCCCGGAGAGGTTTGTGTTTCAACAACGAACAGAAATTTTGAGGGGAGAATGGGCAAGGGCGGGATGGTTCATCTCGCGTCGCCGGCAACAGCGGCTTATACCGCAATCAGGGGAGAAATTTCCGAGCCATCGGTTGAATTATGCGAAAAAGTCATAGCTGAATACTATGATTACAAGAGCAAGGTTATTCCGACAGAATGGGGAGATTCGGATTTTACAAAACCCAACTACTCAAAATATGCCGGGACCACGGGCAAGTCGAAATACGAGGATTTTTCCGGAAAAGTTTTTTATCTTAATGTGGCGAACATTAACACGGACCACATCATTCCGGCGAAATATCTTACGGAAGTAGACAAAAAAGTATTCGGTCAGCATTGCCTTGAAGACGCTCCGATCTCCGCAGAACACAGACAGAGACTTTTCGGTTCTCAGATAATCGTGGCCAGAGAGAATTTTGGCTGTGGTTCGTCTAGGGAGCATGCGGTGTGGGCTTTTGACGGCATCGGCGTGAAATGCATAATCGCTCCGAGTTTTGCGCGCATATTTGAAAATAATATGCTCGCTATTGGACTTTTGTGTATTACTTTGCCGAAAGATAAAATTGAAATGCTTTTCGAAAAGAAACAAGAAGAGCTTTCAATTCGGCTGGATTTTAACACGCATCTTCGGACAGGATCTATCATAGGGCGGGAGGATGTGTGCGTGATTGGCTTCCAGCTTTCTGATTATCAGAGAGAGCTTATCGAAAAGGGCGGAAGCATCGGCGCGATGCTTGAAATTGCAGCGGAATTACAAAAGGAGGGAAAGCTGTAATTAAGTTATTTTAAGAGCCATTTTTACGAAAGTGAAAATGGCTCTTTTTTATTGACTTAACTCGGTATATTTCGTAGTGTATTTAAGTTCATTGAAAGTAAAATAATTAAATAAAGGAGAGAAAGAATGATTAAAAAGACGGTTGCGCTGGTGACGGGAGACGGTTCGGGGCCGGAAATGATGGCGGTTGCTTGCAAAATAGCAACCGAAGCCGCCAAAGAAGACGGCGTGGAAATTGTTTTTGAGGAAACCCCGATGGGCTGGAATGCCTACGAAAAATTCGGGGATACTTTTCCCGAATCATCTTTTAAGCGGGCAGTAGAAATCGGCACTATATTTTTCGGCGGAGTAGGCGATCCGAAGTACGACAATACTATTGGCGCCGAAAAGCCGGAAATGAAACCGGAGGCGAGGTGTCTGCTAAGGCTTCGCAAAGAAATGGGGTTGTTGTTGAATTTTCGCCCCATGATTTATTACAAAGAGCTGGCGCATCTCGCCAAGGTCAGGCCGGAAATGATCCCGAGCCAGGGCATTAAGCAAATCTGGATTCGTTTTCTTCTGGAAGACAGCTATTTCGGAAACCAGGATTTTATTTCCGATATTCCGGAAGATATCAAAAACAAAGTCGGCTTAAGGCTAAAGAAAAACGTTTCCGGCGAAGAAGATATCGTGATGGATTTGGCGTACTACAGGAGGAGTACGATAGAAAAGTATCTTCGGGCCGCTTTCGCTTATGCCCGGGAGGCAAAATTGCCGCTGATTTCCATAGACAAGGCTAATGTGATGGCGCGTTACGATTTCTGGAGAAAAATTTCCGTGAAAATTGGAAAAGAATTTCCAGATGTACCGTTGATTCACCAGCTTGTTGATTCAGCCAATGCGCTTCTCTTTGAGCCGGCAAAACTCCACGGAGTAATTGCCTGCGGAAACGAGCACGGGGATATTTTGTCCGATGGTGCGGCAGCTGCGTTTGGCAGCATGGGAATGATGTGCTCCTCGGCCATCAATCCTGATACGGGCGCAGCAATGTTTGAAAGCGGAGCGGGAACAGCGCCTACGCTTGCCGGCCATAACAAGGCCAACCCCCTGGGCCGTATTCTTACCGGGGCAATGATGCTTCGGCATATCGGCGCCCCGAACGGAGCGACGAGCATCGAGGTTGCGGTTAATAAAGTTTTACGGGATGGTTGCCGGACCAAAGATCTCGTTTCTTCCAACGAAGAATCCGACGAAGAAATCGGTATTCTCGGAACTTCGGAAATGGGCAAGGAAATTCTTTCTTATCTGTAATAGTAAAAAATAGGACATGCGTTTTTGTATAGATGCATGTCCTTTTTTATAAAAAATCCCTCGCGATGCGGGGGATTTTTTATTTGGCTTTTTCTACAATTTTTGCGAATACTTTCGGGTCGGAGAGGGTCAGTTCGGCGAGCATTTTTCTATTTAGTTTGATTTTTGCTTTGTTTAATTTATTTATAAGCTCGCTGTATTTTGTTCCGTTGGCTTTGGCGGCTATTCCGATTTTGACGTTCCAAAGGGCGCGGAAATCTCTTTTCTTTTGTTTGCGTCCCTGGAAAGCATGGGTCCAAGCGTGAAGAAGAGCCTCCTTAGCGGCTATTTCTTTTGATTTTCTTCCCCATTTAAAACCCTTAGTGTATTTAAGGATTTTCTTCCTCTTTTTATTTGCAATTGTTCCTCTTTTTACTCTGGACATAGTTCTTTAAAAATACTTCCTAAATGTTTTTGCGTCAACCGAACCCAAAGACAATGGGCCTCTTTTTCCCCTGATTTGTTTGCTGGATTTTCTGAAACGGCAATGGCCTTGCGCCATTTTGCGCCTCATTAGTTTTTTATTTTTCGTCACCTTGAATCTTTTGGTGAAGCTGTTTCTGTTGCTTATTTTCATATTTTTATTTTGGGGCGATCCTGACTAAAAGTCCGTATCCGCCCATTTTTATGTCTGAAATTACTTTATGTTCCGGGTTTATAATTTTTAGAAAATCCTGAAGTTTTTGTTTGGCCCAATCTCTGTTGGCTTTTTCTCTGCCTCTCATTGTTAATTGAATATCCACTACGCATCCTTCCGCCAAAAACTTGTTTACTTTTTCAGCGCTGACTTGCATATCATGCAGGGCCGCTTTTACTCCAATTCTGATTTGTTTGTTTTCCTGTTCTTTGTGATGAGCGCGCTGAGCCTTGTATTTTTTTTCTTCCTGATAGCGGTATTTGTCGAAAGACATTATCTTGGCTATCGGTGGCTGAGTATTTGGAGATACCTCTATCAAATCCAGTCCCTTTTCTTGGGCCATCTGAAGGGCTTCTGACAATGTAAAAACGCCTAAATTGGCGCCTGCCTCGTCGATGATTCGCAGTTCTTTTGCCTGTATTTGATGATTTATATTAACCAATATGAAAAGATATTAGCAGATTTATTTATGTTTGGGAAGAGGGTAATATAAAGGAATGAAGTTTTTAAGCGAGAACAGAAAAGTCAGGTTTGATTACGAAATTTTAGAAACCTTTGAAGCGGGCGTGGTTTTGACGGGCCAGGAGGTGAAATCGGTTATGGGCGGCCGGGCGGACCTGACCGCTTCCTATGTAATAGTGAAGCCGAGTGGCGCTTATATTTTGAATTCCAAAATACCGGCTTATCAGCCGAAAAATACTCCGAAGGAATACGACCCGGAACGGAACAGGCAATTGCTTTTACATAAAGACCAGCTGAACTATTTGATGGGAAAGGCAAAAGAGGGGCGCTTGACAATAGTACCTCTTTCATTGTATAATAAAAATCACCGAATTAAAGTATCTATCGGATTAGCGCGATCAAAGAAAAAATTGGATAAACGTGAGACTATTAAGAAACGTGAGACCGATAGAGAAATAAGGAGGGCTTTTAAAAAAATAAAAAGGGGATGACGGGCATCGACGGAGATGCTTCTCAGATGACGGCAAGCCGAGCTGAATCAACTCGCAAAACTGATTCAAAAATCATTTGCTAACCAAAAATTAGCTTACGCTTACGCTTAATATTTATTTATTAATGTAAGCCATCGGCGCGCTCACGCCTCATAGGCGCTCACCGGTGTTATACATGAGGACCGCTGAAAAATACGCTCTTTGTTTTTCAGTTAAACTTTAGGAGCATTTGTTCTGTTTACAGATCTAAGCTTGTAGAAGTTATCTAAGAAAATTTCCGGATGTGGGTTCAACTCCCACCATTTCCACAAAGAAGCTATTTTAAAATACATAAGGAAAGGAGACAGAAAGATGGCAAAGATTCTCGACGGTCCGGTAATCGTAGTGAGGGGAATGCCGGCGGATGATTCGAAAGAGTCGTTCGCCAATGAGATGGAGGATTACCTCAGGCAGGTGGCGGCGGCGGTTCCGGGCACGAAAGTGAACTCGGAAAAGCTGTCCATGTCTTTTTTACCCGGTTCTTCAGGCGAAGACCGGGGCGAAAAGATAGAGATCGTCGCGGTCGGGGTTTTCCAGGAAGTTGATCCGAACAGGAGAGGCACGTTGTCTCTCAAGCTGTGCAAGATGGTGAGGGAGTTTTACTTCCCCAACTCCACAGTGGAGTGCCGACTCGTTGCCTAACGGCAGCGGACGCTGAAAAGTTCAAGACTACATAAAGCTCGCAATTTACACGCGAGCTTTTTTGTTATCTTAATTTCATTAATATATAATCAAATAGATGATAAATCTTATTAAAAATCAGCTGAAAAAGATTATTACGGAAAATGTTGATATTGAAGTTTTTCCGACCGAGAAATCGGAATTCGGGCATTATTCTACGAATATAGCTTTTAAGCTGGCGCCGATTTTGAAGAAGTCGCCGTTTGAAGCGGCAAAAAATATTGCCGAAGAAATTAAAAAAATAAGCGACGGAGAGTTTGATAAAGTGGAGGCTGTAGCGCCGGGATTCGTTAATTTTTGGATTAGTCCGGGGATTTTGCATTTGAAGATGAAAGAAATCCTGAATAATAAAGGAATAAAGAATCAGAATAAGAATAAGATTAACGTGGAATTTGTTTCGGCAAATCCGACGGGTCCTTTGACTATGGCAAACGGCAGAGGTGGGTTTTATGGAGATGTTTTGGCAAATGTATTGGAAAAAGCCGGCAATAAAGTGACGAGGGAATATTATGTAAATGACGCGGGGAATCAGATAAAGATTTTTGGAAAAAGCATTATGGCGGCAAAAGGACTGATTGACGTAGAGGCGGATTGTTATCGGGGGGCATATATAAAGGAGTTGGGAAAGAAATTGAAAATTAAAAAAGACGCGGATTTTGAAGAGGTTGGTAAAAAAGCAGCGGCGATTTTAATAAAAGAAATTAAAAATGCTTTGAAGGGAGCAGGCATTAAACATGATATCTTCTTTTCAGAAGATAAAAAATTGCGGGGCAAAAAGGGATTGATAAATAAAATTTTAATGAGTTTGATTGAAAAAGGATTGGTCGTTGAAAAAGACGGCGCCAAATGGCTGAAAACTTCTGATATTGCCGATGAAAAAGACAGGGTGCTGGTGAAGACAGACGGCCAGCCGACTTATTTTTTGGCGGATATGGCTTATCACTATGACAAGTTTATAAACCGCAAATTTAATTTGGCGATTGATATTTGGGGAGCGGACCATCACGGATATGTGGCGCGCCTGAAAAGCGGAGTTAAAATGTTGGGCGTAAATCCCGACAGATTGAAAATAATCATTACGCAAATGGTGCGGCTGATGAGCGGCGGAAAAGAAATAAAAATGTCCAAGCGGACAGGCGAGTTTGTGACTATGGACGAGCTGATTAAGGAGGTAGGCGCGGATGCGGCGAGGTTTTTCTTTCTGATGCATTCGGCGGATACGCACATGGATTTTGATTTGGATTTGGCGAAAGAAAAATCGCAAAAAAATCCTGTTTATTACGCGCAATACGCTTATGTGAGGGCGGCAAATATTTTGAATAAAGCGAAAAAGCCGCAAAATTATAATTTGAGATTGTTAACTTCCGAGGCAGAAATGAAATTGATGCTGGAATTGGTAAAACTGCCCGATTTGATTAAATTAACCGCGGAAGATTATCAAGTTCATCGGCTGACGAAATACGCCCTGGAATTGGCAAGAAGCTTCCATAATTTTTATGAAAAAGAACGGGTTGTCGGAATAGATGATAAGGATATGGAAAGAGCGCGGCTCGCCTTGGTTTTGGCGGTGAAGGTAATAATGGGAAATATTTTTGGTTTGCTTGGTATAAGCAAGCCCTCCAAAATGTAAATGAGCGATTCCGAGGAATCATAAGTGGATAAATTTCTTGACTTTTTTATTTTTAAGGGTATTATAAGAAATTCGTTGTTGTTTAACATATAAACAAAATATTTAAGGAAGGGAGGCGCGGCATGGCGGAAGAGGGCGTTGGTAAAGGGGGTGCAGTAAGCGTATTAACAAGGAGCGGAGTTCCGAAGAGCGGGGCTCCAGAAGCAGAGGCGGAGAGATACGACTCGCAAGGAGGTGAGGAATTGGGTCTTCTCCGGGACGTGAAGTATTTCGACATTCTTTACTTTGCTCCCAATCCGGGCAGCAGAGGGTTCAGTTTGCTGGAAACGAAGTGCGCGGACGTACGCGAGCTGATAAGTTTTCTGAAGGTGCACGCAGAAGCAATTTTCTTTATCGTTAAGTCGGCATTCGAAACAAGCGACGGAGAAATAAAGGAGCTCCGCCAGAGGATAAGAAGGATGCCGGCCACGGGGATAAAAAGTGTTCCCGGGGAGTATCTAGTATCTTTCCCGGCAGGAGCAATGACTTCCAGCAGACAGTTCCAAAGGAACGATCTTATAAAATATTTAGAAGATTGTTTCTGCGGGGGAAGCCAGATGGCGACGGTTTTCGAAAAAATCGTCACCGTACCGGATAAGAATTATCTGTACTGAACGAAAAAGAGAGGCAATATCATGAACAATAAGGACTGTTCCTACACGGGACAGTCCTTTTTTATTTTCCGCAAAAGTCCCTTTATTAAAGCGTTTATTTCGATTAAAATATAAGAATAGTGCTTAAAGATTTGAAACAATTCAATCCGGCTGAAATAGAAAATAAAGTCCTTAAATTTTGGGAAGAGAACAGGATTTTTGAAAAATCCATAGAACAAAGGAATAAGGGCAAAATTTTTTCTTTCTATGACGGGCCGCCGTTCGCTACAGGACTTCCGCATTACGGGCATATTTTGGCTACAACGATAAAAGACACGGTAACAAGATTTTGGACGATGATGGGATTCAAAGTTGAACGGCGCGTCGGCTGGGATTGCCATG
Organism: Minisyncoccota bacterium; assembly: GCA_028715395.1. Lineage (GTDB taxonomy): Bacteria > Patescibacteriota > Minisyncoccia > UBA6257 > 02-FULL-45-10c > STD1-84. The sequence continues at coordinate 9,278 of JAQURY010000011.1, forward strand.
GGTTGCCGGTGGAAAATCTTATTGAAAAAGAGTTGGGACTGAAAGATAAAAAAGCCATTGAAGTTTTCGGAATGGATAAATTCAACGATGCCTGCCGCTCTTCCGTTTTCCGCTGCGTGGACAGCTGGGTGCGGACATTGAAAAGAGTGGGGCGTTGGGCGGATTATTCCAGGGCTTACGCCACAATGGATAATTCTTATATGGAATCGGTTTGGTGGGTTTTTAAAAAACTTTGGGAACAAAAGTTGGTTTATAAAGATTTCCGCGTTACGCCATATTGCTGGAGATGCGGGACGCCGCTTTCAAACTTTGAAGTTAATCAGGGATATAAAGAAGCCGAGGACCCTTCAATTTTCATAAAGTTTAAAATTAAGAACAAAAATGAATATTTTTTAGTTTGGACGACTACTCCTTGGACTTTGACAGCGAACGCCGGATTGGCTGTAGGGAAAGATGTTGATTATGTGAAAGTAAAATATAAAAATGAAGAGAAAGAGGAATTATTAATTTTGGCCAAAGAAAGATTGGCGGCGGTATTTCCAAATCACGAATATACAATAGAAAAAGAATATAAGGGGAAAGATTTAATCGGAATGGAATACGAGCCGCTTTATGATTTTATAAAGCCGGAGAAAAAAGCGCATTTTGTGATTATAGCCGATTTTGTTTCTACGGAAGACGGCACAGGAATCGTTCATATGGCGCCGGCATTTGGTGCGGACGATATGGAGGCCGGAAAGAAAAATAACTTGCCGGTGATTTTGACGGTTGATGAAGGAGGACGTTTCAAAAAAGAAGTGAAGCCGTGGGCGGGAGTTTTTGTGAAAGATGCCGATAAAGATGTCATTAAAGATCTGATGGCGAGGAATTTGCTGTTTAAATGGGGGAAAATCAAGCATGCTTACCCGTTTTGCTGGAGATGCGATTCTCCGCTTTTGTACTATCCAATAGACAGCTGGTATGTGAAAGTCGCGGATTTTAGGGGAAAACTGGTCAAAAATAACGAGAAAATCCACTGGGTACCCGAACATATAAAAGAGGGCCGCTTCGGGAAATGGCTTAGCGAGGCGCGTGATTGGGCGATTTCCAGAAACCGCTTCTGGGGCGCGGCTTTGCCGATTTGGAAATGCAAAAAATGCGAACATCATATGGCTGTCGGTTCTTTGGAAGAGCTTTCGAAAAATTCAATCGGTTCAGGAAATAAATATTTTGTGATGCGCCACGGACAATCGGATTCCAATGTTAAAGAAATTAATTCATGCGCGCCGGAAATAGTTGATATAAAAATAACCGAGAAGGGGAAAGCGCAGGTAAAGAAAACTGCGGAAGAATTGAAAAAGAAAAAAATCGATTTAATTTTTACTTCGCCGCTTCAACGCACAAAACAAACTGCGGAAATAGTTTCCGGAGTATTAGGAGTGTCTGTAAAGGTTGATGACCGGCTTAAGGAATATAATATGGGAATTTTCAACGGTCAGTCGTATAAGGTGTTCGATGATTTTATTGGAGACAATCAGCTGAATAAATTCAGCAAGCGAATGGAGAGAGGAGAAAATCTTGAAGACATCAAAATGAGAATGATGAATTTTATTTTAGAACTGGAGAATAAATATAAAGATAAAAATATTTTAATTGTGAGTCACGGAGACCCGCTTTGGGTTTTAATTGGCACAGCCAGAGGAATGACGAATGAAATGATTGTTGTGGAAAAGAAAAAATTGTATGTGCAGACGGGAGAATGGAACGAAATGGAATTTTGGAACGTGCCTTATGGAAAAGACGGAAAATTAGATTTGCATAGGCCCTATATTGATGGCGTTAAAATGAAATGCGAAAAATGCGGAGGTGAAGCCGAAAGGATAAAACAAGTGTTTGACTGCTGGTTTGAATCCGGCTCAATGCCTTATGCGCAATGGCATTATCCTTTTGAAAATAAGAAATTGGTTGAAGGCAGTTTCCCGGCGGATTTTATCGCCGAAGGACTGGATCAGACGCGCGGATGGTTTTATACGCTTCATGTTTTGGCTTCGGCGCTTACTCTTAAAAACATCGGTTTGGGCAAAAATGAGCCGGCATTCAAAAACGTCATAGTTAATGGGTTAATTTTGGACGATAAGGGAGTGAAGCTCAGTAAAAAATTAAGGAATTATGTTGAGCCGGATGATCTTATGGAAAAATTCGGAGCCGATTCAATGAGGTATTTTTTGCTTGGTTCCACGACAATGGGCGAAGATTACAGATTTTCGGATAAAGGAGTGGAAGAAATGAAGAGAAAAGTCATAGATAGGATTTTGAATTCTTATAATTTTTATAATTTATACGCCGATAAAAAAGCTCCGGAAATAAAATATAAAGAGCTTGGAATTTTAGACAGATGGATTTTGGCGCGGCTGAATCAGACCGTTTCTGAAATGACTGCGGCCATGAAAAATTACGATTTGACCGGTTCAGGAAGAGAAATGATTTCTTTTTTGGATGATTTATCGAACTGGTATATCAGGCGTTCGCGAAAAAGGCTGCAGAAACCGGACGATAAAAAAGATTACGAACAGGCATCGCGAATTTTGTTGGAAGTTTTGATTGAAATTTCAAAATTAACCGCGCCGTTTTCTCCGTTTATCGCGGACGCACTTTATAAATCCTTGTCGGAAAATAAGGAATCGGTGCATTTGGAAAATTGGCCGGAAGCCGATAAAAAACTTTTGGATAAAGATTTAATCATGAAAATGTCCGAAGTGAGAAAATTAGCGAGCTTGGCGCTGTCTTCGCGTGCGGAAAACAAAATGAAGGTAAGGCAGCCGCTTCGCGAGCTAAGAATTAAAAATAAAGATTTACAGGTTAAAGATTTGGAGTTGCTGGAACTATTGAAAGACGAAGTAAATGTTAAAGGAATTGAATTCAAACCAGAAATGGAAAAAGAAGTTGAATTTGATTTTACGATGACGGCGGAATTGAAAGCAGAAGGAGTTTTGAGGGATTTTGTAAGATTGATTCAGGGGCTGAGGCAAGATGCGGGCTATGAGCCGAAAGATAAAATTGAATTATTTATGGAAGTCGGAGGCGACGATAAAAAGGCGCTGGAAAATAATCTGGAGCAATTTAAGAAAGAGGTCGGAGCAGTCAGTATTGAGTTTAAAAAGACGGATAAATTCGATTCGGAAATAGAGTCCGATTCCGAAGGGGGAAAAATCTGGGCCGGAGTAAAAAAGAGGTAGGCCAAGGCCTACTTGACATAATCTTTGTTTTGTGATAACGTATTAAAACAAAATCTGCCTTTAACGAGCGGAATGGTTCCGCGTTAGCGGCAGGCACATTAAAAAGCGAGGTGATGCTTTTGGTAGAGTTAGTGGCGGCGACAACCAGCGAGACGATCTGATGCGGCGCCAGGGGCGGCCAAGCCCCAAACGACATTCCTTCAAGGAGGAGTCGATGACAGGAGCGGTATTCTAGTTATGCGGATGACGACGTCGTCGGGATGACAGATCCATCGGTGCCGGGCAAGAAGGGCAGCCCAAACGGAAATGCCCTAACCGACTTTCCCTATGGTGGGAGGCAGAGGTGATCGGAACAGTATACTAGTCCCGTCGGGGACGACATTAACCAGCCTAAAAGGCAAATATCCAGCGAGAAAAGAGATCCGGTAAGGGATGCAAAAAGCCCGGAGAGCGTCGGCTAAAGCGATATCGCTGGACCGACAACTATTGAAATCAAAGCATTTTTGTTGCTTCACGGCCCAGGAATAAACCCCTGGGCCGATTTTTATTTGAAAATTTTATGCAATCAGTATTTCAGCAGATCTTCTTTTTTCCGCATTATTTTTACTTCATTCGGATTCAAGTCGGCGACAATCATGCCTTCTTTATTTTCTATTTTTTTCATAATTTTATATTGATAAGGACTGCATATCACGCTTGCCCCAGTGGCTATTTTGGGTTTTGTATAAACATCCGCAACAACGATAAAAACTTCGTTTTCAAAAGCTTTTACAACGGGAGCGCCAAAGCTGAATACTTTTTTATATCTTTTTATATTTTTCTTTTCTTTTTTGGTTAATACGTCGAATGTCGGGCAAAAAACAATCCAGGCGCCGCCTTTCGCGAGTTTTTTAATCAATTCCGGAAAATTGATGTCATAACATATGACAATTCCGATTTTTCCGAATTTTGTTTTTATCGGAATATCCTGTCTGCCCCTTGAAACTTTTTCTTTTACGTCGCCTTTCCATAAATGTATTTTCTCATACCGGTATTTAATTTTTCCATTATTATCAATCAAAAAGGCGCAGTTGAGGAACTTTTTCTTTTCTTTAACGTATGTTCCGTAAATGCAGTGGATTTTTAATCTTTTGCAGGCCTTTCGTATTTCTTCCAGGGAATTATCCTTTTCTTTCGTCTGAAAAGGATGTTCCAGGATGCAATCTTCGGGGAAACACGCTATGTCAACTTTTTGTTTTGCCGCTTTTTTCAAGAAAAAAAGCAGCCTTTCAAGATTTTTTCTGGGGCTTAAAGTTACCCTCATTTGAACTGCCGCAACTTTTACTTTTTTTGCCATATGTCTCATTTTATCACATATTAAGGCCTTTATTTAAAGAATTAAACCGATTTCGTGGTATAATAATGGCAGAAGTCGTATAAATCTAATTAAATCAAGCAAATAAAAATATGAATTTTATAGATAGTTTGTTAGAGGGGATTAAAAATAGTTTGAAGTGGAAGGTTCAGAGCGGAGCAGTTGGCGGTTTGGAGACGGGACTGGGATCGGTAATGAAGAAATTGAAAGGCGGTAAAAAATGTCCGTCTTGTAAAAATCCGGTAACCGAAATAGACGCAAAATTTTGTCCGAATTGCCGGGCGAATTTGATTTTAAAGTGTCCCAAGCAAGATTGCGGGCGCGAATCGCCGCTAGGAACGCAATTTTGCCCTACTTGCGGAACGGAATTATCAAAAAAGTAAAAGATACATGAATTTAAAAAGTTTCAAAATTAACTTGCCAAAAACTTGGCAGGAAGCTTCCCGTACGGGCGGAGAAAATCAGGTGAATGTCAGGGTTTATCATATTAATCCTTTGTCTAAAATTGACCCGAAAAGATTTGAGGATCAGGTAACTTACAAAGGAGAGGAGAGTGTCACTCGACTTGCTGTTCAGTCTCCGGCTCGTGGTTTGCGTCCGGCGGGAGAGATTTTTAAAACTTTTGAAAGCCTTATAACGGCCGGCATTATGCCGCCCGATATGATGAATATGGGGAAGCTTGATGAATTGCGGAGAGGATACAAAGATCCTCGCGGCGGGCGTCCCGAGGAATCCGATATAGCAAACGATATTGATATCATTCAGTATCCTGATGAAAAAACCGCCTGGCAAGCGCTTAAAAATAAAGGGCTGATGCAAACTCAGGGCTTGGACGTGCCTATGCCGGGAGGCGTTACAATTCCGGGGATGCCGGAAAATATGACGATGAGCGATTTTTTCCAGAGCGATATGCTGAAAAATTTAATACCTAAAGACCAGCTTGATAAGCTGGGAAAAATGCAGGAAACGATTAAAAAGGCCCAGCAGCAGATGCCGGGAATAAAACAAAATCTTGAAAAGAAAGGCGTTAAGTATGGAGAGGGGGAATATTTGGGATGCAAAACCGTTTTTATGAAAACTCCCAATCAAACTCCTCCTCCGGAGGCGGCAAAATCAGTTTCTTCGCCTAGCGCAAATATCGCAGGTTTGGGCATGGGAGGAAAGGGCGCGGACGAACAGGGTGGAGGAGGGCATATAGCTCATCTTGATCCTTTGCCGAAATTTAAAGAGCCGTATTCCGCGACCAACACCATGTATTTGGGGCTTCTTTACAAGAATTTTGTCATTGACGGGCCATTGTTGTGGGGGGTTGATCAGCTGCCTTCCGGCAATACGCCTTGCTATTCGCTGAATAAAACCAAAGAAGTGACTTCAACAGAAGTGATCAATGGGAAGCCATTTACGGGAGCAGTTATTGTTCCGTTACCGAGCACTTTCGCTCAAGAGGGCTATCTGAATAAGGAAGAGGTGGAAAAGATATATCAGGATATTATTTCCAAATTAAAATAAAATCTCCGCCGATTGGCGGAGATTTTTTAATTAAGCAGTCCCAGTTTGTTTTTCACTTCTTTCATTTTAGCGGCAGACATTTTTTGGGCTTTTTTGGCGGCGGCGCCGAGAATTGATTTTATTTTAGCGTCGGACGTTTTATTCGTGCGGAACGGCTCAAGGGCGTCAACTGCTATTTTTGCCAGATCAGATTTAAATTGGCCGTAATTTTTTCCTTTATATTTGTTTTCTATTTCAGAAACGGATTTTTCCGTTAAGGCGGAATAAATATCCAGCAAATTGGAAATGCCCGGCTTGTTTTGAGCATCATATTTTACTTCGCTCCCCGAATCGGTGACGGCGGTTTTTATTTTTTTCTCTATTTCAGCGGGTGAGTCGTCCAAAAACAGGCAGCCGTTTGGAATTGACTTGGACATTTTCTTTTCCGGATCGTTTAAGCTCATTAGCCGCGCGGTTTTTGTCAGGAGGGGTTTTGTTTCAATAAATGTTTGTCCGAATTTATTGTTGAATTTTCGGGAAATCATTCTGGTAAATTCCAAATGCTGGACTTGGTCTTCTCCGACTGGCACGAAAGCGGCGTCATACATAATAATGTCCGCGGCCATTAAGGCGGGATAAGTGAAAAGTCCGGCGTTTATGTTTTCTTTATTCTCTTTGGCCTTATCTTTGTATTGAGTCATTCTTTCCAGTTCGCCGATTGGCGTAATGGTATTTAAAATCCATGCCAGTTCGGCGCAATCCGGAGCTTGCGACTGGGCGAATATTAAAGATTTTTTTGGATTTAAGCCGGCGGCGAGATAAGCGTTAACCAAATCGAAAATCTGTCGCTGTTTTTGTTTCGGGTCGAAATCAATTGTCAGAGAATGAAAGTCGGCAATAAAAAAGATGCAATTGTATTCGCCCGAATCTTGAAGCGCTACAAAATTTTTCAGAGCGCCCAAATAATTTCCGAGATGTAATCGTCCTGTAGGTTGAATTCCTGAAACGATAGTTGGTTTTTTCATTTTACACTTCAATAATTACCGGAAGAACCATTGGCCTTCTCTTTGTTTTAGTATACAAAAGTTGGCCAATTTGGTCTCGTACCAGGGTTTTAATATAGTCGGCTTCCGGATGCTGATGGCGCGGCAGACGGCCTAAAATGTGCTTTAGCTTTGTTCTGATGGCGTCCAAAAGCTCTTTGTTTTCTTTAAGGTAAATAAATCCGCGGGAAATAATATCAGGATTTTTGATAAAACGGCCGTTTTCGCGGCTGATAGTGGCGATAACCACCACCATTCCTTCCTGCGCCAGCATTCTTCTGTCGCGGAGAACAACTTCCTGCACGTCGCCGACGCCGAGTCCGTCAACCATGACATAATCAGTCGGAGTGCTTTGGGATGTGACTTTAAATCCGGTTTTGGAAATGTCGGCGAATTGGCCGTTATCCATAAGAATTGCGTTTTCCGCCGGCATGCCGGCTTCGCGGGCGATTTTGGCGCAGGCTTTGCGCTTGAAATAATAAGCGTTTGCCGGCACAACAAATTTCGGCTTAACCAATTCCAGGACCAGTTTCAAATCTTCTTTTGGCGCATGGCCGGATGCATGAATATCCAGGAATTTTGAATTATAAACTTCATTAACCTGGCGCGCGATGTTGTCCTGCAAAGTTTGCACACTTCTTTCGTTTCCGGGGACTACGGAAGAGGAAAAGATGACAGTGTCGGTTGGTTTGAATCTGATGTGTTTATGTTCTCCGTTGGCGATCTTGGTAAGTCCGGCATTCGGTTCGCCTTGTCCGCCGGTTGTGAGAATCATTATTTTGTCGTCTTTTATTCCATGCAATTCTTCAACGTTAACAATTTGTCCCTTTTTGACTTTAAGATATCCGAGATTTTTCATTATTTGAATATTGTCTTTCATCGAGCGGCCGTTGATGGCGACTTTTCTTCCTAATTTTTCCGAAATTTCAATTATGGTGGCGAGCCGGTCAAGCAAAGAAGCAAAAGTCGTTACGACAATTCTTCCTTCGGCTTTTTTGAATAAAATTTCCAGTTCTTTAATTACGGTTTCCTCAGATTTGGAAGCGCCTTCTATGTCGGCGTTAGTGCTGTCCAGAAAAACGCTATGGATTCCCATTTCATTGAGGCGGCGAAAAGTATTTTCTCCTATAGGATTTCCTTTGATGTCGCGATTTACCCTGAAGTCTCCGAAGTGCACCATTTTTCCGACGGGCGTATCCAAAATAAATCCTAAGCCGTCGGGAATGTTGTGCCCTATGTCAAAAAATTCCGCCGTGAAATATTCCGACAAGCGAAGCTTATCTCCGTTTCTGACGATTTGGAATTTTAATTTTGGAAGATTGGGAAATTCTTCAAATCTTTTTTCTACCAGCGCCTTGGTAAGGGGAGCGGCGTAAATAATCGGATTGCCGATTTTTTCAATGATGTAGGGAAGAGCGTGAATATGGTCATAGTGGCCGTGCGTCAAAATAAGCGCTTTAACATCGCGTTTTTTCGGTTCCAGATAGGTGGTATTGGGAATAATAAAGTCTATTCCGGGAGTTTCTTCTTCGGGGAACTGGATTCCGGCATCTACCACGATAATTTCGTCCTGGTACTCAAAAAACACGCAGTTTCTTCCTACTTCTTCAAAGCCGCCCAAGGGGCAAAATTTTAAAATATTTTGCTCAAGCGACCGTCTCATTTCCAGAGATTTTTTAAATATTGGTTTGTTTATCATTTTTTTAATTTTAATTTGGTGGGGACGGAGAGATTTGAACTCTCATGAGGTTGCCCTCGTACGCCCCTGAAGCGTATGCGTCTGCCAGTTCCGCCACGTCCCCGTTTATTAATTGGTTAATTTTTTAATTTGCCTTATTAATTTCGTTTCGGCAGGGTCTATTTTTTTTATTTTTGCCAGACAATAGGAAGTCCAGTGAGCCAGAATTACGCTATTCAGGGTTTTTTCGATATTATTTTTTCCGGACAATTTTATTTCAAGAGAGGAAATTCCGCTTTTTTTCAGCAGCTTGGCGACAACGGCGGCTTTTTTGCCGGCTTGCCCCGCCCAATTTTTCAGGAATAAAATTACCGTATTTTTCTGGCGATTTTCAAAAGGAACTATTTCGTTATGGACCATTTCGGGAAAAGTTCCGGAGAAAGCCATCGCTTTGGCGGTTTCGTTGAGGTTGGTTTTCCAGACATATGAAAGATGGTTGTTCTCCGGAGAGCTGTAAACCAAAATAGTTTTATTTTTTATTTTGGCGGCGATTTGTTTTCCGTATTTTTCCAGAGACGCGGGATTAACGCGCGAGAAATTTGTTTTGGTTTTCGGGAAGGCGGCCTTAATGATTTGAGCGATAGCGGAGAACATCAGCCCATTTGCCTGCCGCGGCGCCAGATTTCCTGCCGAAAAAACAACTATCGGGGACTTTGATTTGTCCGCCATTTGTTCTAATTTTCCTCCGGAGCAGACAACGGCTTTAAGCTTGGCTTTGGAAAACCCGCTCAGAGTTTCAGCCGTATTTCCGGAAAAAGAAACAAAGATAAACAGCGGCTTCTTATAATTGATTTTCGGCAAGTCGTAATTTTCCCAGACCATTACCGGCGCGGTTATCCCAAGCTCATATTTCAAATCCGAAATCAGGAACCCCGCTTGGCCGGAACCGCCCATGCCGACAATAATAATTGAATCCGGCTTGGAATTTTTTATTTTTTCCAGACGGGAAAGCCGCAGCATTGAAGGCGAGAGCTGTTTGTTGAAATTTAAAATTGCGTTTTTGAAGTTGTCCATTATTTGAATATTCTTGTAGTTTTTAAGTGCCAAAGATAAACGTTATTAAGCCTCTTGGAGGGAACGGTAATCGGATCTTGCGTAAACCCTCCCAAACTCCGCGGTCCGATATACAGGTAGGTCGGCGAAAAAAGGAAGATTGCCGGCTTGTCGCTGTTTATTGTTAATTGCAGCGTTTTCAGCGCTTCATCTCTTTTTGCCTGGTCGAATTCCTTTCTGATTGATTCAAGCAGATCATCAACTTTTTTATTTCCGTAAATCGCCAGATTCAAGCCGGGATAGAATTTTCCGGAAGAATGCCAGAAAGAAAAGATGTCGGGATTATTTTTTAAAATATTTCCGAAAATTATCATCTGATAATTTCTGGTTTTGATGACTTCGTTATTGATGTCCAGGGGATTGAGAATAATCGGATTTATTTTGATTCCGGCGGCTTGCCAGTCTTCTTTTATAATATTAACGGTTTCTTCCAAAAATGGTATCTGGGGAACTATCAAATCAAACTCCAGCCTATTGGTAATGTTGCCGGCTCTCTTTTCGCGGACGCCGTCGGTGGCGACCACCCAGCCATTGCTTTCAAGCAGCTGAACGCTTTTTTCTATGGAAAATTCTTGCGGAACCTGGGATGCGGGATCATATCCTTGCATGGTCGGGAGAATCGGGCCGTCAGCAACCAAGGCTTTATTGTCAAAAACTTTTTCTATTATCTTTTTCTTGTCGGTAGCGGTTTCCATGGCTAGTCGGATATTTTTATCCTGAAGGGCGGCGTTGGCCGCGGTATTGAAGAAAATGGCGTAATAACGGGGCATCGGGACTTCGATTATGCTGTTGCTGATTTTAATGTCGGTAATGTTTTTAGGATTCAAATCTCCAAAACCGTCTATTTTTTTGCTGTTGAAAGCGCTGATGAGCTCATCGGAATCCTGGAAAAATTTCACGTTGAAATTTTTAATGTAAGGCGTGGTTGAGGCGAAATTATCGTTGGCGGTGAAATAATAATCGGTAATAAATCCATCTTTTCTTTTTGTGTAGGAAATGAATTTGTAGGGACCGCTGCCGATTGGCTCCAAATTATAATCGGAAAGCCGGAAGTTGGACGACGGAATTGTTCCGAAGATATGTTCAGGGATTATTTTCAAATCTTTTAAATTATCAAGAAAGAACGCGTACGGGGTTCTCAAATTGAATTCAATTTCCAGTTCGCTGATTCTTTGCGCCACCACCCCCTGCCAGGTCTGGTAAAGAGGAGAGCGCGTGTTCGGGTCTTGGATCGTTTCAATGGTGTAAATTATGTCGTCCGTTGTTAAGGGCTTACCGTCGCTCCACTTCAAGTCTGGCTTAAGGAATATATTCCAAATTTTTCCGGTTTCGTCGATTTTATAATAGTCGGTCAGTTCCGTAAGGTCGCTATAAACGATTTCCGAAAGGTCGTTGTCTGCGTCATTGGTTCCGGAAATTACGGGGTTTATGTAAATTGGCTGGCCGATTATTCCTTCGGTATATTGGTTGCTGGAAACGGGTACGCTGACGGTATGGGCGTTCAAATAAAAGGAAATCAGGAAAATGAAAGACACGACAAATACCAATAACGATCCTCCGAAAAAGAATCGTTCCATGCGGGTAAAAGTTTTAAAAATATTATAAAGAAACATGGAGTAATCCCCGCCTGCCGGCAGGCAGGGCGAATAATGCGAATTTTTTTATTTGCTTAATAAATCAGGTCAATTAATGCGAGTCCGGCGAAAGCGAGAGCCATAATAATGGTGGCAAAAAAAATCGCTTTTTCCAGTCCGCGCCTGGTTTGATAAAATCCTCCCGAATCGCTTCCGCCAAAAGCTCCGGACAAGCCGGAAGATTTTTCCTGAAGCAAAACAAGAATTATTAATATGACTGAAACAATAATCTGAAGTATGGAGATCAAGTTCATAATATTAGTCGTTTTTATACAGAGATTTGGCTGAAAAATTTACAATTATATTTACCGCGCTGATAATCAGCGTCGCATACAAAAGGGATTCAGTTGAAGATATAGTAACATTGGCGTCTAGATAAGTCAACGCATAGAGCAAAATGGCGTTTATTATCAGGCTGGCCAATCCAAGAGTAATAATAATTAACGGCGCCGCTATCAGTTTAAGAATCGGCTTGATGAAGAGGTTTATTAGTGTGAATATCGCCGTAACAACAAGGATATTTTCAATGTTGCCGGAAATTTCAAATCCCGGCACGAAATAAACAGCCGCGGAAAGAGCCACGAAATTTACGACTAAGGAAAAAATTATTTTACCGAAAAGCTTCATTATTTAAAGTATAGCAGAAAATCCTGAGGCCGGAAATAAGCCCTTATTCAAGCGAGCCGAGCAGGCTTTGGCCGGTCATTTGTTTCGGTTTTTCGATATTCATCAATTCGAGGATTGTGGGGGCAATATCGGAAAGCACGCCCGCATTTTGTTTTTCTATGTCGTTGACGTCTTCCATTGTTTTATTTTTCTGGAATTCTCTGCCGATGAGATAAACGGGGACGGGGGACATGTCGTGGCCGGTGGTTATTTTGTTGGTTTTTAAATCCATCATCTTTTCAATGTTGCCGTGGTCGGAAGTAATAATAAGCACATCATTTCTTTCGATGACTTTTTTGGCCAGCTTGCCCATTTCTTCGTCGATGATTTTCACCGCTTCCAGAGCGGCGTCAAAATTTCCCGTGTGAGCGATGAGGTCGCCGTTTGCGTAGTTTACCAATATAAAATCAAAAGCCTCATCATCCATTGACTGAATAATGCGCGAAGTGAGTTCTGCGGCCATCATTTCGGGGTGTTCGGCGTGGCTGGCAACATTTTTTGACGGCACCAGAATCCTGAATTCGTTATTGAAAGGCGGTTCAATAAGTCCGTTGAAAAAATAAGTGACGTGGGCGTATTTTTCCGTTTCGGCGATGCGAAGCTGAGTTTTTCCGTTGTCAGCTAAAACTTTTCCCAGAGGATCCTCGACTTTTTCCGGAGAGAAAGCCACGGGGATTTTGAATTTTTCCGCATATTTTGTCATTGAGGCGATGTAGAGATTTTTTAATTTTTTAACGGGAAATTCTTTAAACTCCGGCTCCGTGAAAGAAGTGACAATTTGGCGGATGCTGTCTTCGCGGTAATCAAAAAAGAAAACCGCGTCGTTGTCTTTGATGCAATTATTTTCCGGCCCGACGATATATGGCTTGACGAATTCGTCGTTTAATCCGTCGGCATAAGTTTCTTTTATTACTTTTTCGTAATTGTCGGTTACCGGTCCGGTTCCCGTCAGGACTTCGTAAGCTTTTTGCGTTCTGTCCCAGTGCGCATCCCTGTCTTCTCCATAATGCCTTCCGGAAATGCTGGCGAGTTTTACTTTATCGCTTAAAAGAGGAATGACTTTTTTGAGAATATCCAAAGACGATTCGGGATTGCTGTCTTTGCCGTCGGTAAAAAGATGCAAATTAACTTTAGGCGTTTCATTTTTGACGGCGAAATCTATCAAGGCAATTAAATGTTCAACGGCGGCGTGAATGTTGGCGTCGCTTAAGAGTCCTACCAGATTAAGGGCGCTTTTGTTCTTTTTAACGTGTTTTACCGTTTCCAGAAGAGTTTTATTTTTGAAAAATGAGCCGTCCTGAATAGACATTGTTATGCGCGGATAATGCTGGTAAATGATTTTTCCGGCGCCGATGGTAAGATGTCCCACTTCGCTGTTGCCGGCTTCTCCCCAGGGCAAACCCACGGCAATTCCCGAAGCCTGCAAGCTGCCCATCTGAAAATGGCTCTTGATGAAATCAATATTTGGCGTGGTAGCCGAATAGATGGGGTTGGAGGCGTCCTTGCTTCCTATGCCCCAGCCGTCCAAAATGGCTAAAATTATCTGTCGTTTCATTGTTTTATTGACCGAAAAGGTTATCTACATTATAATATAAAAATAATAATTAACTAACGGTTCCTAACAAATTCATTTATTTCAATGAAATACTTAGCGAACAACTTAATATATGTTTACGAATCCATTGTTTTGGGCGTTTTTAGTGCTTGGAGCGGGGGTTGGATACTTTGTCCGTCAAGGAACGCTGTCGCGTAAAGCCAGTTCCGCGGAACAGAAAATAAAGTCATTGCTTGAGGACGCCGAGTCCCAGGCCAAACAGATTGTCTTGGAAGCAAAAGACAAAGCTGTTTCTTTGCTTGAAGAAGTTAAAAAAGAAGAGAAAGAGCAGAAGGCACAGAACGCGCGCATAGAAGAACGTCTTATGAAAAAAGAAGAATTCCTTGAAAAGCAGCAGGGTGATATTGGCGCGCAAAAAATAAGTCTTGAAAATGAAGAAAAGAAACTGGCCACGGAGAAAGCCGAGACGGAAGAGCTAAAAGGAAAAATTTTCAAAGAATTGGAAAAAGTAGCCAAGCTTTCTTTTGATGATGCCAAGAAACAGCTGATGGAAAAAGTTAAGCAGGAAAACAAGGAAGAGCTGATGGAAATAATGCAGAAGCTGGAAAAAGAAAAATTGGAGGATGTCGAGAAAAAAAGCTTGGATATAATCACCACGGCGATTCAGCGCTACGCCAGATCGCATATCGCGGACGCTACTACCAGCGCTTTTCATTTGCCCAGCGAGGAATTAAAAGGAAAAATCATCGGCCGCGAAGGAAGAAACATCAGAACCTTGGAAAGATTGACGGGAGTTGAAGTTATTGTTGATGAAATGCCGGACAGCGTTGTGCTTTCTTCTTTTGATCCGCTCAGGAGAGAGGTTGCCAGGCTGGCTTTGGAAAAATTGGTCAAAGACGGAAGAATTCAGCCGGCAAGAATCGAGGAAAAAGTTGAAGAAGCGCGGCAGGAATTAAACAAGAGAATGCAGGAAATAGGAGAAAACGCGACCTTGGAAGTGGGCGTAGTGGGATTGCCGAAAGATATTATCGCGCTTTTGGGAAGATTGTATTTTAGAACGAGTTTTGGACAAAATGTTTTAATCCACTCGATTGAAATGTCTCATATTGCCGGAATGATGGCGGCGGAGCTTGGCGTTAATGTTGAAATAACGAAAAAAGCCGCTTTGCTCCACGATATCGGAAAAGCCATTGACCATGAGGTGGAGGGAACCCATGTGGAAATCGGAATGAAGCTTTTGAAAAAGTACGGCATAGACGAAAAGGTGATAAAAGCGATGGAATCCCATCACGAAGAATACCCGTTTTCTTCGCCGGAATCTTATCTTGTGGCGGCAGCCGATATTCTGTCGGCAGCCAGGCCGGGAGCCCGCCGGGGAACTATTGAAAACTACATTAAAAGACTGCAGGATCTGGAAAAGCTGGCCACTTCCTTTGAAGGAGTGAAAAATGCTTATGCGGTTTCAGCCGGAAGGGAAATCAGGATTTTCGTAACGCCGGAAAAGATTGACGACTTCGGAGCTTTGCAATTGGCTAAGGATGTTGCGTCAAAGATACAATCCGAATTAAAATATCCCGGAGAAGTGAAGGTTACGGTAATCAGAGAAATGAGGGCGGTTGAGGTTGCGAGATAAGATTAGGAAAAACCGTTTTAGTTTGTTAGAATAAATAAGCAAATAAATCTGCCTGCCGTTCTTCGGTCGGGGCAGGGAGGTCGAAGAATTAATTAAAAAAAAAATTTTATGAGAAAAGAAGAACTCGTAGAAGCGTTGATGAAAAAGATTGAATTCAAGACCAAGAAGCAGGCGCAAGAAGCGGTGGATATGGTTTTTGATGAAATCGCCAATGCTTTGAAGAAAGGCGACGAGGTCGCGATCAGCGGATTCGGAGCTTTCAAAGCGGTGAAGATGGCGGCCAGAATGGGGATTAATCCTAAGACCGGCCAAAAGATTCAGATAGCAGCTTCAACTAAACCGAAATTCAGAGCCGCCAAGGCCCTGAAGGAAGCGGTTAAATAAAAAGCTTTAAATAAAAAAATAACCCCCTACGGGGTTATTTTTTTTAGTATCCTATTTTTTTCCTGATTTTATTGCTAATGCTCAAAAAGTTTTTGTAAGCGCTCCGCACTTCGTTTAAGGATTTTCCAACCAACACTTTAATTTCGGTATTTATATCTTTGACGGTTGTGGTGGAATTATTTTCTTCTTCAGAGGCTATTTCTTCCGGAGAAGTAGTGGCGGAATCAAGCAATTCTTCGCGGAGGACGGGAATAAGCATGTCTTCGGCTTTGTCTATATAAAGATGGGCGCTGGTAAGGTTTTTCATGGCGTTATTCAAAAGATTCCAGGTATCTTCCTTTTTTATCATTTTGGCGATTTCAAGCTTTCTGATATCGGTGTTTATTTTTTCAAGCCGAGTGTCGGCTGTTCTGACAGCGTTTTTTTGCTGGAAGACCAAAATAAAAGAAAGAATATCTTTCACGGTTTCGGTATAATTCACTCCTCGCCATTCTTTGAAATCTTGGGCGAGAACTTTAATTTCTTTCAAGGTCAGATTTTCCGTTTCTTCTATTTTTTTCTGCAATTCTTCAGAATATTCTTTGTTGCTGTCGAGTATTAAAAGAAATTTGTCTTTTATAGCCACTTCTTCGTCGGAGTCCAAAACGAGAGATTCAAGCTTATTTTTCAAATTTTCCACTTCCAAAAGAGAAAGGCCTGCGATTTTTAACAGCGCTTGTCCGCGGATTTCTATTTCCTTAACAGTTTTTTCTTCGTCTGAAAGATCATTATTGTCTTTGAGGTTGGCAAGGTCGTCTATGCTGGAAATGACGTCTTTAAGAGGAGATTTAAGGGTCTCCTGAGCATTTAGGTTAAAAAACGGAATTACCATTGTAATGGCCACAAAAACAATGATAATTACGAAAATTATCTTTTTGAATTTTTTCATATATTACTGGGACAAATCGTTTAAAATATCGTCCAAATTTTTTGTTTCTTCCTCAATAGACGCGCCAATTCCTTCGATTTCTTGTTCAATAACCACAGAGTCGAGATGTTCGGGCTTGTTTTTGATGGCTTCGGTCAGCGCCATGGCTACTTTATCCAAAGAATCGCTGTAATAGTTTATTTCCGACAAGGTTATCCTGATATCGGAGGCGTTATATTCTTTGTTTATTGTTTCGGTGTTCAAACTGGCAAGATTGGCGGGGGAAATTTCCCTGAGAACGGAAATTCCTCCGATGACTACAAGAATAAAGAAACAGGCCAAGCTGAGAGTCGCGCCGAACTTAACGGATTCAAAGAATTTTTTCATAATGAACGAGCCCTGGATTTGCGGCGCGCCCAAAATAACGTTCAGAGAACGGGTTTTAAATTCTTGTTCGGGTTCTATCAGTTTAAGTTGTTTTAATATCTCGATTATTTTTTCCATATAGTTGTTTTAATGAATTTAACGCTCTATGTTGGATTAATCTTACGGCTCCGACGCTTTTTCCGATTATTGCCGCAATTTCTTCCGGGCTTAAATCTTCAACGAATCTCATTATTAGGACATCTTGCTGGTTCTGGGAAAGGCGGGGAATGAGAGATTTTATTTTTTCTATGTTCAGCTTTGAGTCAATGATTTTTCCTTCGTCGATTTTCGTGTCAGGCGGTTCTTCCAGTATGTCTTCCAATGAAATATTTTTTTTAGTGGTTCTGTAGAAATCTATGACTTCGTTTCTCGCGAGCTGGTATAGCCAGCTGGAAAATGGGAATTCCCGGTGAACGTAGGAATTTATATTTTTCCAGGCGTTCAGGAAAACTTCATGCGAGAGATCTTCGGCCGAGGATTTGCTGCTAACCTTCAAAAAAACAAATCTGTATATTTTAGGAAGATAATGGTTATAGAGAACGCCAAAGGCCTTCTTATTGCCCTTTTGAGCGTCCTTTATATATTTGATTTCGTCTTCTAACATATAGAACGAATGACCCCTAAGTTAGTTACTACGCCCTTTTTGGGCATAATTACGACATACAGGGGTTTTAAAAACGGGCCATTAAGCCCTTTTAACAAATATAG
>JAQURY010000026.1 GCA_028715395.1 Minisyncoccota bacterium
TTGGAAACAATTGATGTCTGGAATAAAAAACTTTTCAGCTCTCTCATAAAATCTATTCCGCTCTCTTTGCCGTCTTCATTAACAACTAACGTATCCGACAAAACTCTTTTGGGAAAATCAAATTCGCCGTTTTCCAGAAAATTCGCCAGGCAGCGCGCAAAGGAAAGTTTCCCGGATTGCGGCTCTCCAAAAAAAATATAGCCGTGCGCCAATTTTCCGGCTCCGGCCAATTTTTTAAAATCTCCGATTAAATGCTGATTCCCGATAAACATAAATTATCTCTTATTCAGCAACGTTCTCTTATAGATATCCAAGTGGCTTAAAATCAAGCCCGCGCCTTTGGCAACGCAGAAAAGCGGTTCATCGGCTATATATGTCTGAACGCCGGTCACTCTCTTGAAAAAATCGTCTATTCCTCGAAGATGCGCTCCTCCGCCCGAAACTATAATGCCCTTGTCCATTATGTCTGCCACAAGTTCCGGGGGCGTAACGTTAAAAACATTCTGGACCGAAGCCGCAATATCCAATAAATGGGCGTTAAGCGCCTCGGCTATTTCGTTGGAGTTTATAATAACGTCTTTCGGAAGCCCGGACGAAAAATCCCTTCCCCTAAGCTGAAATTCAAACTTTTCTTTTGACGGCAATGCCGCGCCTATTTCTATTTTCACGGTTTCCGCCATCTGTTCTCCGATAATCAAAGAATATTTTTTCTTGATGTAATCCATTATCGCCTGGTCGAACTTATTTCCAGCCACCCTCAAGCTTGACCACGAAACAATTCCCCCCAAAGAAACAACCGCCACTTCCGACGTTCCGCCGCCGATATTGATAATCATATTGCCCGAATGCGAGTTTATCGGTATTCCCGCTCCTAAAGCCGCCAAAATAGGCTCTTTGACAATATAAGCCTCTTTGGCTCCGGCTTCTCTGGCGGCGTTCATCACCGCCCTTCTTTCCGTTGGAGTGATTCCGGCCGGCACCGACAAAACAACATCCGGTTTAAAAATATTGAAATAACTGTTTGCTTTTGAAATAAAATATTTCAGCATGGCCTTGGTAATGTAGTAATCCGCAATAACTCCGTCTTTCAGCGGACGATAAGCCATGATATCTTCCGGGGTCCGGCCGATCATATCTTTCGCTTCCCTGCCTACAGCCAAAACGCCATTGTCGGGCAAACTCAAAGCAACGATGGTCGGCTCGTTAATAATGTATCCCTTGCCCGGCACGAAAACTATCGTGTTAGCGGTTCCCAAATCAATTCCGATTTTTTTATTAAACATGTGCCAAATTTGTATAAATTTTATCGCCCAAATATGCGGTAAAATTTATCCACAAATTTGAGCACTCCGATGACCATCGGAGAGTTCCTATTTATTTATACTCTATTCTAAGCCCTGCAACCCCTCCTGTCAAAATCGAAAACAATTGCCTACTCGGCAAAATAATATATCATAGTAATATGACCCTGAAAGTAAGGCGGCTTGTGACTATTTCATTCATAATTCTCTTTCTTCTAATCGGAGGTTTTTTAATTTTCTATTCAACCGGCTTGCTAATTGACCTTAAAAATCTGACACTAAGCCGTTCTGGCGCCATCTACCTCGAGGCCCAGACAAAAGACATTCAGATCAAAATCGGAAAAGAAAAGCTTCAGCTTAACCCCGGCTTGTTCAAAGACGGCATTTTAGTTACTAATCTCCTGCCAAAAAATTATAAAGTGGAAGCGTCAAAAGAGGGCTATCAAAATTGGACAAAAAATATCTATGTAAAACCGTCATTGGTTTCGCGCACTTATCCGATAATCCTTCTTCCGAACGACTGGTCAGCGGAATTAATATATAAAGACGTTGCTGGCTTTTGGACAGGAAAAAAATATTCCGCCTGGAAAACTTCTTCCGGAAAATTATTCATCAACGGCAAAAAAGCCGCGGGAACAGACCTGAAAAACTGGCTTTACGGCGATAATTCCGCTTTAACTTACGATTCCGCGGAAAAATCTTATTTTGTCGTTAATCCCGACCAAAATAATGCGGCCTTGAACATAAGTCTTATTTTCAACAATCTGGCGGCCACTGAATTAAATTCTTCGGCTAAAATATTCCCCCATCCTTATGACCAAAAGAAACTGATACTCAATTCCGCCGGAGAAATATATGTCCTTGATTTTTCAAACTTTAAACTGGAAACGCTTAATGAAAAAAATTCCTCCGTGGCGTTGGCGCAGAATAAAGAATTATTTATCATCAAAAAAACCGGCTTATATTCCTATAATTTAGCTACAAAATCAAAAAAAGTCATCTCCTCTAAAATAACCGCTTTACCGGAAAAAATGGAAGTATCTTCGGATGGACTGACTTTGGCTTTTCTGTCCGGCGAAAAAATTACCCTAATAAATACCGCTTCCTTGGAATCAACGGTTATTTCCTCTTCGGCAAAATACTTCAAGTTCTCGCCTGACGGCAAAAAAATAGCCTTCTGGGAAGACTCCGGCGAAATCAGGGTTTATTTCCTAGCTGAACAGCAAAAATGGTCCGATAAAAAATCGGGAGATTATGCTTCTCTCGGCTATTATCAACTTGATCAAAGCCATCCGTTTGATTGGCATTCCGGTTCGGCTCATTTGCTGATTAAATTCCCGGAAAAAACTTACTTATTGGAAATTGATGACAGGCAGCCGATTAACCAGCAAATAATCAATCTTAAAATGGACGATTACCAATACAACCCGGCAAATAATTTCGTTTATTTCATCACTGATGGAATCTTCTATAAAACCGGTTTGGAATAATTATTTTATTTGCCAATAAAAAGAGATCATTCTTTTTTCCACAACCCCAAGCGTAGTGAGGCTATAAATTACTGAACGAGTAAATAAAAATAGCCGTAAAATTGCTGTTTGAATTCCATTAACTCCAAAAATGAGGTTATGTTATTTTCGATAACCCGTGAGCCGTTTTGGCATGGTGTCCGACCGCAGTCGGACCAAAACGGCGAGCAAAAGCAAGCGAATCGCTGGATTCGCGAAGCGGGTTGAGAAAATAATGTAACCGAATTACCTTTTAGCCCACTGCGGCGCTCTTCTGGCTTTTTTAAGCCCATATTTCTTCCTCTCCACCATTCTGGAATCCCTGGTCAAATATCCCATCTTTCTAAGTCTTTTTCTGAATTCTTCGTTTGATTTAACGAGAGCTCCGGCAATGCCATGTCTGATAGCTTCGGCTTGGCCGGTTAATCCTCCTCCTTTTACAACTACTGTCACGCCATACTTTTCTCCATCTTTAGCGACGAATAAAGCCGACAAAACAATTTCTTGGTGTTTAGGATTTTTAAAATAATCTTTAAGATCTTTTCCGTTTATCGTTATTCCCGATTGTCCGGAAAATAATCTCACCCTGGCCACCGAAGTTTTTCTTCCTCCGCGCGCCTCAATATACCTGCTAGGCTTATGCTCCTTTTTTATTTCTTTTTCTTTAACGGTTTCTTTTTTTGCTTTTGCCATAATTTTTATTTTTCTATGGTTAATCTTCTCATTCTTTTCGCTTTCAAATGATTTTTCGGGAGCATTCTCTCAACGGCCAATTTTAAAACATTTTCGGGAGATTTTTCAAACATTTGTTTTAGAGTCAGCTCTTTCAAGTGGCCCATATATCCCGTATGTCTGTAATAAATTTTCTTGACTTCTTTTCCGCTGGTAAACTGCAATTTACTGATATTTTTCACCGTTACATTATCCTGTCCGGCCAAACGCGGCTCATAATGGACGCTTTTTTTGCCCTGCAAAATAACCGCCACTTCAGAGGCTATTCTTCCCAATCTTTTTCCTTTTGCGTCTATAACGTAATCCATATTATACAAATTCTATAATCGCTTTTTTGACTCCGTCCCTTTTTCTTGAACCGAACATTTTAATAATTCTAGTTTGTCCGGAACTTCTGTCTTTATATTTCGGCGCCCAATCGTAAAAAAGCTTGTTGGCGGCGTCTTTGGGCAGTCTTGAAAGCAAAATTCTGTGCGCGGCAAGCGTTTGTTTTCTGGCTATCGTCAATAATTTCTCGACAAACGGCCTCATTTCTTTGGCTCTCGTTTCAGTCGTTTCCGTCCTGCCTTTCATTATTAAATTGTGGGCCAAAGACCTCATAAAAGATCTTCTCGGACCGCGCTTTCTGTGAAACTTTCTCATTTATTTTTTAGCTGTTTTCTTTTTGGCCGTTTTTTTAGCGGCTTTTTTCGCTTCTTTAACTTCCGGAACCGTAATTTGCCTCACTTCCAGCTTGGAAATCTTTTCAAAATGTCCCTTCATGGTATCGCTGGATTTAACCAACGCCGCAGAAGGAGTTATGCTTCCGTCCGTCTTAATTTCCACCTTCAAGCGGTTATAATCGGTTCTGTCTCCAATACGCATATTTTCAACGGAAAAATTAACTCTGATTACCGGAGAGAAAAACGCGTCTAAGGCTATCATGCCGATGGGCAATTTTTCAAGCTTTCTGGCTTCAACCGGAACATATCCGAGTCCTTGTTCTATTTTCATTTCCATTTCCAATTCCGCGCCCTTGGCGGTCAAAGTGGCAATGTGAACATCGGGAGTGATTATCTCCACTTGGGAATTCGTTTCTATGTCGGCTGCTGTTACGTCTTTTTCTCCTTTGATTTTTAAAGTCAAAGTCTGCGGTTCATTCGCAAAAAAACGGAATCTTATTTTTTTCAAATTCAATCCGATTTCAACTACATCCTCAACAATGTTCGGAATAGTGGAAAATTCGTGATTGACTCCCTTAATTTTAAATTGGGTGATGACAGCGCCAGGCAATGAAGAAAGAAGCACTCTTCTCAGGGCATTTCCCACTGTTAAACCATATCCGCCGTACAGTCCTTCTATTTCAAAAACTCCGTCGGTATCGGTTTCTGAAATCTTTTTAATGCTAACTGCTTCATTTAAATTAATTAACTCCATACTTATTATTTTTATTTATTTTATTTTTAATTATAAAAACTACGACTATATATAGTATATCTTATTGTTTTGAATAAAAATCTACGACCATGTTAACGTCAAAAGAATCCTCAAATTCCTTTGGTAAAGCTACGACCTCGCCTTCATATTTTTCGTTATCTAACTTAAGCCACGCCGGAGCCTGATATTTTTTCATAGTCGCGCCCAAATCTTTGAAAATAAGATTTTCTTTTGACTGCGGCCTTATTGAAATCTTGTCGCCGATTTTAACGCAAAAAGACGGAATCGTTACCCTTCTTCCGTTAACCATAATATGCCCATGACCCACCAGCTGTCTGGCTACCGATCTGGACAAGGCCAGACCAAGACGAAAAACCACATTGTCCAATCTCCTCTCCAGCAATTGCAAAATTGTTTCTCCGGTAACTCCGGGATTTCTTGACGCTTCGGTAAAAATTCTTTTCATTTGGGACTCCCTGAGCCCATAGCTGTATCTGATTTTTTGCTTTTCTTTAAGCTGCTGCCCGTATTCCGACATTCCCCTTCTCCTCGCTTTTCCGTGCGCGCCAGGCGGCTGCGGCCTTCTGATTGTGGCGCATTTCGGAGAATTACAACGGCTCGCTTTCAAAAAAAGCTTTACACCGAGCGATCTCTCTTTTTTTTCTCTAGTATTAAACATAAATTTAAATTCTTCTTGTTTTGCAAGGTCTCGGACCGTTATGCGGAATCGGCGTAATATCCGTAATTGATAAAATATTAAATCCTTGATTGGCTAACGAACGGATCGCCGAATCTCTTCCTCCACCCACTCCATTTA
This sequence comes from Minisyncoccota bacterium, assembly GCA_028715395.1. Classification (GTDB taxonomy): domain Bacteria; phylum Patescibacteriota; class Minisyncoccia; order UBA6257; family 02-FULL-45-10c; genus STD1-84. The sequence continues at coordinate 5,775 of JAQURY010000026.1, forward strand.
CAAATACATGAATATTGATAGGGCCGCTTTTCTTAAGTTTCTCGGCAAGAGTGGAAGCTACTTTTGAAGCCGCGAAAGGAGTGGCTTTTTTCGGACCGGAAAAACCCATTGTGCCGGCCGAAGCCCACGCCAACAAATTCCCCTTATCGTCCGTAACGGAAATAAGAGTGGTATTGTAAGACGCCTTAATATAAACTCTGCCGGTATCAACTTTTTTGACAGAAGCCTTGCCCGGTTTGGTTTCGGATATGGCTTTTTCCTTTG
>JAQURY010000001.1:0-54816 GCA_028715395.1 Minisyncoccota bacterium
ATTATAATATTAAAAAGTTAAGGATTATGCCTTATTAAATAGTTATTTATATCAAGGCATGCCTTACAAACAGCTATTTTAAATAAAATCCAAAGGAGAGGTGAAAATCATGGAAGAGAAAGAGACCAAGAAGGAGCAGGAGAACATGGCTGCCGAAAGCGCCGCGGAAAACCGCGCTGCCGCCATTCTGGAAACGATAGGGAGCGTGATCGGAAACAAAACAACGATCACCCACATCGTAATGGAACTGAGGCAGAGCGACTGGGATGGCAAGCGTCTCGAGCTTCTGAACACATGCCCGTTCGTTTTCAAGCTCTCTGACGTCAATTCCAAGTGGCTTGTCGGCGCGGCCAAGATCGTTTGGGAGAGCTGCGAGAAGAAGAATCTGAAGCCGGAAATCGTGGAAATAAAACACAGCGCAAACCACGAAACGGCGACAGAGATAGCTCTCAACGAGGGCGATCCCAACACCTACAAGGCCATCCAGATCACGATCGAGAAATAAGTTCTTTCCGATTTTCAACCCCGTGCGACGCCCCCAACTTTACAGTTGGGGGCGATTTTTTAATAAAAAGGAGCTGATTTTTAATCAACTCCTTGATATTTATGACTACTTTTAAAAATACAGACTACTCGCCGCTGCAGGCCATTGCCAGCTCTCCCATTTCTTTTTGTACTAGCTTCCTTGTTTCGAAACTGACACGCTTGCTTATTTTTCTGAAATTGTTGTGGCAGCAGCCGCACTCAATAAGGTTGCACACCCCAAATTCGCATTTGGTAGTGTAGCGGCCATTGGGCAGCAATTCCCGTAAGTTGCAGTCGGGTATTTCCACGATCAGCCTTACAAAGATGTCTTTGGGTCCGGAACTCGTCATGATTTCCTTTCTTGTCATGGCCAAGTCCTTGAACCTTCCGGACTTTTTGAATCTCTTGATGATCGTTGCCTTTTTTCTTGCCTTTACGATGCGGTGCTCGCCACTCTTGAAAATTACGCTGAAAAATTTTGTGGTCATCTCGGATACCCCCTGTCGGTTTTTAATGTTCAGTACGATAATTATTTTAACAGATTATTTTGATTTAGTCAAATAAAGATAAAAACAGCCAATTAACTATCAGCCGGTAATTATGTTAAAATTTCATATATGTTTGAAGCCGTTACTGAAGCCATTGTCTTGGACAAAATAAACCAAGGAGAAGCTGATTCAAGAGTTTATCTTTTTACCAAGGATTACGGAAAAATTTCCGCAAAAATCACCAGTGCGAGAAAAATCACTTCCAAGCTGGCGGCGCATTTTGAGCCGCTTAATGTTGTTGAAGCCAGAATAATAGATAAAAACGGCCCGCTGGCGGTTGACGGCCTTTCAATTAAAAAAGGAAAACGGAGCGGCGGAACGGTGAAAATAATGTCGTTGGTGAAAGATTTGGCTGCCGAACATCAAAGAGATTTGACCTTATGGAATTTTTTGAATAAATTATTAGAGAGCGACGCGGAAAGCAGAAATTTAGCGGAAGCGCTGAGTTTGCTGGGATACGACCCGAGCTTTGCCAGGTGCGGCCATTGCCACAGGGGCGAACCGGAAGTGTTTTCCGCAAGAGACCTGGCTTTCTATTGTAAAAAATGTTTATCGGAAGCGAAAGAAAAAGAAGAATATGCTATTAACTAAACAATCAAAATTTTTCTTATACGCGATAACCGCCATTATTGCCGTTGCCGCTTTTTATTATTTTTCCGATTCCAGCCGCGGCCTCAGCTTGTATTTTGAAGCGCCCGACAAAGTCAGCATCGGAGCGCCGTTTGATTTGAAAGTCGGTTTCAGCAATCAGTCGAAAAATGTTTTGGAGGACGCCAAAATGTCCTTAACATTGCCCGAGGGCGCGGTATTTGTCGGCAGCAATGAAAGCAAGCTTAAGGAAAGCAGGAATTTGGGCAGCATAGGAGAGGGCAGCCTGATATCGGAAACATATAATATAGTTTTTCTTAAAGGAGAAAATTCTGCGGCAAAAATAAAAGCTTCGGTCACTTATACGTCTTCTTCTTTATCGACTCATTTTGAGAAAACTAAAGAGTATGAAATTGCCGTCGGGGAATCCGGCATATCGGTTGATTTGGCGGTTTCCGAAGAGATTTTGAGCGGCGAGGAATTTGAAACGGAGGTTGCTTATAAAAATGTTTCCGAAGCGGATTTTTCCAACTTGGAGCTGAAAATAGAATATCCGGCGAATTTTTCTTTCAAAAATTCTTCATTAAAGCCGGACAAAGCGAATAATGTCTGGGTTTTGGGGGATTTAAGGAAGGGCTCCGAAGGCAGTTTTTCTTTTAACGGAGAAATCATAGGCCCGGAAAATTCCACTTTTTCTTTCAAAACGGAAATGAAAATGACTCTTGGGGGACAGACCTATGTTTTCAATACCAAGGAAACGCAGCTGATGATTTCGCCCTCCGCCATTTCTTTCAATATTATTTTAAACGACAAGCAGGAAGATTATATTTCCGGCCTGGGAGACGAACTTAATTATGTTTTAAGCTACGTCAATAATACCGACGTTCCGCTGCGCAATGTCGTAATCAGAGCCCAGCTTGTGGGAGAATTGTTTGATTTTAATTATTTGGAAACTAACGCTTCTTTGCGCCGGAGCGACAATACGCTTATTTGGAATCCGGATAATCTTTCGGAGCTTAATTATCTTGCTCCTAAAAGCGCGGGCGTGGTTAAATTTAAGATTTTAACCAAAGAGGGTTTTCCGATAAACAGATGGAGCGATAAGAATTTTACTTTGAAAGTTAATGCGGAAATCGAATCGCCGACCATACCCGGAACGGCCAAGACAAGCAAAACTTTCGGAATCGCCAAAATGGATACCAAAGTAAAAGGAAATGCCGAAGTGGAAGCGAAAATACTTTTCAGGGATGCGGATTCAAAAATTTTAAACAAAGGAAGCTTGCCTTTGAAAGTCGGCATTCCGACAAATCTCACGGTTCATTGGCTTTTGAAAAATTACGCGGTTGATTCTTCCAATGTGGAAATCAGGGCGCAGTTGGCGAACGGCGTGAAGTTTACGGGCACTACCAAGAGCGATTTCGGAACCGCGCCATTTTATGACGACAAGACAAACCAGATGGTCTGGCAGATCAGCAGCATACCGGCCAACAAGGGAGTAATTGACGACCCGGCGGAAGCAATTTTCCAGATTGAGGTTACGCCTTCGGCTTCGCAAGTTGGGACATATATGGCGTTGCTGGGAGAAACATCCATTAAAGCAACGGACAATTTTACTTCTTTGGAAATGTCGGGTTTTATGAGTCCGATGGATTCTTCTTTGTCGGGCGACCCCACAGTCAGTTCTCAGGACGGAGTGGTGCAGCCGTAATTGGCTTATAGCTCATGGCTTACGGCTGATAGCAAATGAAAAATTGGCTTTTGCGGCTTTTTTTGTTATTATTTTTTTAAATGGAAAACTTGATGGATAAAATCGTTTCACTCGCCAAAAGGCGGGGTTTTATTTTCCCCGGATCGGAAATATACGGGGGATTCGCCAATTCCTGGGATTATGGACCGCTTGGAGTTGAATTGAAAAACAACATTAAAAACGAATGGTGGAAAATGTTCGTCCATCAGAGAACGGACGTGGTTGGCGTTGATACCTCGTTAATAATGAATCCCAAAGTCTGGGAGGCCAGCGGCCATCTGAAAGAGTTTTCCGACCCGCTTACCGAATGCAAAGAATGCCACCATCGTTTCCGCGCCGAAGGCGAAACCAAGCAGATTTTTTGCCCTTCCTGCGGAAGCAAAAATCTTACTGAGGCAACCCAGTTTAATCTGATGTTTAAAACTTTTATCGGGCCGGCGGAAGACAAAGCCAACATTGCTTACTTCAGGCCTGAAACGGCGCAGGGGCAATTTGTGGATTTCAAAAACATTTTGGACAGCTCCCACAGGAAATTGCCTTTCGGAATCGCCCAGATGGGCAAGGCGTTCAGGAACGAAATTACTCCCGGAAATTATATTTTCCGGACACGCGAGTTTGAACAAATGGAAATAGAATATTTTATTCCCGCGCCAAAAAAAGACAAAGAGTGGGAAGAATATTTTGACATGTGGCTGGACGAAATGAAGAGATGGCTTAAGCATTTGGGAATAAATTCAAAACATCTCCATTTTCACGATATTCCCGACGGCGAAAGGGCCCATTATTCGAAAAGAACGGTGGACATTGAATATGATTATCCGTTTGGCCAGAAGGAGCTTTATGGCTTGGCTTACCGTACCGATTTTGATTTGAAAAATCATATGACGAAAAGCGGACAGGATTTGCAATATACCGATCCGGAAACCAATGAAAAATATCTGCCGCATGTTATCGAGCCGACTTGGGGAGTGGACAGGTCATTGCTTGTCGCCATGCTTGACGCATACCACGAAGAAGATGCTCCGACTGCGAAAGAAGGCGAAAAGGAAGCGAGAGTCGTTATGAAATTCCCGAAATGGCTGGCGCCTGTAAAAGTGGCGGTATTGCCGCTTTCCAAAAAAGAGGAATTGAGCAAGGTTGCCAAAAAGCTTTATAAAAATTTGGCGGAAGATTTTATTTGCGAATACGACGAGACCCAGAGCATCGGAAAAAGATATCGCCGCCAAGACGAAATCGGAACGCCTTATTGCGTGACTGTTGATTTTGAAAGTTTGGAAGATAAAGCGGTAACCGTCCGCGACCGCGACACGATGAAACAGGACAGGATTAAAATCGAAGAACTGGCTGATTATCTGAAAGAAAATCTGAAGAATTAATTTCTAAAAGTTAAAATGAGATTACAAAAAATCTCTTCTTGTTTACGAAGCGAGAAGTCTTTCACCCTTGTCGAACTCCTCATCGTCATCGGCATCCTAGCCGTATTATCGGCAGTAGCTGTTATAGTATTGAATCCATCTCAATTAATTAAACAATCAAGAGATGCGCAGAGGATGTCGGAGCTTCAGGATATTCATAAGGCTTTAGGCATATATCAGTCACTGGGAGGGAACTCTCTCGGAACAGCCACGTATGTATATATTTCTCTTCCAAGCCTGGATGGAGATAATACCTGTACAGACGACTATACCTTACCAGCTCTTCCTGCAGGCTATACCTACTATTGTTCAACTTCGGCTAACTACAGGAACATAGACAGTACGGGTTGGATACCGGTTAACTTTTCAACTGCAGCCGGAGGATTATTTTCGTCTTTACCTATAGATCCAGTCAATACCGTAGCCGGAGGATTTTATACATATGTAATGGGGAGTTCTTGGGAATTGACAGCTAAAATAGAAAGTACCAAATATTCTAGTGGGGAAGGAGGATTTGCCGTAACGGATGGCGGAGATTCTTTGGCGAGCTTTGAGGTGGGAACGAATTTAAGGCTTACGCCAACGGCCGTAGAAGAATATAAACGAGACCCCAACCTTATAGGTTATTGGCCGCTTGATGAGGGAACGGGAACAACAGTTTATGATGTTAGTGGAATTGGAAATGATTTAACTTTTGCCAGCGTTCCTGTTTGGACAACAGGAAAGATTCGAGGAGCCCTTGATTTTGACGGAGCAAATGATTCTGTTAATAAAACAAGTCCCACAGTTGATTTGAGTACCAACAAAATTACAATGGCAGCTTGGGTGTATATAGAGGGCCATGGAACTAGTGATGGGGCCGATAACAATATTTTCAGCATTAGGGATGCTTACGATTATTATAAACTTGGCTGGAATTATACGTCGAATTTGGCTTTCACCCAATTAGATTTCACGGACAATACTGCCGCGAGTCTTCAAAGTACTGTGGCCGTAACCGACGGAACGGGAGTTTGGTATCATATTGCTGCGACTTACGATACTTCTGTCGTAAAAATTTATATCAATGGGGTTTTTGATACTAGCGTAACAAAAAACAAAACTTTAAGAAGTATTACCACTCCTTTATCGATTGGATCCTTAGTTAATAGCACTCGTTTTTTTAATGGAATAATTGACGAAATGCGACTTTATAATCGTGCTCTTTCGGCTGCCGAAATTTTGGAACTTTATAATGAAACAAAATAAATTATTGGATATTTAATTTCAGAAAGGTTAAAATAAAATCTATGCATCAATTCAAAAAACATATTTTAAAAAACGGATTGCGGGTGATTTTGGCGCCGAATCCGCAAAGTTTGGCGACAACGGCCCTGGTTCTGGTTGAGGCTGGTTCCGAATATGAAACTAAAAAAATAAACGGAGTATCACATTTTTTGGAACACTTATGTTTTAAAGGAACTAAAAAACGGCCATCTCCGATGATTATCGCTTCGGAGATGGAATCGCTGGGCGCAGTTTATAACGCTTTTACCAGCAACGAACTTACGGGATATTTCACAAAGGTGAGCCCGGAGAAAATCGACGCCGGTTTGGATATTATTGCCGACATGTATTTAAATCCCATTTTTGACGAAAAAGAAATTGAAAAAGAAAAAGGAGTGATAATTGAGGAAATAAATATGTATGAAGATATGCCGATGAGGAGGGTGCAGGAATATTTCAGCGAATTGCTTTATGGAAATCAGCCGGCGGGCTGGTTGGTTACTGGAGAAAAACAAAACATAAAGGATATGACGAAAGCGGATATCGTTAATTACAGAAAAGCTCATTATTCGGGCAAGGCTACGGTTGTTGTTGTTGCCGGATCTTTTGACGAAAAGAAGATGCTGGAAAAAATTGAAAAACTTTTTGCCGATACTCCAATAAGCAAAAAAACGGCAAAAATAAAAGTAAAAGAATCTCAAAAATCTCCGCAATTGGTTTTTAAGCATAAAGATTCTGACCAAACTCATTTAATTCTCGGGGTTAGGGCGTTTGATATGTATGACAAGAGAAAATACATAATTGAAATTTTGAGTCAAATATTGGGAGGGGGAATGAGCTCCCGTTTGTTCCAAAAAATAAGAGGAGAGATGGGGGCGGCTTATTATGTAAGATGCGGCGCCGATTTGTTTACGGATCATGGTTATTTGGCGGTTTCGGCCGGAGTGGACCATACTAAGGCGGATGCCGTAGTTGAGGCCATTTTGGAGGAATTCAATAAGATTAAAAACGAATCAGTAGGCGCCAAAGAGCTTGAACGCGCCAAAAACCACTTAATCGGCAATTTCCTGATAGGGCTGGAAACTTCGGACGCCCAGGCGATTTTTTATGGCCAGCAGGAGCTATTCAAGGAAAAGATTAAAGTTCCCGAACAAACTGCCAAGGAAATAAGGAAGGTGACCGCCGCGGATGTCATGAAAGTCGCAAAAGACGTTATCCGGAATGGGGGGCTCAATTTGGCAGTCATTGGACCTTTCGAAAATGCCCAAAAGTTTGATAAAATCTTGAAACTTTAGTATCCTAAAATCGTTATATTTTGTATATGCCCGTGGCAGCGGATTTACCCGCCGCAGGAGGGCGGCAAAACTCTTATGGAAAAAGATCAACTGGAAATAAGTTGGGGTAGTTTGTGGAGAATAGCGGTGATGCTCGGATTAGTCACCTTTTTTTATTTTGTAAGCAATATAATCATTGGCATAATTTTTGCCATAGTTATTTCTTCTGCGCTTGATCCGATAGTAAATTTTTTGGAAAAGAAAAAATTTCCGCGCGTGCTGGGAACTCTCTTGATTTTTTTGCTTACCATTGCTTTGTTTTCCCTGTTGCTTTACATCGTAGTCCCGATAGCTTTGTCGGAATTGAATACTTTGCTGGAAAATTTAAGCGATATGCAATCTTCGATTTTCGGTCTTAAAGATCTTTCCGGAGTCGTAAAGCTTCTTAATAGCGATATTACCAGAATTACCAATCTTTTGTTCAGCGGCAGCGTTTCGCTTTCCGATGTGGTGGGCGGGCTTCTTGGCAACTTAACGATTGTTTTTTCTGTTTTTATCTTGTCTTTTTATCTTACAGTTGACAGAGACGGTGTTGAAAAATTCTTACGTGCCATTTTGCCGCCGAGATTTGAGGATCAGGTTTTGGATGTTTATTTCAGGACTCGCGCCAAAATAGGAAAGTGGCTGCAAGGCCAGATTTTCTTGAGCGCTACCGTCGGTTTTGGTGTTTTTCTTGGTCTTACGCTTTTAGGCGTCAAATACAGTTTAGTTTTGGCAATTTTGGCCGGTCTTTTGGAAATCGTTCCCTTTGTCGGCCCGATTATCAGTGGTTCGCTGGCTATTCTTATTGCTCTTCCGCAATCGCTTACTACGGCGATTTATGTTTTGATTCTTTTTATCATTATTCAGCAAACGGAAAATTATGTTTTGGTTCCGACATTTATGCGCTTGACCACAAGCTTGCATCCGGCTGTCATAATTATCGCGCTTTTGATCGGTGGGCAGTTTTTGGGAGTTATCGGGCTTATTTTGGCGGTTCCGCTTGCCGTGCTGGCGCAGGAAATCATAAACAATTGGTCTGATTTCAAGTCAAAACGCAAAGTTTTGATTTAAACTGAATTTGGTTTAGGATTTAGTTATAGTGTCTGAAAAATTCTACGTAACAACTTCCATAGCTTATGTTAACGCGCCGCCCCACATCGGCTTTGCTTTGGAGTCCGTGCAGGCGGATGTTTTGGCGCGCTTTTACAGGCAGTCGGGGAAAGATGTTTATTTTTTGACCGGTACCGACGAACATGGCGCGAAAATCGCGCGGGCGGCGGAAGAAGCGGGAGCAACCCCCGAGAAATTAACGGATAATCTTTCCGGGAAATTCAAAAATCTTAAAAAGGCTCTCAATTTATCATGGGATAATTTTGTCAGGACATCGGACCAAAAAGCTCATTGGCCGGTGGCGCAGGAAATTTGGAATATGATTTTAAAAGCGGGCGACTTGGAGCAGAAAATTTACAAAGGCTTATATTGCGTCGGTTGCGAGGCATTTATAACAGAAAAAGATTTAGTTAATGGAAAATGCGCGATTCACCAGACGGCGCCGGAAAAAATTGAAGAAAAAAACTGGTTTTTCAAGCTTTCCAAATACGGAAAAGAATTGGAAAAGAAAATAAAAAGCGATGAATTAAAAATAGTTCCGGAAAGCCGGAAAAACGAAGTATTGTCGTTTTTGAAGGAAGGATTGGACGATGTCAGTTTTTCACGTCCCTCCAAGGATTTAAAATGGGGCGTTCCTGTGCCGGGCGATGATACTCAAACAATGTATGTCTGGGCGGATGCGCTGACGAATTATATAAGCGGTTATGGCGGCATAAAGGCGTGGGAAAAACATCCTGCCGATATTCATATCATCGGAAAAGACATTTTGCGTTTTCACGCGATTATTTGGCCGGCAATGCTCTTGTCCGCCAAACTGTCTTTGCCGAAAAATATTTATGTTCACGGATTTATTACAGTAGATAGACAAAAAATGTCCAAATCTTTAGGCAATACCATAAGTCCATTTGATTTAGTTGAGATGTATAAAGGTGCCGATGCAGTGCGCTATTTTCTTTTAAGAGAAATACCATCTTCGGAAGATGGAGATTTTAATTACATTAAGTTTAAAGAAAGATACAACGGAGATTTGGCGAATGGAATAGGTAATTTTGCTTCCAGGGTTTCAACTTTGGCTTGCAAGGAAAAAGAATTGGAATATAAGAAATCGTCTCTAAAATATGTAGAATTAGTTGAAAATAATCTAAATAATTTTTCAATAGATAAGGCGCTGGTCGCGATTATGGACTTGGTTCGTTATGGTGATGGAATTATGGCGGCCGAAAAGCCGTGGGATAAAGCCGTTACGGAACAAAATCGCCGGAAATGCTTATCGGCCCTAGCGAGCATACTATACGATTCCGCCAATTTGTTGAATCCGTTTTTGCCCGAGACTTCGGAAAAAATTCTGGAAAATATGGAAATTAAAGGAAAGAAAATAATTGTTAAGAAAAAAATAGAAAATCTTTTTCCTCGCCTATAAAAAAGGAAAGACCTCGCGGAGCGAGGTCTTTTAAAATGAAAACAGAAGCGGCGGGAGATGAGTAATCCCAAGAGTGTTCGAAACTAACAAAGATCGATCCTTGTTAACATTGAGCGCGCATAGCGAACGCCTTAAGCGAATAAATCGCTTATTTTCGCCAGAAATTTTTGGCTCGTTGGCAGTTCGTTGTGCCTTGTTGGTGTTACGCGCCCTTTATATTTGAAACAGCTTTGAAAAAGGATAAACCCGATCTCTCCGCCGCTTTGCTTCCGCAATATTTTAAAGAACTGAATCAGCCAGTAGCTGAACCAGTAAATCCATAATAGTGTGGATTTGCTGATACATTTAGTATAAAATATTGAGTATTCATGTCAAATCCACAGAAAATAATAGACGTTCATTCTCATATCCATTTTCCGGAATATGACAAGGACCGCGAAAAAGTCATTAAAAATGCGAGAAAAACTGGCATTAAGATGGTAACAGTGGGCGTTACGGCGGCTGATTCGGAAAAGGCCATTTCTTTGGCGCGCGAATATCCGGAAGATATCTGGGCCACAGTCGGCTTTCATCCCAATGATTTAAATAAAGAAACCATGGAGGGTGAGCCGGAAATTTTTAATGCCGGAAAATTATTGGAATTGGCAAAAGAAAAAAAAGTGATAGCCATAGGTGAGTGCGGCTTGGAATATTACAGATTAGGAGCTTTTAAGGAAGATGTCGTTGAAAGAATAAAAAAAACGCAGAAGCAGGCATTCGCGGAACAAATGGAAATCGCCAAGGCGCTGAACAAGCCTCTGATGATTCATTGCCGCCCCACCAAAGGAACCGATGATTCAAACGAGGACATATTTGAGATTTTAAAAAGCGGAAATAAGCCGCTAAAAATTATCATGCATTTTTATTCCGGCAGTTTGGACATGGCGAAAAATCTGGCCGAGTTCGGATGTTATTTTTCTTTTGGCGGCGTGATCACCTTTACGATGGATAAAGATGAAATATTGAAATATCTTCCCATGGAAAGAATTTTGCTGGAAACGGACGCTCCCTATGTGGCGCCCGATCCTTATCGCGGGAAAAGAAACGAACCGGTATATATTTTAAAAACCGCGGAAAGGCTGGCGCAAGTTAAAAACTATGAAACCGGCGCGATGCTGGAGAAAATTTACGAAAATTCCTTGGAAGTATTCGATTTAGACGAAGAAAGAAAGCTCCCCGAGGGCATATAAATCAAAATTGCCCTGTGGATAATTTTATTGCTTATTAAAATCATCGCCGTTATTATGAAACATAATGTCTTATAATCCTCAAAAGATAGAATCAAAGTGGCAGAAAATTTGGAAAGAAAAAAACATTTATAAAGCCAAAGATTCGGTAAGAGGCGAAAAGAATTTTTATCATTTGGTAATGTTTCCTTATCCTTCCGGCGACCTTCACATCGGCCACTGGTATAATTTTGCGCCGGCGGACATTTACGCAAGATTCAAAAAAATGGAAGGGTATAACGTGATGAGCCCTATCGGTTTTGATTCGTTCGGTTTGCCCGCGGAAAATGCCGCCATTAAAAGAAAAATCCAGCCGGAGAAATGGACGTTGGAGAATATCAAGACAATGACCGCCCAGCTTGAAACGATGGGCAACATGTATGATTGGTCGCGGATGGTGGTTACCTGCCTTCCCGATTATTACAAATGGAATCAATGGCTATTTTTGAAATTTTTTGAAAAGGGATTGGCTTATCGCAAAAAAGCTTTGGCGAACTGGTGCCCGAATTGCAAATCAGTTTTGGCCAATGAGCAGGCCGAAGGAAACAAATGCTGGAGGTGCGAAGGACCGGTTGAACAAAAAGAAATAGAACAGTGGTTCTTAAAAATCACGGATTATGCAGACCGCCTTTTGGAGGACTTGGAGCCGCTTGATTGGCCGGAAAAAACGAAAATAATGCAGAAAAACTGGATCGGCCGTTCCGAGGGAGCGGAAATTGAATTTCCCGTTGAGGATTCAAACTTGAAGATTAAAATATTTACCACTCGCGCCGATACTTTGCCGGGAGCCACCTATCTTGTTTTGGCGCCCGAACATCCTCTTATTACCATTCTTGAGGCCCGCATCAGGAACATAAATAGCGTCAAGGAATATATAGAACAAGCCAAGCATAAATCGGAGCTTGAAAGGGTTGCGGAAACCAAAACAAAAACAGGCATTGAATTGCAGGGAATAACAGTTATAAATCCTTATACAAAAAACGAAATTCCGGTTTTGATTTCAGATTATGTTTTGGCGGGCTATGGAACGGGCGCCATAATGGCCGTGCCGGCCCATGACGAAAGAGATTTTGATTTTGCCCAGAAATTCAACCTGAAAATCATTCCGGTAATCGCTTTTGATGGAAAAGAAGTAAAAGACAAGGTTTATACCGGAGATGGAACGATGATAAATTCCGGCGAAATGGATAATTTGCCGAATCATATTGCCAAAGACCGCATCATAGAAATGATAAGCGGCAAGAAAAAAGTTAATTACAAGCTCCGCGATTGGCTGATTTCCCGCCAGAGATACTGGGGTACCCCGATTCCCGTGGTTTATTGCAAAAAGTGCGGAGCAGTTCCCGTTCCGGAAAAAGATTTGCCGGTAATTCTTCCCAAGGTTAAAGATTACACTCCAGAAGAAGGAAAGTCTCCATTGGCGAGAGCCGCTGATTTTGTGAAGACCGTTTGTCCGCAATGCAAAGAGCCGGCCGAAAGGGAAACCGACACAATGGACACATTTGTGGATTCTTCGTGGTATTTTATCCGCTATACCGACCCGAACAATAAAAAGGAATTGGTTGATGAGAAAAAAATGAAAGCGTGGCTGCCCGTGAAAATGTATATCGGCGGCCCGGAACATGCCGTTATGCATCTGCTTTATGCCAGATTTTTCACGAAGTTCTTATATGACGAAGGAATAATCAATTTTTCCGAGCCGTTTTTGTCGCTGCGCCACCAGGGAATGATACTCGGTTCCGACGGCCAAAAGATGTCCAAGTCCCGCGGCAACGTGGTGGATCCGGACGAGCTGGTGAAAAAATTCGGCGCGGACACGGTAAGGATGTTCCTTTGCTTCATGAGCGAATATGACCAGGGCGGCCCATGGAATCCGGGAGGCATTTTGGGAATTCACAGGTTCTTAAACAGAGTTTGGAATCTTTACAATGAGCCGGAAAAATCCGACGAAAAAGAAACTCCGGAATTCAGCATGGTTTTCAATAAGACCATTAAAAAAGTCGGAGAAGATATTCCTGTTTTGAAATTTAACACGGCAATTTCCGCCTTAATGGTTCTTTTAAACGATATGGAAAAAAATCCGGGCTTTTGCAGTCGCTCCGTAAAGGAAGCGTTTGCTAAGCTTTTGGCTCCTTTCGCTCCGCACATAGCCGAAGAATTATGGGAGATTTTAGGAAATAAAAAATCGATACATCTTGAGCCGTGGCCGAATTACGATAAGAAAGCTCTCGTCGGAGAAGAATATGAGTTGATTGTCCAGATTAACGGAAAATTACGCGACAAGATTTTCGTTTCAAAAAATCTCGCTCAATCGGAAATAGAAAAAATAGTTTTGGAGAGAGAAAAAATCAAGCAGGTGATTGGCGTGAATCCGCCCAAGAAAATAATTTTTGTTGCCGGAAAGCTTATGAATCTGGTTGTTTAAAGCAGATGAAAATCGTTAAAATAAAAGCCGGTAATTTTAAGGATTATCCGGAAGCCATTTTGGAAGTCGTGGAAATCATTAAAAGTGGCGGAGTTGTCGTTTATCCGACGGATACGGTTTACGGGCTCGGAGCCAATGCCGGCAACGGGCAAGCGATTGAGAAAATTTTCCGGATTAAAAAAAGGCCGGAAACCAATCCTTTGATTTTGATTGCGGCCGGCATTGAAATGGCGGAGAAATTTGCGCAAATCGATGCCGAAACTGAAAAGATTTTGTCTGTTATTTGGCCAAATCCCGTTACGGTAATACTTAAAAACAAAGGCAATTTGCCGGCGGCGGTTACGGCCGGGCAGGCGACTGTGGCCTTGCGCGTTCCCGACTTTGAATTGGCGAGATATTTATCCGAAAAATCAGGCATGCCTTTAATTTCGACTTCGGCTAATATTTCGGGAATGCCTCCTGCCGTAAAAAGTGCGCAAGTTATTGATTATTTTGAGAAACAGGAATACCGGCCGGATTTGTTTCTGGACGCGGGAGATCTGTCGGAGCGGATTCCTTCAACGATATTGGATTTGAGCGGCGGTGAACCGAAAATACTCCGGAAGGGGCCGGTAGGCGAAAAAGAAATTTTTGAGATAATAAATAAAACAAAAAACGCCCGTTAAGGCGTTTTTTGTTTTCAGTAGTTTATATTATGCTGACCGTTTTTCTTCCTTTGAAGAAGAAGAACGCTCCGGCTGCAGCCGCAATGGCCAAAATCATGTCGATATACCAAGTTCCAAAAATGGTTCCCATTATATCGATTATTGAAGCCGCGAGTTTAAATCCGCCGCTGACTTTTAATGTAGATTCAGAGGTTATGGTATTGGCTTTTCCGTTAACATAGGCCAATGAAGAGCTGGCTTTGATTTCTTTGTCCGCTTCAAAATCGGATTTAACAGTTAAATGAACATTGAGAACTCCCTCTTCTCCTGGATTGATTTTTCCGACTTCAAATCTCAAAATATTATTTCCTTCAAAAGTAACTGCCGCTGAATCAACGTTTTTATATTCGAGTTCGTCGGGAAGTATCACTCTTAAAGTAGAATTGGTTACGGCTTTGGTGCTTCCGTTTTTATATTTGACCGTATAGATAACTTCGTCGCCCGCTTTCGGAGATGTATTGTCAAAAGAAGAGGTCAAAGTTACGAGGGTATTTACCGTAACAGTAGTTGAATTGGCGGTGCTGCTGGAAACGACAGGAGAAGAATTACTGACTGTATTAACTTGAGTAGTAAGGGTCATTATCGCTCCATAGCTGATGCCAGCTGAATTTTGCGCAACCGCTCTGTAATAATAAGTGGTTTGCGAATTCAATGCGGTTAAAATAGTTTCAATTCCAACCGAAGTGTTGCCGTATCCGATTGAAACGCGGGTCGCGGCATTGCCCAAAGAAGATGTGGTGCCCCATTCAAACCAGGCTTCAGTAGCCGAATTGTTGGGGATTATAGTTCCTTTAAGTTGCGCTGAACCGATGTAGATGAAAGCGGCCGGAAGAGTGGTAACTATCGGCGCGTTGCCCGTGTAGTTAACTACCTGATTTGTATTTGTGGTTGTAAAACTCATTACTGCGCCATAAACGGTTCCATAGGAACTTTGCGCTCCGGCTCTGTAATAGTAAGTAGTGTTCGGAGAAAGTCCGCTTAATGTGGCATAAATGCTTACGGCGGAAGTTCCATTGCCAACCGACTGATTGTTGGCGCTGTAGCTTAAAGAGTTCGGATTGGTTCCGTATTCAAACCATCCGTTGGTGGATGTGCCGTTCGGATTAACCGTTCCGTTTAACAAAGCGGAATTATTTGTAATTGAAGTAGCGATAACAGTTGTAACAACCGGAGGCGTATTATTAACCGTATTTTGCAATGTAGTGAAACTCATAAGAGCTCCGCGGTTTACGCCGTAAGAGTTTTGCGCGACAGCCTGGAAATAATAAGTTGTATTGGCGTTAAGTCCGGAAATATAAGTTGTAGGCATATTGACCAAAGAAGTTCCGCTGCCGATATTCTGGTTGCCGGCTGAATAACCCAAAGAGTTTGCATTAGTTCCGTATTCAAACCAGACATTTGTGCTGTTGCCGTTCGGATTAACCGCTCCGTTCAAATAAGCATTGTTGTAATTGATTGTGCTCGCGGCATAAGTCGTGGCGGTCGGAGCAGAACCGGTTTGAGTTGTGGTATTGGTGGTTGTAAAACTCATTACGGTTCCGTAAGCGGGGGATCCGTAAGAATTTTGCGCCACAATTCTGAAATAATAAGTTGTGTTTTGATTAAGTCCCCCCAAATAAGAAGAAACGTTTGTGGAAGAAGTTCCATTGCCGATTGTTTGATTGCCGACGGTTCCGATAACGGAATTCAATGTTGAATCAGTTCCATATTGGAACCAGACAGTTGTGTTTGATCCGTTCGGATTAACCGAAGCGTTTAAAGTCGCCGAATTTGTATTGATAGAAGAAGCCGAATTTGTCGTAACGCTCGGCGCAGAACCGTTTGTTCCTCCTCCGGTAGTTCCGCCGACTAAAGCTCTGAATACGACATATCCTTTAGCTCCCGGTTCCAAATCGCCCAAATAAAGGCCGTTGGTGGAGCCGCTGTTGATAGTTACCTCAGAACCGTTTTGTCCATTAGGAAGAGTGGCAATATAAGAAAGATTATTTCTGTTGGGATACCATTTTGTGGAACCGGAAACATAACCGAGCGTCTGGCTGGAAGACAGCGAAACGTTGACATTGGTAATTACCGCGCTGGACATTCCGTTAGCGGCTACTTTTGCTTGAAGATTAAAAGAAGAAGAAGCGCTTGTCGGCAGTTCTATTTTAACTTTCGTGCCGTGGGCAATCTCATTAGAGGTATTGTTATAAGAAATCAGAAAAGAAATTTGTTCTCCCGCGTCCGCTGAAACAGAGTCGGACCAGTTGACGCTGGAATTCGGGTGATCGGTATAGTTTGAAACATAAGAATCCGAGCTGAAAGTGACTGCGGCCTGAACGGATGTCATTGGAACAAAAATTCCCGCAAGCATAATAGCGCTTAAAGAACCGATTGAAATTTTTTGTATTAAATTTTTCATATTTTTTTATTTATATTTTTAGCGGACCTTTGTCCACTCTAAAAATTTCAAATCTTAAAATCTTTAGAGTGGAGGAGAGAAGCTTTTAGGGCTTCTCTCCGCTCCTGAAAATCTCTGGACGAGATCAGTGTGTCTGCGAGTTTCCTCGCGTCTTTCCTTTTCCGAATTGCCACTCGATGTAAACGAGCGGGATGAAGGGTGCTATCGTTTTCAGCGAGCCGAGAGAACTGTTCGTCCTTTCGTCTGAGCTGTAATTCGAAGGCAGTCCGTCATCGTCGTTTCCGTCGTCGTTGGTGTCTGTGGGGAATGGGTTATTCGCGATGATGGAATCGGCTGTTGCCGCTCCTGCCGCGAACGCGACTACGTTTGAAAGTATCTTCGCCCATTTCTCCCACTGGGATTCCTGGTACTTGTCCTTGGCGTTGATGTCGGGCTTGTTCGCCTTTATGGCGATAAGCGAGCCACCTCCGCAAAGTCCTGCGCCGATGCACAGGTATTGTACCGGAGCGTCGGGCTGGATTGTCATCCTGAGTCCCGCGCCTGCCATGAACATCCCGAGCATGGACGGAACCATCCTGTAACCGGTCGGCTCCTTCTTCACGGTCAGGTCGATTTCCTGCGCGTGAAGCGCGGGAACCAGCGTTGCTATGAATGAAACTACGACCAGCAAAACAAGCATTTTCTTGTTCATTTTGTCTCCTTTTTGGGTTTTTTAAACCTCGTCCAGGGGTTTATTATTCCAAGGTACTACGGTGCATAATATACCATAATGTCAAAAATTTGTAAAGAGGGGGTGCCGAATAGGCATATTCTCCTTAATTTGACAAAAATGGCATTTGGTTATACTATATTATTCAGAACTTTGAAGTCAATATCCTATTGAAATAAAAAGGAGACTAAGAATGGAGGAACAGGGAGCAAAGGCAGCGAAGAAAACGAACGTCTGGATTTTCGTTGGCGTGGCTGTCGCCATTTTGGCAATAGCTGCGTTTGTCGCGATGAAATATATCGCGCCGAAAACACCGGCGGTGAAGCAAGAGACAGTTGCGATCAGTTCCGCTCCGGCAAGCGTAGCCGTAGCCAAATCAACGGCGCCGGCTGTATCGGCTAAGGTGAAGCCGCAGCCGAAAAAGAAAGCCGCGCCGCAGGAAGCCGTGGCAGCGAAGCCGGAGGTAAAGCCAAAAGCCGAACCGAAAGCCGAACCGCCCAAGGAAACTGCAAAAGCTCCGGCCAAGCCCGAGAACATGATTTTTGAAAAAATGAACGATCAGGTTGCCAGAGCCAAGAGCAAACTGACTGCGGAAGAAATTCAGCGCTGGTTATGCTGGATGTTCAAAATTCCCGACAGCCAGAAAGACGCCAAGGTTTCGCTCGGATGGATAAGAGAACAAAACGGAATCTGGGGCGCGAAGCTTATGTATGACGAATCCGGCATGGCGGCGAAATTCCCGCAAAAGCAGAAGGCCAAAGATTTTTTGATTGAATATAACACGGCTTTCAGCGAAAAGCAGGACGAAGATTTCGACAAATTCGTCGAAACAGTGCCCGGAAAAGCTGCGGGAGACGTGTCCATGGTAGCGGCAATGGAGAAAAAATAGGAGTTCTCCGATAAAGAAAATAAAATCGCCTAAAACAGAATATGTTCTAGGCGATTTTTTATTTCTTTTCGGCCAATACCACTTTTATTTCCAGCTGTTTTTTGCCTCGGAGGACTTTTAAGCTTAAAATGTCTCCCGGCGCCATGTTCTCCAGGAAATCCTGGATTGTTTTCTGGGGAGTCAGGCATTCTCCGTTGCATTCGGTAATAACATCTCCTTCTTTGATGCCGAATTTTTCCGCCGGAGTGTTCGGGACGACTCCTTGGACTTTCGGATCTTTGGCTCCGGCAACCAGCGCGCCGTGGTCAACGGGTAATTTCATTTTTTCCTGGAAGTTTTTATCTATGTTTATGTAAAGCAATCCAAGTAGTGGCCGTTTTACCTTGCCGTATTTTTTAACATCATCCAAATCCCGCTTGGCGGAATTTATTGGAATCGCAAAACCTATATTTTGCGCTCCGAAAACCACTGCCGCATTGATAGCAACAACTTTTCCATTCTCATCTATCAGCGGCCCGCCGGAGTTTCCCGGATTGATTGCCGCGTCGGTCTGAATTAATCCGCGGAGTTCTTGAATCGGGGAGTTCATATCTGCTTGAGCCGCGACCGCCCGCGATAAACCGGAAACGATTCCGCGCGAAACTGTATTTTGAAAAATTCCCAGCGCGTTCCCGATAGCATAAACAGTTTGTCCTAAATCCAAATGAGATGAGTCTCCCAGATTTATTGTGGGAAGTCCATTTGCCTGTATTTTTAAAATAGCCACATCATTTATCGGATCAAGGGCCGTTACCTCGGCTTTATATTTTTTCCCGTCGGCTGTAACCACGGCATACTCCGATTTTTTGTCCGCAATAACGTGTTTGTTGGTAAGGATAAGTCCGTTGGAATCAACAATAAAACCCGAGCCGCCTCCAACTTGAATCATGCCGTGGATATCGGCGTGCTGTTTAAGATTCTTTTTTAATTCGGGCAAGCCAAACGGCAAAAGCGGAATCATTTCCGCCGGTATTTCTTTTTCCACATTTTCCAGGCTTTTTGATATGACAATTGCGACTATTGCCGGAAGAACGCCTTTAATTGTTTCGGTAACATTTTTTTCCATCATGTGATTATTTTAACACTTGCGATTAGAAAGTGATATGCACAATTTTAAATTGGCGGACTTGTCCGCCGTAGGTCGCCTTTGCGACCGGAGGCGGAAGGTGGAGGATTCGAACCTCCGAGAGGCTTTCGCCCCAACCGCATTTCGAGTGCGGCGCACTAGACCACTATGCGAACCTTCCTAATATATTCATTATATAATACATATCTTTTCTAAAAACAAAAATGTCCGCTTGCGCGGGCACTTTTGATGGCTTCCTCACAAAGCCTTTTTTCTATCTATCCTATTTAGAATGATAGCAAGATGAAAATTTCTGTCCAGCGGCTTATTTCGCTCCCATGATTCTGAACATCTTTGTTCCGCAATTCGGGCAAATGCCGGTCATCGCTCTCCTTTCTTTTCCTCCTTTTCCTTGCATTGAGACCTCTTTGGCGTCTTTCATTTCTCTTTTCGCCTTACATTTTACGCAATATGCTTCTGTCATAGTTATTTAAATAGGTTTTTTGTGGTCGCGACCTTTCTAAGAAGACGACCCACCCTTATTTTTACTTAAAATAAGTATACCACCCCTTAAAATAAGGGGCAACCGCCTTAAAATCCTTAAAAAGTTTGCTCTTTCGCCATAATAATATAGTATTTTATATGTAATTAGGCTCGCCCCTGTAGTTCAATGGATAGAACAGATCCGTCCTAAGGATAAGATGGGAGTTCGATTCTTCCCGGGGGCACAAAATTGAAAAAATATTCAATTTGATTATTATATTAAGAGTTGGTTGGGCCTATAGTATAGCGGTAGAACGCCTCCATGGCATGGAGGAGGTAGGAGTTCGACTCTCCTTAGGTCCACAGAGAAATTAAAAACGCCAAGAGGCGTTATTTTGTCCTTGACTTTTTGCTTAAAATATGCTATATTTTTTCCAACGCTGAAAAAGCGTTTTTTAGTTAAAGATCCTTTACATATAGAGGTGGAATAGGGCGTCTTACTTAAATGGAGGGTGAGAATGGAAACAAAGTACAGCGAGATCGTGATTCCGAAAGAACCGAGTTTGCTGGTGGTTGTCATCGTATGGCTTCTGAGCAGATTCGGGGAAAATAAATTTCCTGGAATCAAGAAGGCCAGGGTTCTGTCCTGCGAGAACATGAGCAAGAACGTTTCTCTCCAGGAATACGAACTGAGAGGCACGGTGTTCGCCGGCTTTGCGGGAGGATGTCTCGAAAAATTCTCCTTCAACATGGCCGCAAACATATGGCGCGTGTGCGCTGCGTGTTTCTTGCGGGAGCTGGAAGTCGTCAACTCCGTTTTGAGCGAAATGCTCAGGTTTGTTTTAAAAGAACCCAACGGATCGGCGACCCTTCTCACCTTCAGCGGCGAACTGGAAAGCCAGCTGAAGAAAAATCCTGATCACCCCGAAAAGGCGGTCGAATGGATGATGGCCGTGCTGGACGCGAGGTATCAGTCAGAGCTGGATGTCATCGAAGAAAAGAGGCAGAAGGCCCTGGAGAAGATGAAGGCGAAGGAGCTGGCGGAACTGGAGAAAAAGAAGGCGGAAGCAAGAAGGAGGCTCGCGAAAGGAGAGTTCAAAACCATCAACGGTGCCAAAGGAAAAAAGCTGACGATGCTCAGCATTTATTCCAATGGCGATCTCTCCGGCGACGACGTTTGCAAATATGCCCTTATCTTGGGCATAGACGTGGTCGTTATGGCGAAGCGTTCGGGATATCCCGAGATTTACCTGAGCGAAAGCTCTGGTATGAAGCTGTGGGATACCGCGCGGGTACTCCGGTACTTCGAGCGGAAATCCAAGCCCATCGCGGACCCGAAAGAGCTTGCGGCCACAGGAGTGGTTGCGGAATGGTTCTTGCATGAATCCGGGCTGATACTGCTGAACAGAGGGAACAGAACCAGCAGTTCTTTCGAACGGATAAAGAACCTCGTCGAGACGGTCCTGGATCAGGACTCTTTCGATCCGCAGTGCGCCGAGGAATGCAAAAAGGGAAATTGCGCGGCGAAAAACAGAAAACACTGCGCGATGTTTCCCTGGGGGCTCTGGCGCTGCCGCTACATGAGATGGGCGATGTGCCACAGAGCTGAGGCCAAGCAGAACCAGGACCAAAAGGAAGCTCGGGAGGAGCTTCAGAAAGAAACGGTTTTGGCTTAATAGCAAAAATCCAAAAAGGAGAATCTGCCTATGTCCAACAATGGCTCTATAAAAAAATAGGGTTCGAGCCAACCCTAACGACCCCCATTGGAATGTCGGCCACAAGCTGACAATCCAATGGGGGGTTTCTTTTTACGGTAATTTGCCGAAGAAAAATAATCCTGTTAAGATTTTTAAATAATGGTGGGGTGTGTGAGTGGTTTAAACAGACAGTCTTGAAAACTGTTATGCCTGAAAGGGCATCGTGAGTTCGAATCTCACCCCCACCGCCATTTTGTTCTTTTCGGTAATTTGCTATAATAATTTAGAGGTTAAAAAATTAAAGATAAAAATATGAGCGAAGCAATTAAAACAAACGAAAAAAATTTGGTCGCATTATTCAGTTATTTGGGACTTTTAATTTTAATTCCTTTATTTGCCGTTAAGCATGACAGGTTTGTCCATTTTCATTTAAGACAGGGGTTGGTTTTGTTGGTTATAGGAGTATGTGCGGCAGTGCCTGTCGTAGGACCAGCATTTGCTTTGGCTTACATGATTTTTATGATTATTGGAATACTCAATGTTTTGAAAGGTGAAGAAAAACATTTGCCGCTTATTGGTCAATATGCGGAAAAATTTAAAATATAAAATAATGAGCAAAACTATAAAAATAATAATTATTGCAGTTGTAATTATCGGCGCTATCATTTTGTACGCGACATCCGTTTATAACAAATTAGTCACTATGAGCACATCGGTTGACGCTCAGTGGGCGCAAGTGGAAACGCAATATCAGCGGAGAGTTGATTTAATACCGAATCTTGTAGAGTCGGTCAAAGGAGTCATGAAACAGGAGACAACAGTATTTCTTGGTATTGCCGAGGCCAGAAAAAGCTATGCGGGAGCCACTTCTGTTGAAGAAAAAGTAAAAGCCGGCAATCAGGTTGAAAGCGCTCTGGGCAAACTTTTGGTTATAATGGAAAATTATCCTCAACTTAATTCTTCTCAGTCGGTTCAGACCTTAATGGCCCAGCTTGAGGGAGCGGAAAACAGAATTAGTGTTGAGAGAACGCGATATAATGATGCTGTTAAAACATTTAATTTGACGATAAAGAAATTACCGGTAAATATATTTGCCGGAATGTTTGGATTTATTCAAAGAGATTATTTTGAGGCCGCTCCCGGAGCCGAGAACGCGCCTTCCGTAAGTTTTTAACATTTCCAATGAATTTTTCCGTTAAAAAGTGGATTATTACCGCGGTTATTTTATTGCCGGTTATTTCTTTCGCCTATGTTAATCCGGGCGTGCCGACCGGTTTTGTTAACGATTTTACCGGAACTTTGACTGCAGATCAGAAACAGCAGCTGGAAACGAAAATATCGGCATTTGAAAAATCTTCAAGCAATGAAATATCCATTGCGATTATTCCCGATTTGGGCGGAGACACGATTGAAAATTTCGCGGTAAAACTTTTTGAAGACTGGAAAATAGGAAAAGAAAAAAATGATAATGGAGTTCTGGTTTTAGTGGCCATGAAAGACAGGGAAATGAGAATCGAGGTGGGTTACGGCTTGGAAGGAGCGCTTACGGACGCGCAGAGTTATTGGATTATTAATAATGAAATGACACCGAATTTCAAAGCGGGAAATTATTATGCGGGAATAAACAGCGCGGTTGATAAAATAATCGCGGCTACGCAGGGGGAATATATTCCGTCCGAAAGCAAAAAAAGCGGCAATATAAATTTCCCCGGAATTTTATTTTGGGGCGCCATTACTTTTACTTTTTTGGCCAGGATATTGGGCGTTTCCAAGTCGTGGTGGGAGGGCGGCGCGCTTGGCGCGGTCGCGGGACTGATAGTCGGATTTATAAACGGATTTACAATTGTCGGAATTATTTGGTTTATATTTTTGGTTATATTCGGATTTTTATTTGATTTCTTCGTTTCCAAAAGTTACACAAAAGGAAAAACTACCGGAGTAATGCCGTGGTGGTGGCACAGCGGAGGGCATGGTGGTCATGGCGGAGGAGGGTTCGGCGGTTTTGGCGGAGGCGGTTCCGGCGGCGGCGGCGCCAGCGGAAGATGGTAAAACTTTGTATAGTATATGCTAATATTAGCATATACTATACAAAGTTTAGGAGCCGTTTTGTTATGCAAAACGGCTTTTGAATTTACGGGGAAATGTATCTATTATAAAGAAAGAATGTCTAACTTGTTTTTATCCAAATTCAGGCCGTATGCCTGGATTGCTCTCGCGGTTTTTTTGCTTTATGCGCAAACTTTGTTTTTTAATTTTTCCTATCTGGACGACAATGTTTTGATTCTTAATAATCAGCGTTTTCTGGCGGGAAATATCGGGGCTGCTTTTACGAATAACGCTTTTTTTTCCGCCACGCAGTCGTTTTATCGCCCGATTCTTACTCTTTCGCTCATGCTTGATTACCAGATTGGGGGATTGTCGCCTTTTATTTATCATTTTTCAAATGTCATTTATCACGCCGTTGCCTGTTGCCTGCTTTTTGCTTTTTTGTTTAAGCTCGGATTCAGGCGCGATTTAAGTTTTATTTTCTCATTATTTTTTGCGGTGAGTCCGGTTTTGAATCATGCGGTGGCTTGGATTCCGGGAAGAAACGATATTTTGTTCGCGATATTCGCTCTGGCAAGCTTTATTTTTTTGTTAAATTTTTGGAAAAATAAAAAATGGGGATATCTTGCGGCCCATTTCGTTTTTCTCGGCCTGGCTTTTCTGACAAAAGAAAGCGCGGTTGTTTTGCCCGCACTGGCATCGATTTATTATTTTTTGGTTAAAAAAGGAAATTGGCGAGAAATGATTGTGCCGGCGGCAGGGTGGATTGCGGTTGCGGGGCTTTGGGTATTTGTCAGGCATCTGGTTTTTACCCAGTCTTTTGTTTTTGGAATTTCCGACAGCCTGAATTATTTGGTTCGGGGCGTTCCGGCCCTGATGGTTTATTTGGGCAAAGCGATTTTTCCGTTTAATCTTTCGGTTTATCCCGTGATGGCCGATTCAACTCTTGTATTCGGGCTTATGGTCTTGGCCGCATTGGCCTTCCTCATATTCATTTCAAAAGGAAATCAGACGGGCTGGATTATTTTTGGCGCGTTCTGGTTTATTTCGTTTTTGGCAGTTTCTTTTCTGGTTCCAACCGATAATTTTTTGGAACACCGCGCGTATTTGCCTCTGGCGGGAATAATAATTTTAATGCTGGGAATCGGCTGGATTGAAAAAATAAATCTGGAAAATGTTTATAGCGCGGGAATTGTGATTTCCGTATTTTTGGGATTATTTTTAATTTCTTTTTTAAACAGCGGAAATTACAGCGACAGGCTGTCTTTCTGGCAGAGCGCTTCCCGGTCATCGTCTCATTCGGGCATAGTATGGAATAATTTGGGAGCGATACATTATCTGAATGGCGATTTTTCCGCCGCTGAGGATAAATTCAAGCGGGCGCTGGAAGCAAATCCTAATGAGCCGCTTGCGCACAACAACTTGGGACTGATTTATCACCAAAGGGGAGAGCTTGGCAAGGCGGAAGCGGAATATCTGGCCGAATTAAAAATTAATCCGTACAGCGGAGAATCTTATTACAATTTGGGAATTCTTTATGCAAATGAAAATAAAATTGGATTGGCGGTGGAGTCCTGGAAAAAGGTCTTGGAAATAAATCCGAACAGCCAGGACGCAATTAATGCTTTGAAATCGCTGGCGCGATAGCTTTATTTTTTAACACAATTTCATTAATATACTAAAATAAGCGGGCCTATAGCTTAGTGGTAGAGCACCCGGTTTGCATCCGGGAGAGAGGAGTTCGATTCTCCTTAGGTCCACAAAATCCATCAGGGCGTCATTGAAGAAAAAATAAATTTAACTCGCCTTCGCCGCAACAAAGGCGATTATTTTTTTGGCGCCGTTCGCGCGCAAAACATTCACGGCTTCGTTTATGGTTGAACCGGAAGTGAAGACATCGTCTATAAGCAGGATGTTTTTGTCGCGGATTAAATCAGGATTTTCAACAAAGAAGCAATTTGCGACATTCTTTTTTCTTAGTTCGTGATTTTTGAGCTCTGCCTGCGTGGCGGTATTTTTGATTCGTTTCAAACAGCGAGCTTCCATCACAATGTTGAGATGTTCAGCCGCTATTTTTCCCAGAATTTCGGCCTGATTAAATCCTCGTTTCCTCTGTTTGTTTTTATGGAGCGGGACAGGAACAATAATAAATGCTTCAAAATTTGTATTTAATGTTTGAAGATAGCCGGTTAAAAAATTGCCCAAGATATTTTGGAGTTTTTGCCAGCCCCTGTATTTAAAATGCCAAATAATGTTTTTAACCGCGTCGTTATTATAATTTGCCGCGGCGGCAAGCAGATATTTTGAATCTTTGTGGCAAGTTTTTATGCCGTCTGGCAGGCGCGCCTTGCAAATAGGGCAGAAAAAAGAAGAGTTTAAAACAATGCCATTCAGGCATTTCCAGCACATGCCGGTTTTAATCTCTTCCTTTTCCATGTGCGTCCGGCAATTCAGGCACAAGGGAGGAAAAAGAATGTCCAAAATCAGCGTCTTGAGGTTTTTAATTGGGTTCATATCTGATATAATTCATTATAAAGCAAGCGATATTTTGATTATATATTTAACCCATGTCTTTTAGCCTTTTAAGAAAAATTTTTCCCACTAATTCGTATCTTGGCGTTGATATCGGAACGACTTCAATTAAAGTTGTTGAGCTGGCCAAGAAAAAAGGATTGCCCTTGCTTAAGTCGTATGGTTTTTTGGAAAGCTATGGTCATTTGGAGCGGCTGAATAATGCCATTCAAACCAGCACCTTGAAAATGCTGGAGCAGGAAACGGCGGGACTTTTGGTGGCCATAATAAAACAAATTGACGCCGGCACCAAAAGCGCCATCGCGTCTCTTCCTGCATTTTCCGCTTTTACGACTCTTTTGGAATTGCCTTTGATGTCCGAAGGCGACACGGCGCAGGCGATGAGTTTTCAGGCTAAGCAATATATTCCTTTGCCCATGGCTTCGGTAACAATCGATTGGATGAAAGTTGGCGAAAGAAAAGACGAAGAAACCGGCGAGATGAAGCAGCAGGTTCTTTTGATTTCCGTTCCTAACGAGATAATAAGAAAATATAAAACTATTTTTAAAAATGCCGGTTTGAATCTTGTGGCCTTGGAAATTGAGGGAATAAGCACGGCCAGAGTTTTAACTCCTCGTACCGATAAAAATATTCTTATTGTTGATATAGGTTCCCGTTCTACCGCAATCAGCATAGCGCGCAACGGACTTTTGAAATTTTCCGGCCAGACGGATTTTGCCGGCGGTTCATTAACGCAAACCGTAGCGTCCGGTCTTAACATCCGCGTCAGAAGAGCCGAGGATTTGAAGAAAAAACGCGGCCTTACCGGCGTGGGCGGAGAGTACGAGTTATCCACATTAATGATGCCCATGTTAGATGTTATAATAAGTGAGGTAAAGAGAGTAAAAAATAATTTTGAAAATAACTATAAAGAGAGCGTGGAAAGCGTGATTTTAGCCGGCGGAGGCGCAAATTTGATGGGAATAGAACAGTATTTTTCCGGACAGTTGGGCCTGCCGGTATCCAGGGCGAATCCTTTTTCTGAAGTGGAATATCCGAATGAAATAGGTCCGTTTGTGAAAGAGCTTGGGCCGGAATTCGTTGTGGCGCTAGGCTTAGGAATCAAGGCGTTTTAAAAAAATAAATGGCGCAATTTAACCAAAATAACGCTGAACAATTTAAATCAGACCACTTGCCTGTTGGTTGGCCGTGGAGGTTTTTGGTTTTTTCTTCTCTTTTGCTTTTCATATCTGTTTTAAGTTTTGCGGGACTGACTTTGGGTTATGAGCCTTATTTAAACAGCCAGATTAAAAAAATTGATGCTAATTTGGCCAGTCTGTCTGCTGGCATCAAACAGGAAGATAAAGAACGGCTGATCACGACTTATTCGCAGTCCGTAAATTTGAAAAAAATTCTTGATAGCCACGTTTTATCTTCGAAAGTTTTTACTATGCTTGAAAAAAACACCAGCCCGCGTGTTTATTTTACAAACATGGATTTGGATGTGGCGAATAAAAGAGTGAGCTTAAATGGAGTGGCGGACTCTTATGTTGTTCTTTCCCAGCAATTGGCGGCTTTTGATAATGAGCCGGACATTAAAAGTTTTTTGCTGGAAGATTCGCAAATGAGAGAAAACGGGTCAGTGCAATTCAGGGCGCTTCTTAATGTTTCTGACAATTTATTTAAATAAATAATATGAAAGCTTCTACAAAAAGGATTTTAAGTTTAATGGTGGCAGTTCTTATAATTATTGTGGCTATTATTATTTATGCCAATTTTGTTAAACCGGAATATGACGCGGCTCAGGCATTGCGCGGAAAAATGGCGGCTAAATTAAAAATTTATCAGGACCAATCCGAGGCTGTTACCAAAATTCAGCAATTGATTACGAAAAACACGTCCGCTTCTTTGGGGCGTTTATCGCTGGCATTGCCGTTGAAGGAATCTTCCGAGGATATTGTCGATCAGATGCAGGCTATTGCGCAGGCGAGCGGGGTTTCTATTTCCAGCTTGAGCCTGAATTATATGCCGGTAACGCCCGGTACTTCTTTGGGGATAATAAAAGGTTACGGAACATTAAAAGTCCTTGCTAAAATTTCCGGATCTTATGATTCTTTCAAAAATTTCTTAAAATCGCTTGAAACCAATATCAGGGTTATGGATGTAAGCTCTCTTAAAGTTTCTTCGACCGGCAGTCTGGTTTACGATTTAACGGTCAATACTTATTATCAATTATCAAAATAAATAAATTTATGGCAATTTTAGTTGAAGAAAAAAAATCGTTTAACTGGACATCTTTACTGATAGTGGTTTTGATATTCGCATTCGCGTTCGGAGTCATTTATTTCCTTCTTTTGGCGCCCAAGCCGGGAGTTGAAATTGTGGTTCCCAGCGATCAAAAGCTTACCTCCGAGCTTTCCAAAATAAGCTTTGACCCGGCTTCTCTTTCTGAAAGCGACGCCTTCAAGCAGCTTAAAGAATATACCGGCGTACCGGTTACCGGAAACATCGGAAAATCGAATCCGTTTGCCCGTTAATTCCGAGTTGTAGGTTTTTAGTTTCAAGTTTGCAAGTCATTTATATATGAACTCCCAAATTTTATTAAAAGCGTTAGTTGATAAAAATCTTTTATTGCAGGATGCCGCCGATAAACTTACCAAAGAATCGGCGCTGATCCGAAAAACTCCGGAGGAGCTTATTTATGATCGCCGCTTGGTTGACGAAGTTGAAGTTGCGAAAATAAAAAGCGGCATTTTAAAAATTCCTTATAAAAAAATTTCCGCGGAAGAAATTCCCAAGGAAATTCTGAGTTTGATAAATGAAGAAATAGCCAGAACTTACAAATTAGTCCCTGTTTCTAAAACGAGGGACTTGCTGGTTGTGGGCATGCTGAATCCGGATGACCAAAAAGCGCAGGACGCTTTGCGGTTTATCGCCAAACAGCAGCAGATTAATTTGGGAATCTATCTGGTAACTCCGGGGGATTTGGAAACCGTGCTCAGAAAATATTCTCCGTTTAAAGACCAAGTTGAAGCTGCGGTAAAATCATTGAATATAAAAACCGGCAAAGGCGGGTCTTCAAATGATAGAATTATCCAGCTTGATGAAGGAACGGCGGTGGGAGAAGAAGCTCCTATTATTAAAATTGTTGCCTCGGCGCTGAAAGAAGCGGTTAATTTGGGCGCGTCCGATGTTCACATTGAGCCGCAGAGAGGATATATGAGAATCCGTTTTAGGGTAGATGGGGAATTGCACGAGGTCAGCCAAATGCCCATGGAATTGCACCAGCCGGTGATTTCCAGAATAAAAATAATGGCCAATTTGAAAACGGACGAAAACCGTATTCCGCAAGACGGCCGTTTCCGCAGCGTGATTTTTGGACGGGATATAGATTTCCGTGTCGCTACCTTTCCCACTCCGGCCGGAGAAAAAGTTGCGATCCGTGTTTTGGATCCGACTACGGGCCTGAAGAGTTTGGATGATTTGGGGCTTACCGGAAAAAATCTTGAAACCGTAAAACAGGGGATCAACAAGCCGTACGGAATGGTTTTGATTTCCGGACCTACAGGTTCCGGTAAAACGACGACTCTTTACGCGCTTTTGCAGATTTTAAACAATGTAGGAATAAATATCGTGAGCTTGGAAGATCCGGTGGAATATTATGTTGATGGGATCAATCAGTCCCAGGTCAGGCCGGAAATTGGATATGATTTTGCCGCCGGACTTCGCCAGATTTTGCGCCAGGATCCCGACGTTATAATGGTAGGTGAAATTCGCGATAATGAAACGGCGGCGCTTGGCGTGCATGCGGCTTTAACTGGACATATCGTGCTCTCCACACTACATACCAACAATGCGGTCGGAGTCATTCCGCGTTTGATAGATATGAAAGTGGATTCTTTTCTTTTGCCGTCGGCATTGAATTTAATGCTTTCCCAAAGATTAGTTTCAAAACTTTGCCAGAAATGCAAAGAAGCCACTGAGATGTCCGATTCCGTCAAGGAAATAGTTAAAAAAGAAATGGAAAAATTGCCGACAAATATCAGACTGAAATCCGAAGTAAAAGAACCGTACAGAATTTACCGTTCTCCCGGATGCCCGGCATGCAAAGGCAAGGGCTCGGCCGGAAGAATCGCGCTTTTTGAAGTTTTGGAAATGACGCCGGCGCTTCAGGAAATAGTTAGCTCTGGCGCGGGCGAATCAAAATTAGTGGAAGAATCAAAAAAGCAGGGAATGATAACATTGCGCCAGGACGGAATTATCAAGGCGCTTAAGGGGCTAGTTAATATAGAAGAAGTTTTGACGGAAACTTCCGAAATGTAATTAAAATTATGATATAATTAAAACAAATGGCGGATAATTTTACCGAAAAATTAAACAATCTTTTATTGACGACAGCGAAGCAAAATGCTTCCGATTTGCATATTTCGGCAGGAAGGAGACCGACTATCAGAATTGACGGCGTTCTTGTCGGCTTGCAGAAAGAACCTATTTTAACTGCCGACGAAGTCCAGGGTTTGGTTTTTGCGCTTTTAAATCCGATGCAAAAAGAGCAATTTTTAAAAGATAAACAGCTGGATTTTTCTTTTGCGTTTGAAGACAAAGCCAGATTTCGCGTAAACGTTTATTTTCAGCGCGGCCTTCCGGCGGCGGCTTTGCGTCTTATTCCGGCGCAGATCAGAACCGTGGAAGAATTAAGTTTACCGCCAATTCTGCACGATCTCGCCAAACTTTCCCAGGGATTCGTTTTGGTTGTGGGGCCGGCCGGACACGGAAAATCAACTACTCTTGCGTCAATTTTGGATGAAATCAACCATCAGAGAACGGAGCATATAATCACCATAGAAGATCCGGTTGAGTATTTATTTTCGCAGGACAGAAGCATTATTTCGCAAAGAGAAGTTTTGGCGGACACGTTGTCTTTTCATGACGCCTTAAGGACTCTTTTGCGCCAAGACCCTGACGTTGTCATGATCGGTGAAATGCGCGATTCGGAATCAATCGCCACAGCCATGACCGCTTCCGAAACCGGCCACTTGGTATTTTCAACTTTGCACACCAATTCGGCTTCGCAAACAATCGACAGAATTATCGACAGTTTTCCGCCCAATCAGCAGGGACAGATTATTTCCCAGTTGTCAGCCACCTTGGTAGCAATAATTTCTCAGAGGTTGATTCCGCGCATAGACGGCGGCAGAGTTCCGGCCTGTGAAATTATGATAGTCAATTCTGCGGTTAGGAATTTAATCCGTGAAAGAAAATCTTATCAGATTGATTTGGTTATCGAAACCAGCTCGCAAGAAGGAATGTCCACTCTTAACCGCGCCCTCGTTGATTTGGTAAGAAAAAAACAAATTTCTTTGGAAAATGCGGAATTATATTCTTTAAATCCCTCAGAGCTCAGAATTTTATTGGAAAGAGGGTAATTTACGGTTATCAGTTAATAAGTTAAATGTATGAAGTTTAAATATACTGCCAGAACTAAATCGGGGGAATTACAGATGGGGTTTGTTGAGGCGGTAAATCAGGAAGCCGCTACAAACATCTTGGGCGGACATGAGCTGTTTATTTTAAGCTTGGCTTCGGCTGAAGTTGTCACTTGGTATGACAAGGTTTTGAATTTTTTCAAACGTGTTAAGCCGCAGGATTTAATGGTTTTCACGAGGCAATTTGCGACTTTGATGGAAGCGGATATTTCTTTGGGTGACAGCTTAAAAAATCTTTTTCGCCAGACTCGCAATCCGGTTTTGAAAGAAGCGATTTTTGAAATTTCTTCCGATGTTGATGCGGGATTATCTTTGTCTCAGGCGCTTGAAAGGCACAGCGAGATTTTTTCCCAATTTTATATCAGCATGGTCCGCTCGGCGGAAATTACCGGAAGAATGTCCGAGGTTATAGGATTTTTGGCCGATTACATAGAAAAAGAGACATCTTTAATTTCAAAAGTTAAAAATGCCTTAATTTATCCGGCCGTGGTAATCAGCTTGCTTGTTATTGTCGCAGGAATAATGATTGGATTCGTTTTTCCCCAGATTAAGCCGATATTTGAAGAAACCGGAGCGGACGTTCCTATGGTAACTCAAGTTCTTTTAGGAATCGGAACTTTTGTCGGCCAGTGGTGGTACGCGATTATTCTGGTTTTAGCGGTGCTTATATTTTTAATAATAGATTATTTCAAGACATTGGAAGGAAAAACTCTTTTTGATGAACTGTCTCTTAAAGTTCCGGTACTTGGAGATTTATTCACAAAAGTTTATGTTGCCAGATTTGCGGAATCAACCAGCGTTTTGATAAAAGGCGGCGTGCCTATTGCGCAGGCATTAGAGATTTCCGGCCATACGATAGGGAGCTTGGTATATATGGAAGCAATTCATGATATTGCGGATTCGGTGCGGGAAGGTGTTTTATTATCCCAGGCCCTGGAGCAAAAAGGGGAATATTTCCCTCCATTGGTCAGTCAAATGGTAGCCGTAGGCGAAAGCACCGGAAAATTAGACAATTTATTGTCCAGAATCTCGGTTTTTTACACGAAAGAAGTCGATGATTTGCTGGGAAACTTGGTGGAGCTGATTCAGCCAATATTAATGATAGTGGTAGGCGTAGCCGTAGGGCTTTTGTTTGCCGCCGTGTTATTACCAATTTACAGTTTGGTACAGCAATTTTAAATATGTTATTATAATAATAATCTTATAAAACATGAACGAAATTAAATCCAATAAAGGTTTTACGCTGATAGAAGTCTTGGTAGTTATTTCCATAATCGGTCTTTTGGCTTCGGTTATTTTAATCGGTTTAGGAGGATTTAGGGCAAGGGGAAGAGATGCTAAAAAAGTTTCGGAATTAAAAACCATCCAAAACGGATTGGAACTTTATTATGCAAGACATAACGCTTATCCCGCTCATTACGCGGATATCGCCAATGCGGATGAAAAACTTGGAATAAGCAAAGTTCCTCCGGGTTACAGTTATGCGGTGTGCGAAAACAGCCAGTGGTATGTTTTAGCCGCTGTGCTGGAAGCGGCCGCGGGTGATTCTTTGTATGATGGAAGCAATGATACTGCCGATGATGGAAAAGTGTGCAGCTGGAATGACACTCCCGATGCGGGTTTAAGCCAGAATTGCACAGAGCCGACATATTGCGTTTCACCTTAATATTTAAAATAAAATGACAACATCAAGTTACATAATACTTTTCATTCTTGGCTTGATTTTCGGAAGTTTTTTGAACGTGGTTATTTTCCGTTACACTCCGGAGAAAAGTTTATTTGATGTAAAAAAACTTAAAGGACGCTCAAAATGCATGTCTTGTCTGAAGCAATTGTCTTGGTACGAGCTTATACCGCTAGTAAGTTTTATTATTCAAAGAAAAAAATGCCGAGGATGCGGCTCATCGCTTTCGTGGCAATATTTTTTGGTTGAATTAGCAACCGGTTTTATTTTTTTGATTCCGGCTTGGCTGGCCTCTCCGCTTGTTTCAATAACTTATGTGTATCTTGCCAGTATTGTTTGGATTTTGATACTTCTCGGATTTTTGCTTGTTTGGGTTATTGATTACAGGTTGAATATTATTCCCAACGAATTAAATTTAACGCTGGCCATTCTTGGAATAATTTTAGTTGCTATCAGGGAATATTACGACAAATTTGGAGCCTTTGCCGGTTCTTTTGTGGGAAGTTATGCCGCTCTTTTCGGAATGAGAGAAAATATTTGGGCAAATCATTTCTTTGGCGCGCTTGTAGGATTTTTAATTATCGGCTTGATCGTGTTTTTGACGAAAACAAGGGGAATGGGAGTCGGCGATTTGAAATTGGCCGTGGTTCTCGGATTGATTTTCGGATGGCCGGATGTATTCTTTATTCTTATTTTTTCTTTTATAATCGGCGCGTTATTTAGCTTGTATTTGCTGATTTCCGGCAAGAAAACGTTTAAAGAGGCGGTGCCTTTCGGTCCGTTTTTAGTCATCGGTTCTTTGGCTGCGATGTTTTTCGGCGAAGCGATTTTAAGCGCTTATTTCAAGTTTTTTAACCTTTTTTAATCTGTTTTTTATCGGCTATTGATTTCAAAATACCGCAATTCTGCGGTATAATTTTTATATACAAAAACATGCCGTTTTTAAAAAAAGCCCTTAAAAACAATAAAGGATTTACCATTATTGAATTATTGGTCACCTTAAGCATATTGACCGTGATTTCCGGAATGATGATTGTTTATTCGCGCGGAGGAGAGAGGCAATTATTGCTGATTAAAGAGCAGACCGAAATTGCTAACGCGATAACGCGGGCCAAATCGCTGGCGATACAGGGTTTTGAAGTGGAAAATATTTGCGGTTATGGAGTTCATTTCTATCAGGAGCCTACCGGTAACGGGGGGTTTGATATTTCCAGTTATGAAGATTGCGGCAATTTCGACCCGCCTTCCCGGAAAGTTTATCAGAGCAACACCCTGGATCCCAGAGTAAAATTTACGGCTTTTTTCAGCGATGTGATTTTTATGCCGCCTGATCCGGAAGTGAGTTTTAATCCCCAGGTTGGCATTGACCCGCGGGTTATAGAAATAAATTCCACAAGCTTGGATTTTTATCCATTGCAAATAAAAATTAACGGAGCAGGGCAAATTTCAACGACTCAATGATTAAAAATTTTAAAAAAAGAGAAGGACAAGTAATTGTGGAATCTATTATTGCCATAACTATTGCCTTGGTGGGAGTTTTAAGCGTTTTCACTCTTTTGAATAAATCTTTAAGTTCCAATGTTTTTGTCGCCGACCAATATATCGCGTCAAATTTGGCTGCCGAAGGTATCGAAATAATTAAAAATCTTATTGATAGCAACGTAAAGCAAGGATTGGCATGGAATACGGGAATAGGCATCGGTAATTTTAAAATCGACTACAACGATAAAGTTTTAACGGATTATGATCCGGCCTCTCATGAAAAGCTTAAAATGGACAGTGCAACCGGAATTTACAGTTATGGCGGAGACACTGAAACAAAATATGAACGGAATATTTCAATCAGCCAAAATAAAGTCGGCGATTCCGAGGGAAATGACGAGATAGTAGTGACCTCGACGGTTTTATGGAGCGGCCAAGGCGGTTCGGAATTTGATGTCCGACTGGAAGATCATTTCTTTAATTGGAGATAATTTTATGGAAAACAAATCTAAAAACAATTCTGGATTTACAATAGTGGAGCTGCTGGTGGCCATGTCTTTGTTTATGGTGGTGACGGCGATTGTCGCGGGAGTTTTTATCAGATCCTTGAGAACCCAAAGGATATCAATGGCGCTGGTTTCCGCGAATAATAACGCCGAATTATCCGTTGAGCAGATGGCGAGAGAAATAAGAACAGGCTTTGATTTTTTGGTTTCAGGAGACGGAAGAATAATTAATTTTACTTCAAAAGGAAAAGAAATTTCTTATAAAATTGAAGGCGGTTCTTTGCAGCGGTCAGTTAATGGCGGAATATACAGCAAAATAACCGCCGACGACGTAACTGTTTACGACACTTCTAAATTTATCAGGCTGGAAGACGCTCTTTTTCCGGAACGCATTACCATAATAATGAGAGTTGGTTCTCCGAAAGCTTTTGACGCGGAAGAATCGCTTATTGATATTCAGACAACCGTAAGTTCGAGAATTCTATAATATGAAAAATTTCATGAAAATATTTAATGTGTCAGGCCGAAGCGGTCAAGCCATGCTTCTGACCATTCTTATGTTGTCCGGAACGATAATCGGCGCCGTTGCTATCGGAGGATATATGATGATTTCTCAAATCAGGCAGTCTACCGATGTGATTAATTCCGCCAAGGCGATTTTCGCGGCTGACGCGGGATTAGAATGGCGGCTTTATAAGTTTTCCAAGGATGGCCAGGAATGCAAAGAATGTCCTGCCGGCGAAGCGTGCCCGGCGCCGACTTTAAACAATTCGGCTTCAGTTAAAACCAGCTGCGTGGAACAAGGCGGCAATAAGGTTATAAAATCTACCGGCTCCTCCAATAAGATTTATCGCGCTTTTGGAGCGGTCGTTGGCGGAGCGGCTCCTTAAATATGGAAAAAGAACAAGTTAAAAAAAGAATAGAGCATCTGCGGAAAACAATAGACCATTATCGTTATGCTTATCACGTTTTGGATAAGTCGCTGATTTCCGATCAGGCATTAGACTCCTTAAAAAAGGAGCTTTTTGATTTTGAACAGCAATATCCTGATTTGATTACTCCTGACTCTCCGACGCAGAGAGTCGGCGGAGAACCGCTGAAAGAATTTAAAAAAGTGAAGCACGAAACGCCAATGATTTCTTTCAATGATGCTTTTACAGAAGAGGATATGCGGGCCTGGCTTAAAAGAATGGAAAATTATCTTGGCAGAAATATCAACGAAGGGAAAGAAACTTATTATTGTGAACTGAAAATTGATGGCCTGGCAATTGAGCTGATTTATGAAAATGGTGTTTTGGTCCGGGCATCGACTCGCGGCAACGGATTGGTTGGGGAAGATATAACTCAAAACGTTAAAACCGTTGAAGCGGTTCCTCTTAATCTGAATAATTCCAAAATTAAAGTCCCGAAAAGATTGGTGGTGCGTGGAGAAATTTTTCTGACAAAAAAAGAATTTGAAAGAATAAACAAAGAACAGGAGAAAAAGGAAGAAAAGGCCTATGCTAATCCCCGCAATGTCGCTGCCGGTTCGGTCAGGCAATTGGATCCGAAAATTACGGCCGGCCGCAAACTGGATTCTTTCCAATATTCGCTTATTACCGATATGGGGCAGAAAAAGCACGAATACGAACACCAGCTCTTGAAAGAAATGGGATTTAAAATAAATCCTCATAATAAATTTGCCGCCAATCTGGAAGAAGTGATTGAAATAAGGAATTATTGGGAAAAGCACCGCGATAAATTGCCTTATGAAATTGATGGCATTGTGGTTTTGGTTAATGACGATAAAACTTTTGCCGACGCGGGCGTGATAGGCAAGGCCCCGCGCGGAGCTATTGCTTACAAGTTTGCCCCCAGAGAAGCCACAACAATTGTTGAGGATATTAAAATCCAGGTTGGGAGAACCGGCGTTTTGACGCCCGTGGCCGTGATGAAGCCGGTTTCAGTGGGCGGCACAACCATTACTCACGCCACGCTTCACAATTATGACGAAATCAAGCGTTTGGGGATTAAAATCGGAGATACGGTAATCGTAAATCGCGCCGGAGACGTGATTCCTCATATTGATAAAGTTTTGAAAGAAATGCGCACTGGCAAGGAAAAAGAATTCAGAATGCCGCATGTTTGCCCCGTTGACGGATCAAAGGTTGTTAAAGACGGGGTGGCTTATCGGTGCAGCAATAAAAATTGCGGAGCGCGCCAGCGGGAATCTTTATATCATTTTGTTTCAAGAAACGCTTTCAATCTCGAAGGTTTGGGCCCTAAGATAATAGACAGGCTTTTGGACGAGGGTTTGATAAATGATGCTGCGGATATTTTTAATCTAAAAGAAAAACAGGGGGATATCGCGGCGCTGGAACGTTTCGGAGAAAAATCGGCGGAAAATATAGTTAATGAAATTGAAGTAAAAAAGAAAGTTTCCGTTTCGCGGTTTATTTACAGCTTGGGTATTTTGCATATTGGCGAAGAAACAGCCCGCGTTTTGGCGGCGAAAGCCGGGAAAATAAGCAGGCCCTCGGATGTCTGGGGTTCTTTTCAGAATTTTTCCCGGGAAAAGCTTCAAGAGATTCCCGATATCGGCCCCAAAGTAGCTCAAAGCATTTATGAATGGTTCCACGATAAAAAGCACCATGAATATTTAAAAAAGTTTGATAAAATGGGAATTAAATTATTTATGGAAAAAGAAGTTGGCGGAAAATTTAAGGGGATGACATTTGTTTTAACCGGTTCGCTGGACTCCATGTCCCGCGATCAGGCAAAAGAAAAAATCAGGAATTTCGGCGGCGATGTTAATGACTCAGTTTCCAAAAATACGAGCTATGTGGTGGCTGGCGCCGATCCCGGTTCAAAATACGATAAAGCGGCGAAATTGGGCGTAAAAATTTTAGATGAAAAAGAGTTTATAAAAATGTTATCATAGGGCTATGAGCGAAATTAACAAGCAAGAATTAGAACATTTGGCCGAATTGGCCAGATTGGAATTGCCCGAAAAACAAGAGAAAAAATTTGTAGAAGATTTGGGTAAAATTTTAGACCATTTTAAGGAGCTGCAAGAGATTAATACGGATAATGTTGAACCGATGATCGGCGGCACTGAATTAAAAAATGTTTCAAGAGAAGATATTGCCGGCGGAACGGATGATACCGGCAAAGGGGCGGGCGACTTTCCCGATTCAAAGGACGGATATTTAAAAGTTCCGCCCGTATTTTAAATATATGCACTTGCACGATTTAACGATTAAAAAATATCACGAGGGATTGCTGAATAAGGATTTTAAGGCGCTGGAGATGACGCAGGAATTTTTTGATTACATTAAAAAAGAAGACAAAAAAATAAACGCCTATCTGAGCTTGAGCGAGAAGACGGCCTTGGAACAGGCAGAACAGGCCGATTTGAAAATAACAAAAGAAGAAAATGTTGGAATGCTGGCGGGAGTTCCGTTGGCTATTAAAGATATTATTTTGGTGGAAGGATTGCCTGCGACAGCGGCCTCAAAAATTTTGGAAAATTATGTAGCGAGTTATGATGCCACCGTGATTAAAAAATTAAAAAACGCGGGGGCGGTTTTGCTGGGCAAGACCAATATGGATGAGTTTGCAATGGGTTCTTCTACGGAAAATTCGGCTTTTAAGGCAACTAAAAACCCCCATGATTTGACGAGGGTTCCAGGCGGTTCTTCCGGCGGTTCGGCGGCGGCTGTGGCGGCGAATATGGCGGTTGCCGCGCTTGGTACCGATACGGGAGGTTCAATCCGCCAGCCGGCGGCATTTTGCGGTGTTGTCGGATTTAAGCCGACATACGGAGCTGTTTCGCGTTTTGGAACGATGGCGATGGCTTCCAGTTTGGACCAGATTGGGCCATTCGCAAAAACCGTTGAAGATGCGGCAATTTTATTTAAAGAAATTTCCGGTCAGGATAAGCTGGATTCTACAAGTGCGGACATTAAATATGGCGATGAGATTTTAAATCCAAAATTGGAAGATATTAAAAAATTAACAGTTGGTATTCCCGAAGAATATTTTGTGGAGGGGATGGACAAGGAAGTTTCAAAAGCCGTTGATTCGGCAATTAAAAGCATAGAAAGTTTGGGAATCAAAACCAAAAAAATAAGCTTGCCCCATACCAAATACGCTTTGTCGGATTATTATATTATTATGCCCGCCGAAGTCAGCGCCAATCTGGAAAGATTTGACGGAATTAGGTATGGGACGCGTGAGAAATCAAAAAATCTCATTGAACTTTATAAGAAAAACAGAAGTGCCGGATTTGGCGATGAGGCCAAGAGGAGAATAATTTTGGGGACGTTTGTCTTGTCATCCGGTTATTACGACGCTTATTACGCCAAGGCGCAGAAGGTTAGAAGCTTGATAAAAAAAGATTTTATTGAGGCCTTTGAAAAAGTTGATGTTATTTTAACGCCAGTAACGCCGACTACCGCGTTTAAAATAGGGGAAAAAGTTGATGACCCGCTTTCGATGTATCTTTCGGATATTTTTACTATTCCTGCCAATTTAGCGGGATTGCCCGCCATTTCCATCCCGGTAAGCGGAATTACTGGCTTGCCGATAGGTTTTCAATTAATGGGGAAGCCGTGGCGCGAGGTTGATATTTTAGGCATTGGGCAATATTATCAAAGAATATAGATGAAAGAAGCTATTAATATATCGATAAAGTTTTTGGTTGATAATTTCCTCCACATCAGGAGTTTTTTTGGTAACATTCTCGGCGAGCATTATACGCTGATAATTACAATATCTCTTATTTTGACCGCGCTGTTTGTGTGGGGCTTTCTTAATATTACGTTAAAATCCGGCTGGTACATTTTTAAAATGGAGGATTATATGGATAAATACGGCATAGGAAATCTTTTTCGGACCAGGGCCAAAAGAATTTGGAAAAAAGTTAAGGTTAAGATAAGTTCTCAGAATTCCGCGGACTGGAAAGAAGCGATAACGGACACAGATAGATTATTCAATGATTTCCTGAAATATATCGGATATTTGGGCGCGAATTTGGAAAACAAGCTTAAAAATATAACCGCTGAGCAGATTCCCAATCTGGAAGAAATAAAAAAGGCGCACGACTTAACTCTTAAAATTAAAAACGAGGCGGATCTGGTTATTACGCAGGCGGAAGCCCTTGAAGCGCTCAGATCATTCAAGAAGGCGTTTGTGGATTTGAAACTGTTTTAAAAAAAAGAAGCGATTAATCGCTTCTTTTTTATTGGATGCGCGGTGTCGTGGACGATATACGACTAAAATTATAGAAATTGGAGAAATTTATGTGCTAGAATTAACTCTCCCTAATAGACGTTATTAGTTTACTGGCGGAAAAATGATTTTTGGATTGAATTTTATTATTCATATCTATCTCTCGTATGTAAATGGATTAATAAATGATTCACTTGTGCCGCAGACTCCGGGTTGTCGCTCGGCTTTGATATGTGTATCATCAACTAACTGCAATAAAAATTTAGAACCATTGTTACCGCTATTAATATTCTCTTCTCTTTGATAGCAGTAAATCTCACCGTCAGCAGTAACTTCTGAAAACTCCCGATTAATTGACCCATTATGAGTCGGGGCAAAAATAAAACTCGTCACATTAGCCCAAGACATTTTTGCCATTTCCGGCTGGATATTATCGTGAATAAGAACTAGCGCATCATTATCATTTATGCCTACTTGCTTGATTGGATTTTTGAACCAGTTACCCGAAGCAGTACCGGCAACGTCCCACATTACTTTGCCACAAACCGGCGGAATTATACGACGAATAAATGTTGAATATTGTCCTAAAGG
Organism: Minisyncoccota bacterium; assembly: GCA_028715395.1. Taxonomy (GTDB): domain Bacteria; phylum Patescibacteriota; class Minisyncoccia; order UBA6257; family 02-FULL-45-10c; genus STD1-84. Next base: position 41,131 of record JAQURY010000001.1, read on the forward strand.
TTTATCAACTGCACCAAATTTTTCCTCATACTTTGCCTTTAGCTCCGGAATATAATAATCGGCAAAGCAGGCAGTATGAACAGTATCTTTATAATACCGGTCGGGATTAATAAATCCGAGAGCTGGCTTGTTGTAGTCATACATGCCTATATCAAAACCCGAATTTGATTTATCGCTTTGGCCGCTGAAATAACCGATTATTTCTCCGGCTGAAATTTTGATTTTTTGAATATCCGGATGACAGGTTACATAATATGTTGGAATTCCATTTTGTATACCATAATCCATTTTTTGATCATTATTACAATTGGAATTTTCATCTCCGATGGCTTTTTTAAGTCTATCTGACAATGTCTTTAGGTGGATAAAAGCCAAGTTTAAACCCCTGCAAGGGGCAAAGTTCAACTGATAATCAGCAGCAGTAATTGCGCCGGTGTCTTTGTTGTGCATTTGTTTATTTTCAACCCAGATTAAAGTTAAATTGCCTGGGGCATAAACTGTCACATTTTCCTCATAACCATTATCCGTAGGGTAAACATGATCAACCGGAACAACATGGCCGGTTTCGTTGGAATTACCCAGAGGAGTAATATAGTCAGGTTTATCACCATCCATAAATGGTTTAGTAAAAAGCGTTGACGTATCCACAGGGCAAATAGGCAGATCTTTAGCTAAAGATATATTTTCTTCTTTTTTATTAGATGGGTCTTTGGACTCTTGCGTTGCCACATATTTTTCTTTATTAGACAAGTTCTTGGACTCTTGCATCTCAGTCTTATTCTTCTGCCAATAATAAACTCCTCCGCCGATAGCTAAAATAATAACTACTAACACAATTACTTTTAATGTAGAAAATCCTTTTTTGCTATTCATTTTATAATTATATCAAAAATCGCCCTTGGGGCGATTTTAAATGCGCGGTGAACGGGATTTGAACCCGTGATCTCCTCCGTGACAGGGAGGCGCTTTAAACCAGCTAAGCTACCACCGCATTGTTTTAAATCTACATTATTTTTATCAGAGTTTCAATCATTTGATTGAATAAGCCACAGAATAGCGTCTAATTGAAACAAATTGTCACAGGGCTGATTTTTGTTATTATATATAGATAATATCCATGAAATCCCAATCGGCTTTCACTCTCGTCGAGCTCCTTATCGTCATCGGCATCGTAGCCGTATTATCATCCGTAGTCATACTCGTTATCAATCCAACCCAGGTAAATAAACAGTCCAGAGACAGCCAAAGAATGGCTGAATTGGGGACCATAAACAGCGCCATCGCATACTATGTATCGTTAGGCTATACCCAAACAGGCACAACCAATACGGTATATACATCTCTACCCAGCGCTCAAGCAGACTGCTCAGACCTTGGTCTTCCGGCTCTCCCAGCTGGCTGGGACTATGCCTGTGTCACATCAGCCAACTACAGAAAAATAGACGGCACAGGCTGGATACCCGTAGATTTCACCCAGGCCCAATCAGCGGCAGGAGCTTTATTCACGTCTCTGCCAATAGACCCCGTCAATACCGTAGCCGGAGGTCTCTACTATACATACGTCAAAGGATCATGGGCTCTATCAGCCGCTTTGGAATCCACCAAATATCTTGCCGATAATGCCGTCAACGACGGAGGAGCCACTACTACCAGATATGAAATCGGAGGAGGCGGAGACGATCTTGCCACTAATCAAGCTTGGACGGCGGCGGTGGAGGCAGAAGCCGCAACGGTTGTTGCAGATGGTTTAATTCATTGGTGGAAAACCGATGAGGGAACGGGTTCAAGTTGTGATGATTTTATAGATTCAAACGATGGAACAATTGGAGGAACTTATGCCTGGACTACGCGAACAAAGGAAGATAGTTCTACGGTTCCGGCAGTCGGAATGACAAATAATGGATATATAAATGTCGGGACCAATGCAGATTTTTTATTCGGCAGCAATGAATTTACTATTGATTGGTGGATGGAAAATAGCCGTTCAGGTATTTATCCGATATCTAAAAATACGACCCCTTGGCAATTTTATGTAGATAATTCACCACTACTTCTTGCTCCAATACAGGCCGAACCCCAAGAACCATATTCAGTTTCAGAGCCTACTGACGGTACTTGGCATCATTTTGTTTATGTAAGACAATACGATCCAGTAGGTGCAAGCAGATTGTATATTGATGGTGTTTCTCATACTACCACCGGTACGGCGGACCCTCATGCTTTAACAGCAACCGGTGAATTAGTTTTCGGTAATCTATCTTGGAATTTGGCATACGGAATAAGTGGAGCTATGCAGTCAATTAAAATATATAATCGAGCGTTAACATCGGATGAAGTATTGCAAAATTACAATGCTGAAAAATAAGACAAAACATTTAATTGAACTAAATCGCAAAAGAGGAGATTTTTTGATATAATTTATTTATGAGCAAATCATATACAGCGCGAATGAACTCTCTTCTTTTGGTGTCATTTTTACTTGCGGTGGCGGTAGTTCTTTTCGGCGGGCTAAAAGAGAAAGAAACGATAGAAATCATCGGCTTGGTCGTGACATTGTCGGTGACAATGGCCGGCTTCGGCTTAGTCGCTTTTCAGATCGGACACAGCACGGACGAACTTAAAAAAGATTTTATAGAATCAAGCATAATAATGATTTTAAGCACTATTTCCGGATTTTTCTTTTTGGTATACCCGAATAAATCATTTTTTGGCTTGAATTTCGGAGAAGTAAGCATTTTCCTATTTTTCTGGTCTTTTATTTTATTTTTGATAATTCTTATAGACAGAAGGTTTGATATTCTAAAATAGAATTTATTAATATGTGGTTAATTTTTGCTTTTCTTTCTTCAATTACGGCAGCCCTGGTGGCAATTTTCGGGAAAATCGGATTAAGGGGGGCTGATCCCACTTTGGCGGCCACTATCCGTTCAATTATTATGGCCATTTTTTTGGCCGTGGTTAGTTTTTCTTTAAATAAATTTCAAGATTTTTCCTTAAAATCTTTCAGTTCAAAAGATTGGATATTAATAATTTTAGCCGGCGTTGCTAGCGCTCTTTCTTGGCTTTTTTATTTTCTTGCTTTAAAAACGGGGCTGGCAACCAAGGTGGTAGCCATAGACCGGCTTAGTTTGATATTTGTTATAATCTTAGCATCTGTTTTCCTTGGCGAGCAGCTTGGATGGAAGGTAATTATTGGCGCGCTTTTAATGATCGCCGGAGCTATTACAATAACTTTAAAATAAATAAAATATTTAATATGAATAATCAAAAAGGCTTTTCTGTATTAGAAGTAATTGTGTTGGCGGCTATTATTCTGGCTATTGGCGGCGGAGTTTATTATTGGCAAACAAATAAATCTTCTAATCAAACAGCTTGTACTATGGAGGCTAAAATTTGTCCTAATGGGACAGCCGTTGGACGCACCGGCCCAAGTTGCGAATTTGCGGAATGTCCTAACAGTTTTGAAAAATATTTTCCTTTAATTGGCCTGACCAGAGAGCAGCTTATTGCAACGCTTGGAGAACAGCCCAATCCCATTGATGAGGGCGGGCTAGAATTTATCAAGGCGAATATCAGGGTTTGGTTTGACCAAAAAGAGCATAAAACAGTAGAACAAGTTCTTATCTGGGATAAAACGGTAAGTTATAAAGGGCTTGGGATTGGGAATAATATAAGTGAATTCAAAAAAATTTTTGGCCAGCCGACAATAGAGGATGTAAATTCGGCTTATGCTAATTTTGATTATAAGGGTTTGATTTTGAATGTTTATTACAAGCCCGAAACGGGGGAAACTACGGGCGCTTATGTTTTGAGCGTGTGGTATTAATTTGATTTTTAAATGGCAGCTGTTTTAACTGACGAAAATTTTGAGAAAGAGATATCTTCCACGGATCAGCTTGTAATGGTTGATTTTTTTGCTCCTTGGTGCGAGCCGTGCAATATGCTTGCTCCCGCCCTAGAAAAAGTGGCCAAAGATTTAGAGGGGAAATTTGCTTTTATGAAGGCCAATTTGGATGAAGCTCCTTTAATGGCTCAAAAATTCGGAATAGAGGTAGTTCCGACAGTTGTTCTTTTTAAAAACGGAAAACCGATTAGCGGTTTTGTCGGACTGGCATATGAGTCGGTAATTAAAGATTGGCTGGAAAAAAAGATAAAAGAAACAGAAAATATTAAATAGTATGGAAAAAGACAAATTAATTGAAGAATATGCCGAGCATGCCAGAAAAAACAGCTTTCAATTAAATACCAATACAAAAATTGTTGAGGGGATAATCGGGGGCTTGTTGAAAAACGAAGAAAGGTATGGGAAAAAATATTGCCCATGCAGGAGGATTTCCGGAAATCAAGAAGAGGATTCAAAAAAAATTTGTCCCTGTATTTATCATAAAGACGAAATTAAAAAAGACGGGCATTGTTTTTGCGGATTGTTTATAAAATAATTTTTAGCGGATTGAAAATTAAAGGGGTTTATTGTATAATACATTCGCGGGATGGAGCAGTGGTTAGCTCGTCTGGCTCATAACCAGAAGGTCGTTGGTTCAAGTCCAACTCCCGCAACCGCGAAAAATGAAAAAGCAGCTCTTTGAGCTGTTTTTTCATTTGACAATAAAGATAAGTTATTTTAATCTATTTTGGCACGTTTAAAATTTATAATATAGGAGGACGGAATGCCACCAGTAGCAGGCGAGAAAAGAGTCCCCAGGAATTACCACGCTGTAATCAGCAGAGAGATCGAAGGGAGGGCGGGAAAAAAATTCACGTACCGCGACATAGTCTTGGCGACAGGACTGCCGGCGGGAGTTGTTTGTCGTTATCTATCGCTGTATTACAAAAAGGGGTATTTCCATCGTGAAAAGAAACAGGTAAAAAATACGAGGCCCCTTATTGACGGCAACAGAGGGAATTTTCCTTTCAGATGGAAAACTCCCCGCAGTTGCGTGCGCTCTTTTTATTGGCAGAGAAAGCCCCTGCCGAAAATGGCGCGAGTAGGAGATGTCGTAGACGGCGTCTGGAAAGTTTTACAGGACGCCAGTCGTGTCGGCGCGTTTATTTCCGGAAAGGAGATCTGGGAAATAACTTGCGAATGTAAACGCAAGAGCATTATAAACGCGATGTCGCGGCTGTATCGGCTGGGATATCTTGACAGACAGAGCTCAAAATACAGATTGAAAAAGTGGTTTGAAGGGGAGAAGCGGCCGACGATGGTAAGTATTCCGAAGTATGAAATACTGCCTTCGGTCAGATATGCCAATGTCGCCTCCTAGCGATTTAAAAATTCATCCCCGCATTGTTCAACGCAACGCGGGGATTTTTTATCCCGAAAAAGTTATCAACATATTGATTTATTTTCCAGTTGCCCTATTATTTTATTTACAAGTTTTGTTTTTTTGAAAATAAAATATTTCAAATTAAAGGAGGGCGCCGGAATGGACGATGGCAGTAGCGTCGGGGTTCGCGGAGCCCCAAAGGGAAAGTATAATCCTTCGGGGCAAAAAGTCGCTTACAAAGGCAGTGCGCTTAACGTGGTGTGGGAAATTTTTCAGACAATGGACAGGCCGTTGTTTGAAGAAGACGTTGCCCACTTCGCGGATATTTTTTCCGAAAAGAAATTCAGCGCAAGCAGAATCAAGGAGAAAATTTCTTTTTTGGAAGGAAGCGGCTGTTTTGAGCGGATCGGCGAGAAATATATTCTTAAACGGGAGTTTTTGAACAAAGGAATTCCCTTTGTGAAAAAGGAGGAAATAGAAAAATTGATGCAAGGAGAGCCGGCAAAGCAGGAAGAAAAACAGAAAGGCGGCTTTGTGTCGGCTTTACAATAAGCTTTCAGGCCCGGATTTAAAAAGTCCAGGCTTTTTGTTTCTTGTCAAAAATCCGATAATTCACTATTATTTTATATATAAATGGCGGCGTAGCTCAGTGGTTAGAGCGATCGCTTCATAAGCGATAGGTCGGTAGTTCGATCCTACCCGCCGCTACTAGATGACGGAAAAAATCAAAAATCATCCTTTTATAACAATTATATTGGTTATCGCGATAGCGGCTGGAGCTTATTTTTTATTAAATAAGGAAAAGACGTATTCTTATAGTTTTTCGGACTTCAGTTCCAGCACTGTTTTTTCCGGCGTTAAAAAAATTGGAGAAAAAGGGGCGGATTTTGTTTCAGAAAGCATTTCGAAAGCCGCCAATGTTGTTGCGGATAAAACCGGAGAAATTGTTTCCGGAGCGGTTACAGCCGTCAAGCAGGAAGCTTTTAAGATTTTGAAAAATACGGTCAATAAGGAATTGGATAATCTTGGGGAAGATCTAAAAGTTGGCGATACAAATAAGCAGTTGCCGATGGAGGAGCCGTCGGCTGCCGGCCAGGCAAGCGCTATTAATATAATAGCGGGTTCGCCGTCTAACAATATAAATTCCCATCCCGAAATTAAATTTACCGTAAAAACCGGAGTTTTATCTTATTTTACAATTCAAAATGTTGAGGGAGAAACAATTATATATGATGTGAACTGGAAAGACGGCGCAACGGATAAAAATTCATTAAGCAAGGGCAGCATGGTCACTTTATCCCATAGTTGGAGCAAAGAAGGCGATTTTTTGGTAGAATTTAATATAACGGCTTCGGGCGTGGAAAAAAATTATATTATACCCGTTACCGTATTTTAGGATGATTAAAAAAATAGAGGATTTAAAACTAAAAATTTTTAAACTTATTGAAGACGCGGCTGATGTCGCGGCTTTGGAGAATTTGCGTGTCCAATATCTTGGCAGGAAAGGGGAAGTTACCAATTTGCTTAAAACCTTGAAGGATATTTCCATTGAAGAAAGAAAAAAAGTGGGCCCGCAGCTTCAGACATTTAAAAAGGAAATTGAATTGGCGCTTGACGACAAAGTGGGGAAATTTATGGAAATAGCGGCGGCGGCTCCGGAAATTGACATTACCATTCCCGGAAAGAAAATATCGGTGGGACATTATCACCCGCTTTCTATAGTTGAAAAAGATGTCAGGAGGATTTTTAAGGCCATGAATTTTTCCGTGGTTGAGGGACCGGAAATTGAATCGGATTATTATAATTTTGATGCGCTGAATATTCCCAAAAGCCATCCGGCACGGGATATGTGGGATACATTTTGGCTGCAAGATGGCCAGAAATTGGCAAAGGGCGGCGATAAGCTATCGGCTATAAGCCATAAGCTATTATTGCGCACCCATACTTCTCCTGTACAAATGCGTTACATGGAAACGCACAAGCCGCCTTTTCAAATAATTGTTCCGGGCAGAGTTTTCAGATATGAAGCTACAGACGCTTCCCATGAAACCAATTTCAATCAGATTGAAGGCTTGATGGTGGGCAAAGACGTGAATTTGGCTAATTTTAAATTTGTGATTCAGGAGTTTTTTAAGCGCCTTTTCGGAAAAAATCTGGAAATTCGCTTAAGGCCCAGTTATTTTCCTTTTGTTGAACCCGGTTTGGAGGTTGATTTGCAATGCGTAAAGTGCGGAGGGAAAGGATGCAATATTTGCGGGAATAGCGGCTGGCTTGAAATAATGGGGGCCGGAATGGTGCATCCCAAAGTTTTTGAAGCGGCTCATTATAACCCCCGCGAATTACAGGGATTTGCTTTTGGCATGGGGCTGGAAAGAATCGCGATGATAAAATACAACATTCCAGACATCAGGATGTTTTATTCCGGCGATTTAAGATTTATTAACCAATTTTAATTTATGAAATTCAGCTTTTCTTTAATTAAAAAATTAGCGCCGGGAAAATATACCAAGCAGGATTTAATCGAGAAATTAAATATCTATTCTTTTGAGGCGGTTGATTTTGGCGAAGATGTCATTGAAATCGGCGTATCGGCAAACCGTTATTCTGACGCGGCATCTCATATCGGAATTGCCAGAGAAGTCGCGACAATTTACGGAACGCCGTTAAAACTTCCTGATATTGATTCTCTGAAATTTGATTTTAAAAATACGGGAGTATTTACCGTAAGCGTAAAAGACGCAAAAATGTGCCCGCGATACATGGCGGCTTATGTTACGGACGTGAAAGTCGGTCCGTCGCCGGATTGGATGAAAGATGTTTTGGAGTCCTGCGGATTGCGGCCGATAAATAATGTTGTGGATATTATGAATTATGTAATGCTGGAAATCGGCCAGCCGATGCACGCTTTTGATGCAGATAAGGTGAAGGGGGGAATTATTGTCCGTCATGCCGAAGAAAAAGAAAAAATAAAAACTCTTGATGGCGGAGATTTTACTTTAAGCAAACACAATCTTGTGATAGCCGATAATGACCGGGCGTTGGCGATTGCGGGAATCAAGGGGGGAGAGTTCAGCGGAGTCACAATGAAAACAGCCAGGCTTTTGGTGGAAGCGGCGAATTTTGACGGTACGGGAATTTATAATTCCTCGCGTTTATTGAATTTGAAAACGGATGCATCTCTCCGTTTTGCGCATAATCTTAGTCCGGCTTTGGCAGAAATGGGAATCAAGCGAGCTTTGAAACTTTTGAAAGATCTGGCTGGCGCCAAAATTTATAAAATTGATGATGTTTATCCGAAGAAGCAGGCGAAAGAGGTTATTAAGCTTGATTTGGCCAAATTGGAAAAATTTATCGGCGCGCAATTCAAGCCCGCGGAAGTGTCAAAAACCTTAAAAAGTCTTGGTTTCGCCCAGATGAAAGATTTATGGTCAGTGCCGCTTGTCAGAGCCGATGTCGTTAATTTTGAGGATTTGGCGGAAGAAGTGGCGAGATTCAGCGATTATAACAAGCTTGAATATGTTCCTCCGCATATTGCTCTGGGAATCGCCGAAGAAGATGAGGAAATAATTTTGAAAGACAAAATCAGGAAATTTTTCACGGCCGCCGGTTTCAGCGAAGTTTATAATTATTCTTTTTCTTCAAAAGAGGAGGTTTCTGCGGCGCCTAGGATTTTTGGCGACAATGAGCCTGTTGTTTTAGCCAATCCAATGAGCAATCAATTCGCTTTTATGCGGGACAGTTTGTGTCCGGCAATCGTGAAAAATCTCAAAAGCAATTCCAGGTTTTATGATGAGGTCAGAATTTTTGAAATAGGAAATATTTTTGGAAAAGCTGTTGATGGAAGCGTCGTTGAAAAACTGGCAATCGGCGCGGGCATTATCGCCAAGAACGGGCTTTTTGAAATGAAAGGACTGGCGGATGCTTTATTCAGCCAGTTGGGATTAACCGATTATTCAATGATTGATTTGAATTTTCCCTCAAAACTTTTGAAGACCAGCGAGGCGTTACGGATAGAAACCGATCACACGGTACTGGGTTATTTGGGGACCGCCAATGGAACCAGAAAGGCCGCTGTTCTGGAATTTGATTTGGAAAAGCTGATGAACGCCGTAACCGAAGAAAGAGAATATGAGCCGATTTCAAAATACCCGGCCGTGGAAAGGGATTTGTCTATTTTAATTTCAAACGAAATTCGGGTGGGCAAAATTCTTGAACTTATACAAAGCGTTAATGCCCAGCTTATCAGAGATGTTGATTTGATAGATTTTTATGAAAACGACGAGCTCGGAGAAAATAAAAAAAGCCTGACTTTCAGGATAGTTTTTCAAGCGGATGACAGAACTTTGACTGACGAGGAAGTAAATAAAGAAATGGCCATTGTCAGCAAGGTGGTGGAAGACGAGTTTAACGCGGAATTGAGATAAATTGCGGGGAGTTGACTCTGAAAAATAAAGATTGTAAACTATAAACTACTTATGTTAATGATCCGATTACAGCGCAGAGGAAAGATTCGCCAGGCGACCTTTCGTTTGGTTGTGGGAGAAAAGAAATCAAAACTTAAAGGGGAACAGCTTGAAGAATTGGGCTGGTTTGATTCCAATCAAAATAAATCATCTTTTAATAAAGAGAGAATTTTGCATTGGATGAGCAAGGGCGCCAAATTGTCGCCAACGGTCAACAATCTTTTAATAGGCAGCAAAATTATAGAAGGCAAAAAAATTGCCGTTCACAAACAGCCGAAAAAAGGAGAGGAGGCCAAGGCGGCCGAAGCTCCAAAAGAAGCGGCTCCGGCGGCAGAAGCCCCAAAGGCAGAGTAAGATTTAGATTGACAAAATCAGTTTTATTTGTTATAATATAAAAATTAAATTAGCGATTGAAAATTAATTGAAAAGGTCGCAGATAAGTAATAAAGAAAATCAGAATGGCTAATCAAGCATCAGATCAGGAATTCTTGGAATATTTAGTAAAATCCATAGTAGAAAATCCTGACAAAGTCCAAGTGGAACGCAAGGTAGATGAAATGGGAGTGCTTCTTTCTTTGAAAGTTGCTCCTCAGGATATGGGCCTTATCGTTGGCCGCCAGGGTTCCACCGCAAAAGCTATTCGTTCTCTTTTGAGAATCGTCGGTATCAGAAATAATGCCCGCGTAAATCTCAAGATCGAGGAACCGGAGGGTTCAACCCACGTTCCGAGACCGAGAACCGAAAGAGCTCCAGAATCAGGATTTTAAGATTTTAAAACTTAAAAATAAAAAGCCACACACCGTGGCTTTTTATTTTTCTAAGACAAAAGTTATACTTACATTATTATGAAATTTGATATCATTACAATTTTTCCCAAAATCTTAGATTCTTATTTCCAAGAGTCCATTTTAAAGCGCGCTCAGAAAAACGGCTTGATTGAAATAAAAACCCATAATTTGCGGGACTTTACCGCCGATAAGCATCATAAGGTTGACGATTCGCCGTACGGAGGCGGGCCGGGAATGGTCATGAAAGTTGAGCCGATTGTTAAAGCAATTGAGAGCGTCAAGCGTCAGGCATCGGGCATTAAGAAATCCAGAGTAATTTTATTTTCTTTGCGCGGGAAAAAATTTGACCAAAAAGAAGCCCATCGTTTGTCCAAATATAAACAATTGATTTTTATTTGCGGGCGTTACGAGGGGATAGACGAACGGGTGGCGGAATATGTCGCTGACGAAGAAATTTCAGTAGGCGATTATATTTTATCGGGCGGAGAATTGCCCGCGGCCGTCGTGATTGAAGCGGTTTCAAGATTGATTCCGGGAGTATTGGGAAAACACGAATCGCTTGAAGAATTAAAAGGTTCGTACGCGGTTTATACGCGTCCCGAAGCCGTAAAAGTCAAAAATAAAACAAGAAAAGTTCCCAAAGAACTGCTTTCGGGAAATCATAAGGAAATAGAACGCTGGAGGAACGGGCAATAATAAGCACTTGTCTTATCGGAAATAATTTAATATAATATAAACTTATATGAAAGAAACAATCTTAGCCGATTTAAACCAGGAAAGCAGCGGAGAAAATTCCGCCGATTTGGCGATTTTGGAGGAAATGATGAAAGCCGGACTTTCCGGCGGACGCGGGAAAGCGAAAACTCATCCCCGGATGAAGCCTTTTATTTTTACAACCCGCAACGGAATGGAGGTTATTGATTTGCACCAGACATTGCAGTTTTTGAATAATGCCCTTGAATTTATCAAGGAAAAATTAACCGATAAGAAAAATCTTTTATTGGTTGGAACGACTCCGGCTTCCAAGGCCGCGGTTGAAGAGTTTGCCAAAAAGCACGGCTGCGCGTATGTAACCGAAAGGTGGCTTGGCGGAATTCTTACGAATTACAAAACTCTTTCCAAAAGAATCAGCCATTTCAAGAAATTAAAAGAAGGGCGTTCTTCGGGAAAGTTTGAAAAATACACCAAAAAAGAAAGATTGGATATAGACAGAGAAATAGAAAAGCTTCATACCAAATTCAGCGGAGTGGAAAATATGGAAAAGCTCCCTGAGATTGTTTTTGTTATCGATGCTTCCCATCATATGACGGCCGTCAAAGAAGCGAAGATATTGAAGATTCCGGTAGTGGCGATGATAAGCACGGATATTAATCCGGAAATTATTGATTATCCGATTCCTTCCAATGACCGCAGCAAGTCGGCAATTGAATGGGTTTTGGGAAAACTGGAAGAAGTGATTGGTAAAATAAAAGAAAAAAAGATAGAATCTAAATAATGGCGAAAACAGAGGACATTCAAAAATTAAGAGAGATGACCGGTGCGGGAGTCATGGATTGCATGAAGGCGCTGAAAGACGCTAATGGCGATTTCGACAAAGCTCAGGAATTAATAAACGAAAGAGGCCTTATAAAAGCCGAAAAAAAGAGTTCTAGAACTACCGGAGCGGGAATTTTGGAGTCTTATATTCATAACGAAAGAGTAGGCGTTCTTTTGGAATTGCGCTGCGAAACCGATTTTGCCGCCCACTCGGATCCTTTCAAAGAATTGGCCCATAATTTGGTTATGCACATTGCGGCTATGGATCCTGAAAACGTTGAGGCGCTTTTGGCCCAGCCTTATGTTAAAGATGAATCTTTGACAGTTGAAAATTTCATTAAGCAGACAACCGCCAAAGTTGGCGAGAATATTCAAGTTGGCCGTTTCATGAGATACGAGCTTTAAAAAGATGAATACTCCGACGGTTGTCGGAGTGCTCAATGTTGTTATTAAATTTATGTCGTTCAACATTGGGTTTCACTAATAAATTTAAACAACATTGGCATGTACGACTTTATTCTTCAAATTTTTGTAATGTCGAGCTTGGCGATAATGATTTACATGGTTGCCAGGAATATTCCGCGTGTCAGCGAAGTAAATATCTCCTCGGGAAGGAAAAATCGCGTCAGCGAACTTTTTGAACGTATCCCGTGGCACAAGTTTGACGCTTTTGTTAATTCCATGAGCGAAAAATCATTGCGGAAATTAAAGCTATTTTTATTGAAAGCCGACAATTCGGTAAACAGGCAATTAAAAAAATTCAAATCTTCCGGAGAGAAAGAAATTTCCAAGCCGGATATCTTTTCTCAATCGTCTTCTGATAGTATTGAACAAAGTCAGAAGATTGATACAATAGAGCATAAGGAATAAATGGGCGCTTCGCATAGCGGCAATTGCATGTGGCTGTAGACCACACGTCCTTGTGACTACGGGGGTTCGAGTCCCTCAGCGCCCACCAGGCCGGCATAGCTCAGTGGTAGAGCAGCGCTTTTGTAAAGCGAAGGTCGGGGGTTCAAATCCCTTTGCCGGCTCAGAATTTAATAAGGTGCCGATGTAGCTCAGTGGTAGAGCAACTCCATGGTAAGGAGTAGGTCGTCAGTTCAATCCTGACCATCGGCTCAAAAATTTCCAAGGGAAATTTTTGTCCCGATAATCATCGGGACATCCATTGATTTATATATAACAATCTGTTAAATTAAAACCCTATGGCCGAGTCAAAAATTACGCCCAATTTAATAAAGTTTAGATGCGAGACCTGTAAAAGGATTAATTATTATTCCCACAAGAATAAGAAAAAAGTGGAAAGAAAGCTGGAATATAAGAAATATTGCAGCTGGTGCAGGAAACACACTAAACATAAGGAAGGCAAAAAATAAAAAATGGGCGCAATTGCCCATTTTTTATTTTTAATTTAAACTGAACATTATTAAGGGGGTGTCGTCCAACGGTAGGACTCTGGTCTCCAAAACCAGTTATTGGGGTTCAAATCCTCACGCCCCCGCCAGAGGCGGGCGAGCCCTCCAAGGGCGGGTGAAATAGCTAATTTGTACTTTTCAAAATAAAACTGAACAGGAGGAAGTAATGGAATTGAATATCCGGAAAAACAAGACCGAGGGATTGATTCAGCTTATG
>JAQURY010000001.1:54826-81465 GCA_028715395.1 Minisyncoccota bacterium
AGCCGCGAAAAGTTCATTCCGCGGCTCTAATCTTGGATAATCTTCCAATTCTAACCTGGAATTGTCCGGTTTTATGCCCCTCAGTTTATTTTCAATGATTAAAAACGGTTTTTTCGCTTCAATGCTGAGTGTTTTGTCTTTTAACACGCAGTTCAATCCTAAATAACCGAGTATTTTCTTCTTCGTATATAAGTTTCCTTTCTTGAACCATTCTCTCGCATAATGGGCGTATAAGAATACATTATTTGCAGCCTTGTCCCATTTCCCAGAATGATCCTTTAGGGTTTCAAGACGTCTCTTTATCTGCTCGATTTGGTTGATTAGTTTGTTTCTCTGGACGGAGAACTCTTCGTCCGTGATTAATTCCCGATATCTCATTTCAGTCAGTACTCCGAGTTGTTTTTTTGTGTTTGTCTGTTCCTGTTCCAGGTTATTAAGAATTATCAATTTTGTTTCGTTTTCTTTACCCTTCAAAGTGTCAAGTACATTTATGGCCCAATACATGAAGTTTTTGGGGATATAGTAGGTTTTCAGGGAGTCGTCAATGCGGTGCTCAAGATCGGAACAGCTGATTGCGGGTTGAGAACACCTAAAATCCTTCCGTTTTTTTGAGCATCTGTAATAAGAATAATGATGAATCTCGCCGGTGCTTTTAATCAGTTTTGATTTTTCTTCGGCCGTTACGGAGCATCCACATTCTCCACATCGTATCATTCCGGTGAAGGCGAAAATATGGGTTTTGGGCTTGGGTTTGCCTTTCCTTCCGAGCATTATCTGTACCTTGTCGAATTCGTCCATGGTAACCATTTTCTCGTATTTATGGGGATATGTTCCTTCGCTTCTTATCATGAGACCGCAATAGAATGGATTGGTGAGTATCTTGTATCCCGCGCTCCGGGAAATGGGTTTATTGCCCTGTTTTTTTGTTTTTTTAGTCCTTAGTCCCAATTTGTTATTTGCGATATCCACTATCTGTTCGACGGTATAGATTCCGGAGAGCATGAGGTCCCACATTTTCCTGATGATAGAAAATCTTTCCCGGTCGGTAATAAGGGTGATTTCTTTGGTCACCGGATTGGTATAGTTCAGGTAGCCGAGAGGCGCGAACCCCAGCCATTCTCCCTTTTCAAGCTTCGTTTTATTACCTCTTTTGACGTTCCTGCTCAGGTCGTCTATGTACTTTTGTGCCATTCCGAATTCTATATAAAGCAAAATGGTGTTGTCGTCTCCATGGCTGTAGGTCTGATTAGGGGTCATTATCTTTGCCCCGTTTTGTTTCAAGGCCCAAATTACTGCCGCCCCGTCAATGGGATTACGGGCGAGACGATCCAGCTTCCAGCATAAAATACCGCAGGCTTCGCCCTTGTATATATTTTTCATCATTTTGTTGAATACAGGCCTTCCTGGTTCTTTCGCGGACATGGATTCCGTAAATGTACCTGTTATTCCGAGTCCGAGTTTATGCGCCAATGTTTTCATTTCGTTCAGTTGCGACTCAATAGAAAGAACCTGGCGATCTTCTGATTCCGTTGATTTGCGACAATAAATGAAATACTTGTCCATATCGTTTCTCATAATATCAATAAATCATTTCTTGTCAAAAATCGGCTTCGGGGCCATCAAGGGGTTCTCTTCCTTCCGGAATCGGTCTGGAAATCAGTAAAAGGAAATCAAGCAGATTTCCGGCCATTTCTGACGCCTCTTCATCCGAAAGATCTTCCCCATATTCTTCCTTGTAAATTATCTTGAAGGAATTTAGTTGTTCGGGCGATATCTCCATAGTCCTAATGGTGGATTTATTAAAAAAGTAAAAACAGATGTAGAAAATCACCCAAAATGACACCCTGCCAAAATGGGTGACTTTCTTACCCTTACGGGTATTTTTCTGTCCAATAAAATGAATAAAAGGTCGAGAAACAAACAAGCTCTTTTAAAATGAACAGCACATTAAAAAACAAGCCTAAAATCCCAAACAGAATCCGTTACTGCCGGAAGATGGCGGGTCTGAACCAGAGAGAACTGGCTTTTCTCATGAATAAGCCACTGAGAAAGATTTCAAGATGGGAGAAAGGCGAAAGAACACCAAACATCTACCACTGCATCGGTCTGGCCGTGGCCATGCACCGGCTGGTCGATGATTTGTTTTCCGATTACAGGCGCGAATGGATAGAAAGAATCCGGCAACGGAATGAGGCAATGCGGCAAATGCCGGAAACTATCAAACAACCAAACAAAAATTAATACGGCAATTATGATTAACAAACCAAAAAAGTCGAAAAACAACAAAATACGCGGCGAACTGTCCACAGAAATCACCCAAATGGGTGTCGGAATCAGGTCGCCACCATTAAAAGTCGAAAAAATTCAACGATAAACGAAAAACGATAACGATAATGAATAAAGAAAATAACGTTACGAACGATAACGTTCAAAAAGAAAAGAACGAAAATTATAAATATGAGTATGATTTTGAGTATGTGTTTAGTACTAGAGAGGGGTTGTTGGCTAAGGAGTTAGCGGAGGGACTGAACGACACGAAGAATATCAGGTATTACATATCTGCGGCAATGAAACATCAAGAGGACTTTCTCTGGGATATTTACGCCAGGGTTATGGAGATACCTTTGCACAAGGTCAGGAAATCAAGGGGCGCATTATTCGCGTATCTTGTCAAAAAGCATGGCAAAGACAATCCTGGCAATTGATCCTGGCACCAGGCATTGGGGAGTCTCTGTCTTCCGGGGTACGGAAATCATGATCTGCATGGTAAGGAATCTTTCTGCGAAAGATTCCACCCGGAACAGAGTCAAAGAGACCAGAAGGGTATTTACCGCCATGATCAGGAATTACGCCCCTGATATCCTGGTCATTGAGAAGCCCTTCTCTTTCTGGACCGCCCAATCCGAGTATCTGAACGCCATAATCAGGGAAATAAAACATCTTGCCAGGAAGGAAAAGGTACAGATATTTGACTATTCTCCTAAAACGGTCAAAATGTCAGTTTGCAATGACGGGAACGCCAACAAGGAAGCGATGGCACATGCTATCTGCTTGTCATATCCTGACTTGAAGATTTACTTAAATCAGAATCGGAAATACAAGGATAAATATTGGGGGCATATGTTTGACAGCATAGGTTTGGGAATTTGCTGTTTGATGCAGATAACTGATAATGTTTGAAAAATCCCTATTAAATATATATACTTTACTCTCAAACTGTTGTGAAATATGTGCAAAGGGAGGAACTAATGGCAAGCATTACGCTGAAAGATGAAAAAATTGTAGGCGAGCGCTGGGCGGTGCTTATAGAAAATGGTCAGGGTAAGGCGGGACAGATATACAAAGATACGGAGAAATATATCAGGGAAACAAATGCCCCGGGCGTGGAAGTGGAAATGGTGAAAGCCAAAACAAGCTGGCTCAAAGGACTTTTCGGCGGCGAAAGGGACTATATGCTTGTCACCACAGAAAGCCTGAAAGACTTTCGCGTACTCATTGGGGCAAGAGATTATGGCAACAACCTTGATGTTCATGCATTTACCACCTGCGAGCCCGGATATTTTAAAAAGTCTTTTTCAAGCGCGCTTTCCGGCGGGGATGAGAAAGCTTTGTCATATGCTCTTGATATTTTTCAGCAGCAGGATTTGAGTGCCTTTCGCACGGTTGTTTACGGTTGTCTTGATAAGGCCGCCAATACCCTTACGCAGAGCCTGAACCAGGATTTATCAAAAATTCAACAGAAGCAGAAAGGATTCCTCGGAATTTAATGATTGAAGGTGTTTTCAAACTTATCTGGGGCTGGATTCTTTTCATTTCCTACGGTTTTTACAAGCTGTTCGGCTTTCTGGTAACAGCGGGAAAAACTCTGGCCAAAGAACCGGACAAGACGGGTGCTCTCGAACCCGATGAATCCGAACGGGAAAATATTCCGGCTGATCCGGATAATCTTTCCGAAAACACTATAGACCTGGGCTGGTACTTGTCGGAAACCTTTGAAACCGATGAAGAATTCAAACTTGCAAAAATATCCGATAAAGACAGGACATCCCATTTTTATGTTGTCGGAGGCACAGGAACCGGCAAAACAAAATTCCTCGAATGGCTTATCAGACAGGATGTTATCAAACAAAACGGTTTCGGGATTATTGATCCCCACGGAGATTTGATAGAAAGCATAAAGGGATTCTTCGCCGCGGCCTATAAGACTCACGGCCATGAAGAAGGAGTCCCTGAAATGATTTCCGAGAAGATTGTTCTCATAGACCCCACAGACCCGGACTCAACGGTTGTTTTCAATCCTCTTGAAATCCTCCCCGGTATTTCCGCCGCCGAACAGGTTAATGAACTGATTTCTTCATTCCGAAAAATCTGGTCCGACTCCTGGGGATCAAGGATGGAGGACCTTCTTCGGAATTCTCTTATCGCCCTCTCCGAGGCGGAACTTACCCTTGAGGAACTCTCTCCTTTTCTCACGGACAGGAATTTTCGTGAAGTCGTGCTTGAGAAAGTAAAAAATCCCACCACAAAAGATTATTTTAAAAGGTTCGACGCATTGACTGACAGAGGGCAGATAAGCTGGATCGAACCGATTATGAACAAAATAAACGCCGTATTCTCCGATGACAGAATACGGCAGATGTTCTCTTCACCGAAAAGTTCCTTCAATCTGAGGGAAATAATAGACAGCAAAAAGATATTGCTTATCAAGCTCGACAAGGGAAGGCTCAAGGACTCGGCTGATCTCCTGGGTTCTCTTCTGCTGGCAAAGATACAAATGGCCGCTTTTTCCCGTTCCGATATTCCGGCTGACTGCCGAACCCCGTTTTATCTTTACATAGATGAATTCCAGAATTTCGCCTCCGATTCATTTTCGACAATTCTGTCCGAGGCCCGGAAATACGGCCTTCACCTGATAATGGCTCACCAGACATTGGCGCAAATCCAGGACGAACTAAAAAGCCTTATTCTCGGGAATACGGGAATACAGGTATATTTCCGGCTCAACAGACAGGATGCCAGCGCTCTTTCAAAAGAGATATTCAATTACTCCGGTTATGAAGTAAAAGCGATGAACAAAAACAGTCCTCGGTACTGGAGCTTTGCCGAAGAATGGGAACACAAAACGGAAGAACTTCAGAACCTGCCACAGAGGGTCTGCTACGTGAAACATAAGACTGAAGGCGGATTGATTCCGATACGCACTGCGGATGTAGAATCCTTGCGTGATTTTCTTGAAATGAGCGAAGGCGAATTTCAGGAATGTATCAGGGAAGCGCCAATAGGTAGAAGATATCTTGTCTCAAGAAAAGAATTATCTGCCATTTCAGAACAAAGACGAGAAAACATATGGGAGAAGGCGGCGGTTTTCAAAGGAACACTCCGCGCATTTCCCGAAGAAAGAAAAGAGGCACGTAAATACAAGAGAGAAGTTATACCGGATTATCCCAGGCAAGTGATCGAAATGCAGGGAAAGGAATCGGAAGAAAAAGAACAGAGACAGCATAAATATATCCAAAACTTGATTAAGAGAATGGCCGAAGAGAAGGGATATAAGGCGACTATCGAGCAGGCTACACCGGACGGTTCAGGCAGGATCGATGTTGCCCTTGAAAGAGACGGAAAGAAAGTTGCCTGCGAGATTTCGGTTACAACGACAAGCGACCATGAACTGGCCAATATAGAAAAATGTCTGAAATCGGGCTATGAAAAAGTTATAATGTGTTCTTCGGAAAAAAGGACTCTGGATAAAATCAAACAGCTGGTAGCTGAAAAATTTATTAATGCGGAGAAAGACAAGGTCCTGTATTTCCAGCCCGATGAATTCATGCTTTATCTGGAAAATGAGAATGCCCAGCCGGCAAGTAAAGAAGAAAGAATTAAAGGGTACAAGGTAAGGGTTGATTATCAGCCCGTAAGTCATACGGATAAGAAAATAAAACGTGAAGCTGTGGCCCAGGTTATCCTCGGTGCTTTCCGTAGATTGAAAGAAAAAGAATAATATATTTTAATATGAGCGAGAAAATATATTCATGTTTTAAGGAGGGTCCCTATGCCGGTAGAAACAGTGGAAGTGAATTGCTTGAAAACAAATTTCGATTCAAATGATGTATTTACACAGTCTTTAAAAGTAAAAGATGTAATAAAAATCCAGTATGTTGCAACGAGGGGTGTCAACGAAGAAGAAGGCGCTGTACAGCGCGTTCTAAGTCCAATTAGAGTTGCTTCAATAAAAAAGTTCATCCTTTCCAATCATATCTTTTTTAATACTTTTATCCTGAACTGGACAAAAGATGACGAATTGCCTTCGTATAACGACGGCAAGATAAAGATTCCTATCATTGAGCATTCTGCACAAGTGCTGGATGGTCAGCATAGATTGGCTGGACTAAAAGAAGCAATGAAAGAAAGGCCGGAGATAGGAGAAAAAGAAATTATAGTATCAATATGTCTGTGTCTTGGCACCCAACAAGCGGCTAATATATTTTTAAATATCAATTCAGAGCAAAAACCAATACCTAAAAGTCTCATTTATGACCTTTTTGGGGAAATAGAGGATAATCAAGACCATCCAATAAACAGAGCCGCGGATATTGCGCAAGAATTCAATGAGAATTCCGAATCTCCATACTACGGCCGGATTAAATATCCCGGGACGCCGAAAGGAGAAGGAAACATAGAATTGTCAACGATTATTTCCAGCTTAAAGCAGCATTTGACAGAGGACGGCGTTTTCGCACACTACAATTTAAAAACACTTACTTACCAGAAACAAGTTATGTTAAGGTATTTTCAGGCCATAAGAGATTATTACAACGAAAAAATGCTGTGGGACAGCAGAACCAAGAATCCGTTTTTACGAAATTATGGTTTTCACGGAGCCATGGACTACCTTACATCAGTTCTGCTTAGCAAATGCGCCGAAAAGAAGTCCTTTACGAGAGAAACGTTTAAGGAATTTCTTTCTTTGGACGTTAATAATATACTGCTTCATTCAACTCTGAAAAATCTCGATGGGAAGACTGCTCGCAAAAGAGTAAAAGAATATTTGGAAACAAATATCAACAAATCTATTCCTGAAGAGAAAGAGTATGAGTTTTAATAGGGTGAGGGGGCAACTTAAATGCGAATCGTTTATGGGTTGCAGCGATTTGCAGCAATGGGCAAACTACAAAACAAGATTTGAATCTCTATGTCTCTCCAAAGAACAGGCGGAAGAACTTCAATCCGATTTAAATCAAGATGCACTAGATTGTTATTTTAAGGGGTTGCTGAGCTTTTCCGAAGCGATTAATTCTATAAATAGAAATCTGTTTTCCTGGTCAACAGTAAAGCTTTATTATTCGGTATTCTATTTTTTAAAATGTTCCTTAGCGGTAAACGGTTATGCATTGGTTACCAACAAATCATTGTATCTAATTAAAGCAAATGAAAATGAAAAGCCTAACAAGGTGCCGGAGAGGAACTCCCACGAGGCTATTATTGAAACATATGTCCGATATTTTAGTAGGGTTGATGTACTGCAATCGAATATGATTGGAACAGACAATGCATACATATGGTTAAAGGGCAAACGAGAACAGGTGAATTACAGGGAAAGGGAATTCCATGAGCCGGAATGTCCTGTGTTTTGGCAAAATATACGTGATCGCATTAAGGGGGATTCTTTAAAATCGCTTCTTGAATTGTATTTAGAAGATCAGGACTACAGGTATTGTTTTCAAGAGGATCATGCCTGTTTGGCCCTGCCGATAAAAAGAGCAATTGATACCAAAAAAGATTTAGATTCCAAAAAGTTAGAAATATCTTTATCCGAGCATAAAAAAACAGTGTTGCAATCATTGCTGGGCCAGTCATTCAATTTGTCATTATTTCTGGTAAATTAGGGAGTATCAGCGGCTAAGAATTCAGCGATACCGACAAAGAAAGAATCTTGTATTTCCAGCCAGATGAATTCATGCGCTATCTGGAAAACAAGGAGACCCGGGAAAAGGATTCAGGGCGAAGGTAAACCGTCAGGGTGCGTTTCGAAGACTTAAAGACAAGAGTTGATAGGAATGGAAAAAACGAAATTTAGTATTACCGCATGGTATCTCAATCCCGAAAGGATATCTAAACTTCTCGGAAGTAAGACGCTTATAGAGATGAATGAAATGTTACAAAAATATGGCGGGCACGCATCGGTGTTCTCAGAAGCAGATACAGCAAGAACAGTTATTCAAGAAACCCTTGAAGAATGGCTTAAGAAAAATGAAATAGATACTTTGGCGAAATTAGTAGCAAATGGAAATATAAAAAATGGCGACAGGTTTATTTTACAGCATGATTTTTATTGCAAGGGACCATCGAAAGGTATAAATGCTACTTCAATGATACGCGCAAAGCTTAGATTTTCACCTGATATAGATATTGAAATCCCATATTCTGAAAAGAATTTATGCTGTCAAACCGCCAAAGAAAGACTTTCGGGGCACTCTAGATTGTTTGTTTTTGGATATATTGAAAAATACGCGGGTGATAAAATTGTCGCGAGGCCATATATTATTGGAGATATACATTATGATTTTCAAAGCAAGGTAATAACCGGGATATATTCTGCCAGATTAGGGGAGACGCATATCTCTTTAATCGATGCTTTTGCAAAATACAAGGAAATATATGAAAAGTTGCCTGTCCCAAACCTAAATATTTTAAAAAGTATTCCAGAGAAACGTATAAAGGAATATTTTGCACAAATAATAGGCGAAAAGAATATCCCAAAAGATTGGGGTGGAGAAAAATCAGATTTATATACAGCTAATCTTAAAGTTGAAGGCCAATATATGGCAGCAGCCTTTATATTTAAGGGCCCTTCAAAATATAAGGAAATGGAAATCGCAGATTTAGGAAAAAACGGGGATCAAATTGATAGATTATATTTCGAGCCGGCACAAATGCTCATTTTGCAGCATTGCCATAAGGTGTCTTCATCTGTAAGAAATATGATGAAAGCTTATGCAAATCAAATTAACAATCCAAGGCTATATTGTGTTATAGATGGTTATGACACTATAAGAATATTGAAAGCTTACAAGAAAATATGATTTTGAGATATAGCATTCTAAATTGGGTTTATTACATTTGTAAGTTTACTTAGCATGTATTTTGACGGTTCGTGTTCGCCCCTTTCCCACTTGGCGACTGTCGTTTCATCTACCCCTACCAGCTCCGCGAACTTCTCTTGGGTCAGCCCGTGAATTTGGCGATACTGTTTTATTTTTTCTATAATATTGGTAGTTAACTTATTATAAGGTTGCGGTATATAACCTAAGAATTCGATTATCTTAGGCATAAAAGAAATATGGGGTTTAAACCAGTTATTTTCCCAGCCCGTAATAGATGATTCCGTGGCTCCAATTGTCGCAGAAACCTGTTTTTGAGTCATTTTAAGGTTAAGCCTATGCTTGCGTATATGATCCCCGATAGTATTGACAGTTTTCGGAAATGCCGGATTTACGGGCTTTTTCGCGGTCAGAACGATTTCCGCAGATTGGCAACGCATGAATGAAGTTGCGTTGCCATTCTGCGGCGAATTTGGCGAAGCCGGAGAGGACGAAGCAGGAGGAACGGTCGGATTGTTTGAGGATGGGGTCTTCGGAGGCAGGACTGACAGAAGCTTAATTGATATGTCTTCCTTGCCTATGGTTATCTTTTCAGTGATATTTTCAATTATTCTTCGTTTTTCTTCAAATGTTAGGTCATTCCATTTTGAATAAAGGTCTTTTGCTTCATTTATCACTTCCTCGCTGGACAGGTACTTGATTTTGAGGAAGTCTATCTCTCCCTGAAGCTCCGGTATCCTGTCATTTATCTGTTCCAGGCGCTCTTCCAGGGGCCTGAACTGTGTCCCGTAGGTCTTTACCGTTATCTCATCATCAACATAGGCTTTATAGACCTTTGCCTTCTCTTTTTCGACCTTTTGTTTCTCGTCTTCCATGGATTGCAAAAGGGCCAGCTTTTCTTTTATGACTTTGTCACACCTGTCCAGATAATCCGATATCTCATCCGGTGAAAAGAGGAAATTTTTGAGCTGCTGCTGATATATTTCCTCAAGGTCTTTCATGGGTATCTTGTTACGGCACTTATGGCAGATGTATTTATTGGATTCGGAAGGCACGGTCATTCTGCCGCCGCATTCGCAGAATACGAAACCGGTGAACAGGTGCAGGGCTTTTTTGACCGGCTTGCGGTTCTTTTCCTGGTCTGCCAGTATGGCATGACATTTGTCCCAAAGGTCTGCCGGCACTATCGGTTCAACCTTGAGAGCGACCCATTCTTCCTTCGGTTTATAGACCCAATTCTTTTTACTTCCGAGACTTTTGGTATAGTTCAGCCGGTGGAGTCCTTTGGCCGTGGGGTCATTCAGGAGCCTGTCAATCGTGGTATCGGAAAATCTCGCGCCGATTCTTGTCCTGTATCCCTTCTCATTCAGAATCCGGGCAACCGTTTTTTTCCTTTGATGTTCGATGAAATATTCATAGATTAGTTTTGCCACCGGCACTTCTTTCGGATTTGGTATCAGTTGCCTGTCTTTCCACTGGTATCCGAAAGGAGCCTGTCCGCCCAGGGGCTTACCGAGCTTGGCCCTGATTCCGACACTGGCCGCGACACGCGAGGCTATCTCGGCCCTTTCCCATTGACTCATGGCCGCAATGATAGTGTAGAATAGCATACCTGCCGGAGTAGATGTATCAATTGATTCCTGCAAGGAAATAAGATCGGCTCCATACTGATTGAAAATATCCGCGAACTCAAGTAGTTCTCTTGTGTTTCGAGCAAGTCTGGCGAGCTTGGAAAAAATAAGACCGGATATATGTCCGGTCTTTATATGATTCAGCATCTTTTGGGCTTCGGGGTGTTCTATTACCGCTTTGCCGCTTACCGCTTCAAGATGATATACCTCTTTGATATTCCATCCCTTTGATTCAGCATAGTAACGTGCCCGTTTCTCATGGTGCTCCGGGCTTTCGCCTCTTGCCTGATCTTCGGTGGAGACTCTGATCCAGATTCCGACATCCTTTCTTCCCTGAACGTTTTCCATGGCAAACCCCTTCGTCTCATCCTACCTTTCTGAATCTGAGCCTGTTGCGATCATAATTCCTGTGTTCTTTCAAAAATTGGATCGGATTATATGTTTTCACAATCGGTTTCCATATATTTATTCCGCAGAGCAAGGTCATTTTTCCTTCGATAATATAGATATCATTTTTCTTGTTTTTAAAAAGTTCACACATTGCAAAACCCCTTCAATGAATATTTTACTTATTTGAAAAATGGGAGTCAAACATTTTTAAAAAAGCCTTGACAGTCTGCTGTTTTTCTATTATATACTTATTAAGATTGGTGTAACCAAAAAGGAGGCCCAATGATAAGAGAAGGAGGAATAATAATGACCTGAAACAATAGAGTTACGATGAGTATTTCAAAAATATTTTATTTTTCAGATTACACATTTAATTTAAATCAAACCATTTTTTACAAAATATCAGTAACCCCCATTTGTAGCAAGAACATTTTTTAACAAAAGATTTTCTTTATTACTTTCTTAACTTTGACCCTGGGGGGTTATCTGAGTTTTCTGTAATTCTTAGGTTTGATTTTTTTATAACAACTTGTATAGCCAGGTTTGATTTTATTGGAGGAACAATGAAATTGAGAAACATTCTATACGTTATCTTTGCCGTCTTTGTGCCGTATCTCTCAGCGAATTCCCAAGAAAGTATTTCGAGGCGGTATTCTGTTGGCTTCAGTAATCCGTGCTATTTGTCGCTTAAGTACGATATAACGGATGTCTTTTCGGCAGAGGCGCGTATCGGTTCACAAGAAGGAATAAATGTCATTGGGGGACGAGCTTATGATATCTTAAAGAAATTCAATAAAACTGATTTATTTGCAGGAGTGGACGCTTATTATACATTTTTTAATTCGAATGGTGTAAATGGCTGGGGTTATGCGTTTTCTCTGCTGATAGGCGTCGAGTTTCATATTAATGACAAATTGTCCGTTGCTTTGGATTTAGGACCGGGTTTTACAAAGGTTTTTGACTCGTCTGATATGAGCCTGTCCGATGAAGGTTGGGGGATAGTGGATGACATTACTTTTCGGGTTTATTTTTGAAGATTTACGTGTTATTCTGTTGTTTGTAATATAATCTTATGAGATTATCAAAATATATAATCATATTGATTGTCGGTGTTTTATTGGCTGCCGGTTTGGCGGTCTATTATTTTGGGGTATATAAAAAAACGAATAACAGTATATCAACCCCGATCAATTCCAATGAAAATGCCCCTTCTCTTTCCGGGCAAACGCCAAAACAGAACGACGGAAATGATTTGACAACATGGAAAACTTATAAAGACGATGAAACAGGGATAAACTTTAAATATCCCGAATCCTATATTGGCGATAAGATTGAAATCAGGAAAGAGAAAAGACAGATTTCTTTCGAGGGGAAGTCCGGTTACCAAATAGTTTATACGATATTTAAAGGAAGCGTTTCCGATAATATAAGAGGAATTGATATCTATTACGATGTTGAATTTACTTATTTTGACCTAAAACCCTCCATGCTCAATATCAGATTTACGCCTGATAACGACGCATCGGTCTTATTTTATAATACCGATGCAAAGCAATGGATTTTGACGACAACATTGCCGTCAGGTTATACAAAAGATACAAAAATATCCTGGAATGATATGCTTGATCTTTTGGAAAAAAAGAAATTAAACGATACACATTTTCCCAAAGAATTCACGCGTGACGGATTTGTAGCTTTTCCCTTCTTTCATCAATCGGGCGGGCAGGAAATATCAAGGCAATATTATTACTACGTTTTTAATAAGAATAGACCTTGTTTATTAAAATTGGCATATACGGAAGACCTGAATAGTATGGATTCCGGGGAATTAGCAGATATAAAAGACCTTCTGAAATATATTATAGGTAGTGTTAGTTTCAATTGA
The DNA here is from genome assembly GCA_028715395.1 of Minisyncoccota bacterium. Lineage (GTDB taxonomy): Bacteria > Patescibacteriota > Minisyncoccia > UBA6257 > 02-FULL-45-10c > STD1-84. The sequence goes on from JAQURY010000001.1 coordinate 67,831, forward strand.
GGTTTATCTTTTACTGCTGATTCGCTGAACTTGAGGAGGGTGATATGCCTGATAAATCAAGAGCCAAGAAGTATATACCATTAATAGTGATTATATATTTTGCTTGCATTTATCCTTCCCATTCATGGTCACAGGGAATAATAGGGCTTATCAAATCGCATGTTTCTAATTTGTCGCAAAAGAAACTGGAAAAAGCTTCACAAACAGCAGTTGAGGCTTCGAATTCAGTCAGTACGGTTGTCGGCCCGGAGGGCGGCACCGTTTCAAGTATCTCGGGAAGTTTTTCGATTATTATTCCCCAAAATGCCCTGAATGAAAATGTAATAGTAAAAATGTGGGAAGATGACGCTGATCCCGGGAAGAATGAGTATTTTTCTATCAAAAAACAATATTCCGGTGGCGTATCGGGTCAGAATATGAGCGCGCAGGAATCGCAACTATTTTCTGTAAATCCGGAATGTCCTTTAAAGTTAAAAGCATATTATAATGAAGAATGGTATCCGTCTTGGAATGTAGTTGATAAACCAAAAGACTTTACAATATGTTATACGGCATACCAATCTGAAGATGGAAAGGGAGAAACCCAAACCAGATTGGTACTTAAATCGGAAGTTAATGAAAACGATAAATCAATCATAGCGGATTTTAGCCCTTCAAATGTATGGAAATGTAATGGTAATGTTAATCCTGTTTATTTCCTTCCTTTGGGAAATAATATGGGAGCGGTATATGTGAACGGAGGTGAAGAGGTGGCTTCATTTTCAAATTACCACTGCGAACCTTGGCAAATAATAAACAAGGAAGTAATCGATCCAAGATTCAAAGATGAAAAGAGAAAAGAATATCTTGAATATAATACTTTAAAAGATAGTTTCACAACTGGACAAAAATGGCAGTGTATAGAGTATCCTGTACGGTATTATCATATAAGATACGGCAAGAACATTAAGGGAATTGATGGCACCTGCAATCCATCCGATCTTTGGAACGATATTTATAAATACAGGGAGCTGGAAAGATATGAAAACGGGAATAGTAAAAATAGTGGAGCTCCCCGGGACGGAGATATATTGGTTTTGGCAAATAAAGGCACTATTGAACATGTTTCTGTCGTACAACGAGTATCCGGAAATTGGGTTTATACGATACAGCAGAATTGGTTTTGTAATAAAGGAGATGCAAATACCCAGATGCCGTATAATCCAGCTACCAATTTTATTGATCCTATAATGAAGGATAGCTCGTGGAGAGTTAAGGGTTGGTTGCGGCTTGCAGGTAATACTCCCGCTAATCTTCCTCAAAACAATGCTTCACCCAATTCTCCTTCCGATTTAAAGTTATCATTTCTTTCTTCGTCGGGTTTCTCGCTAAGTTGGCAAGATAATTCATCCAACGAAGACGGATTCAGAATCGAGCGAAGTATCGGGTCGTCAAACAATTTCACTTTATTGGCTTCAGTCGGGCTAAATCAGAATACTTTCAGTGATACCGGATTGCCTCCGAATACCCAATTTAGTTACAGGATTGCGGCATATAATTCGCAGGGCAGTTCTTATTCCACGATTTTAAGTGCTTACACATTGCCGATTGATTTTCCCACTACTATTTGTGCTCCGACTGGATTGAAGACTTTTTCTGTTTCTTACGGTCAAATAAATCTGAGCTGGAAGGATAACTCAAATAATGAAAACGGATTTAAGATTGAAAGAAAGATGAATTATAACGGGAACTATTCGGTAATTGCTACAGTGGGAATTAACGCAACCAGTTTTAATGACGTGAATATTATGGCCAGCGGACAATATTATTATCGTGTATGTGCCTTTAATTCAATTGGAACGTCAGGATACTCTAATGAAGCAAGCGCGAGCAATGCCGCGTTAAATACAAATCTTCAGGTCGTTCCTTTGAGCGGTTCAAAAGGAACTCTATTTACGTATTACTGTACGGGATTCACACCGAATTCAACTGTTACAAAACATGTCAAAAAGCCGGATGGCACCGAATATCCGACAACTACAGATATGGTCTATTTTACTGATTCACTCGGCCGGTTTGTAAATACTTATAACAGCAGCACTTGTTCTGTCCTGGGAGTTTACGAAATATGGTTTGTGGACAATCAGACAGGATTAGTTTCAAATCATGTAGCTCAAACAATTACTTGGTAGAAAATTGACTTTGAGTTAAATAATTTGTACATTATACCCAGAAAGTTCACCTTTCATCAGTTTTGTGAACCATTTGAATTTCAAGAATGGCATGTTTTGAGTAGATTTAATGCGAGGAAATAAATATTCGGATGGTTTTTCGACGGGAAATAATGGGAGCTACGGGTGAAAAAGTCTAAGAAGGATTACTGTAATAACTTAACAGAAATTGAAGGGAAAATAAAGGAGATAAAGGAAGAGTTCTGCGACGGTAAAAAACAGAAAAAGTTCGCCTTTCTGATGAAAGGTGAACCGTTTTCCCGCCTTAAACCCAGAAAATCCCGTTTTGCCTGGTCTTTGGACGAAGACAAGTATCTCTCCATAGATAGAGTCAGCAGACTCCGTGAATACTGCCAGAAACAAAAAGATAAAGCCCTGCAAAGGGATAGAACCATTCCGGTAAGAGACTGGTTCATGGTAGAACTCGGTCTCAATGCCGGTCTCCGCGTAAAAGAAATGGCGAATCTCAAATGCGGCGATCTTCTCCTGGAAAACGACCAGTCCTCGATTACGGTCATAGGAAAAAGAAATAAGAAAAGGGCCATATGGATAAGCCCCTGTTTCAAAAAAGAATGTCTGTGGTATTTGAACTGGAAAAAAGAATCGGGCCAGCCCGTAGCTCCCGGTTCTTTTTTATTGTCTTTAAATAACGGGAATCAACTGACCAGACGCGCTCTCCAGAAAGCATTCAAGAAATGTATGAGAAAGGCCGGACTTCCCGTGCATTACGGCATCCATTCCCTCCGGCATACCTACGGAAGCAACCTGTACATAACAAGCAACCACGATCTGCGCTTGGTTCAGAAACAAATGGGCCATTCTTCCGTGAGAACTACGGAAATATATACGAATCTGATGGACCCGCATACAAGGGAAGCGTTGGAAAAGCTGTATAAAAAATAAGGGGGTGATGGTTCAAATTAAAAAGCAGAAGCTGTTCTGAAAAAGGAGGGACGAGTGAAAGCACACAAACTGATTATTCTGTCAGCAGGAGCGATGTTTTTGTTTTCCGGATGTGGCACCATGACAACCCAGATGGTCAGGTTTCAGTATCTGCCTTACGACATGAACGAAAACGCGCAGACAAAAGACGGCCTTACGGTTGAAGAAATAGACAGCCGAACGCCGCCCGATTATCTGTATTTCGATTATCAGAAAAGGGATGAATCCGGCGTGAAGCTTTTTTCCGGAGTCGAATCGAAGTACAGTTCGCCGAGGCCGGTGATGGCCAAAGGTTGCTTCATGCTTCGCGGCCAGTTTTGGGCGCAGATTTCGATCACCAACAACACTGATCACGTCCTGCGGCTCAATGACACGGTCATTAAACTTCTCGATCCGGTGAACGATTCGAGCGATCCTCTGACCAAAGAGAACATAATCGCCGAAGCCTCCAACGTTTACAGGGTTCCGTCTTATGACCTTGCCAATTACTTCGGGGGAATCAAGCTGATTGACCGGAACGTCGAAGTACTGCCGAGCATGACCTTTACCGGATGGATAGCTTTCAGGCCGCCGAATGCCGAGAATCCCGGCATCTGGAAAGTCGTGATTTATGAAATCCCGGTCAGGGTGGATGATGCCGGACTCGTGAAGAAGCGAACCAGGTTTGAATTCAGGACAATCGTGAAAAAGATTATCGAGACATACGAACAGGACGGTATGTTCGGGAACAAAAAGCTTGTTCATACGGAAGAGGTGAAATAGATATTCGGAAAAAAGGAGAAGACCAATGAAAAAGATTATTTCTGTCATGCTGCTTGTCGGTTTTGTTATGGTGTCTGGGGCGTATGCTTCGGGAAAGTTCAGCGTGAAAGCTGATGTCGGTTACACGACTTTGAATCTCGGCGATTTCAATTCTTACCTGGATGAGCAGAAAAGCATGGAAGAAACTTTCGGTTCAACGGCGACCGTAACCAAGTCGAACATCGCGTTTGTTGTCGGCATCGGATTGGATTACAAAGTATCTCCGGTAATCACTGTCGGGCCGAAAATCGAGTACATCAAATGCAACCAGGAAAAAATACATCTGCTGATGGATGTTTCGGGAACTCCCGCGAATGCCGATATTCAATATGATGCCTACGTTACACCCGTGCTTGTCGGTGCCACATACGGCAAACCCCTGAATGAAAAGCTCGACTTGTCGGGATCATTGTATCTGGGCGAAGCTCTGGCGAACTCGAAATTAACGGTTACGCAGCAGATAGGGAGCGTGTCCGCAAGCATGGAAGTCCCTTATGACGGTTCCGCACTGCAAACCGAAATAGGCTTCGGCGGCAGTTACAAAATCAATAAGTCATTCGCTATATCTTTGAATCTCGCTTACAGGAATCTCGTTGTTTCCAATCTCAAGGCGAGCAAAGATATTCCCGAGCTGTATATCCACAAGGGTGATCCCATAATGGGAGCTGGACAGAGCATTAACATAGACTTGGGCGGGATAGCTTTGGGGGGTGGCATAAAATATATTTTCTGAAATCACGAATATCCGATTAGGCAATAAAGAGCCGCTACTCGGCCGCGGATCGGGGACTGTGCCGAGTCGGATATTTTTTTGATTTTGGTATAATAAAATAGTAGAATAAGCATGTCTTGTCAGTGTAAAACGGGCTGACAAAAAGGTGTTATAATCAAGCTATGAGGAAAGCCTTAAAAATATTCCATGATCTGCTGAAAACAAACAGTTTTTCCCGCCTTGATTTGAGAGCAGACGAAAAAACACTCGCCGAAGCGACACAGCGGCGCATGCCCGCGAGCCTTTCCGAAAATATCCCGAAACGCGAAGAAGGGCGTATTCAAGTCCTTGATTTTTTCAGCGGTTGCGGCGGGATGTCCATGGGATTCCATTCCTTGGCCGATCTCGTGCCCGGCTCGTTCAATATACTCGCAGGGGTAGACCTCAACGAAGAAGCTTCCAAGTCGTACACCCGGAATATAAAAGCGCCCTGTTTCGTCCGTGACATAAGAAAACTCGCGGAAACAAAGGAATTGGAAAGGCTGTTGGAAGAAGTCGGTTACGATTCCGGTAAACCGCTCGTAATGATCGGGTGCGCTCCGTGCCAGGGTTTCACGTCACACAGAAAGAAAAACTGGGACAAGAAGGATGGCAGAAATGACCTCGCATTGGTTTTTGCGGAAATCGCAGTTCGTCTCAAACCCTCCTGTATCGTAATGGAAAACGTTCCGGAAATGTTTTCAACGAAATATGAACGTTACTATCTCAAAGTGAGAAAAACCCTCGAAAAGAACGGGTATATCGTTCATCAGAAAGTTTACAACACGGCCGCTTTCGGCGTTCCTCAGGAGAGGTTCAGGCTGCTTTCGATGGCAATGAAAAAAGAATTCCTTCTCCCGGTGGAGCATTTTGACGCGGACAAATTCAGGACCGTCAGGGATGCCATCGGAAATCTGCCACCCATAACACCGGGAATCCCGTATTTGAAGGACGCTTATCATATTTGCGCGAGGCACAAACCCGAAACAATAGCGGTAATAAAATCCGTACCAAAAGACGGCGGCAATAGGCCGGCGGGTATCGGGCCGAAGTGTTTGGACCGGGTAAAAGGGTTTACGGATGTTTACGGCAGGCTTCATTGGAACAAACCGTCCATAACCGTCACGCAGTACGCGAGAAATCCGGCAAGCGGCAGATACGTCCATCCCGAACAGGACAGGGGACTGTCCATCAGGGAGGCGGCGAGACTGCAGGGTTTTCCTGACGAGTTCGCGTTCGCGGGTAAATTCGATTCCATGTTCAAACAGATAGGCGAGGCGGTTCCTCCGATGTTTTCGTGCGCCGTGGCGGCGAATGTTCTTGTAGGTTTGCTTTCCGCGGCACCGGACAGGGAACAGCGTAAGGTTCAAAGGAGATATACGCTGTCTCCCGTGAGCAATTCGTATGCGAGCATGATAGCGAGCGTAAAAAATATATCAAACCCATGAAATACACCTGCATTGACGCGTTTTCAGGAGCCGGAGGATTATCCCTCGGATTGAAGAGGGCCGGTTTCGACGTGCTTTTCAGTTTCGACAATGATCCCATTTCCATAACGACTCAGAACATGAATGGAAAATATTTGGGTCATGTGTCCGAAGTGAACCGGATTGAAAAACTTGCGAAAAACGGCAATTTTGCGGAAAAAGTCGGAATCGGAAGAGGCGATCTGTTCCTTCTTGCCGGCGGTCCTCCGTGCCAGGGGTTCTCGATTCAACGTATAGGCAACGACAGTGATAACAGGAACGATCTGGTTTTGGAATACGCGCGACTCATCGGAAGGCTCAGGCCCAAATTTTTCCTGTTGGAAAATGTGCCGGGCCTTTTGGGAAGCCGGGGAAGAAAAATATTCGTATCCTTTCTGAGGGTTACGGGGAATTCCGGGTATCATCCCTACGTGAAGGTGTTGAACGCGGAGGATTTCGGCGTGCCTCAGAGACGCAGGCGCGTTTTCATTATCGGAATAAGAAACGATATGCATGTAAGGGAATTCGAATTCCCTTCCGGCAGCCGGAAACGCACGACCGTAAGAGAGGCCATCGGGACATTGCCGGTTCCTCCAGAGGACGGGAGCGATTCGCGAAATCTCGTTCATCACCGCCGGGACAGGTTGTCCGAATTGAACCTGGCCAGAATCAGGGCTTTGCGGCCGGGGCAGGGCATGGAAAACCTTCCTCGCAACCTTCTGTCCGCCTGCCACAGGATCGGAGCCGAAAGAATCGGACACAGGAATGTTTACGGCAGAATGTCTTGGGACGATGTTTCTCCCACGATTACCGCGAGGTTCGACAGTTTTACCCGCGGGAAATTCGGGCATCCTTCTCAGGACAGAAGCATCACTTTGCGTGAAGGCGCGATTCTTCAAACTTTTCCTATGGATTTTCGGTTCGCGGGCAACAAGGTGGACATAGCGAGGCAGATCGGCAACGCGGTGCCCCCAAAGATGGCCGAGATCGTAGGTAAGCAAATAATCAATTATTACGAGTCAACGAGATAAACCATGTCATTCAGAACTGAGACCGAACAATATTTGAAAAAAATGGGAGAGTTTTATCGCGAGTCCCTCCGCGTGAAAGAAATGACGGCCGAATTGTCATATCGGCCCCTGCTGAACGACTATTTCTCCCGTATCTCCGAATATTTCGGTCAAGATATAAAAAACATATACGAGCCGAGACAGCAGGCCAGGGCCGGACGACCGGATTGGAGATTTTATAACGGGAGAACTCTCGGTATTTACGGTTACATAGAAGCCAAGCCCTTCGACCCTGCCCACGAGGTGAGCGTCGAGGAACACGCGGAACAGGTGCGAAAATATATTGCCATGGGTTATCGCGTGGCTTTGACTGACGGATTGGAATTCATATTCTTCGAACCCGGTAACCCGCATCCTTCCCGTTTCTCGCTGACGGACAAAAATTCTACGGATTCGTTGTTCGGCGTTCCAGATGACGGAAGGATAACGAGAATGGAGTCCGCGTTTGCGGGTTTTTTTGGAGAAATATCTCCCCGCAGACTGACCGAACAGCAATTGATGCAGGAATGCGCTCTCAGGGCCAAACTGCTTTCGGATGAAATAGCTGTTTTCGCCGATTTGCCGAAGGGTTCCGGCCTGAATGAAAACGAAAATGCGGCAATCAGCGTCCTGGGCGATTTGAAAGGAATAATTCAGGAACATCACGACCCCTTGTTGAATAACAAGGACGTATTCGCCGCGTTCGTTTCGCAAGTTCTTATTTTCGGACTCATATACGCTCACCGGATTTTGGGAGCGGGGAAACAAACTCCCAAAGAAAGATATGACGACATCAGAAATTTCTGGACCGACAGACAACAATCGGCGTACACCCAGCGATTGAAACCTTTCAGGGCGCTGGCCGAACTGCTCAAGGAAGAAATAGCTTCCATGGGCGCGTTGGGCGTCTGGTACGATGATTGTTGTCTCATGCTGTCCCATGTGGAATTGCGTGAAGCCCAGGTGGCTACGCCGGATTATCACATGTTGTTTGAAAAATTTCTGACGGCCTTCGACCCACAAACGAGATTCGACTACGGAGCATATTACACTCCGGCCGAATTGTCTTCTTATTCCGTCAGGCTGGTCGAAAAGATCGTGGAGACGCATTTCCCGGACAGAAATCTGTACGGTCGGGGCAACAAATTGATCGATCCGTGCTGCGGGACGGGCTCTTTTCTCGAGATTCTGTTGCGTTCTTCGCTGGCCGTGCGCGGGGAAGCGGAAATAGCCGGATTTGAAATACTTCCGGCCCCTTACGCCCTCGCCCATTACAGGATATCGTCTGTTCTGCCGGAATACGTCAACGTGAAGATCGTGCTCACCAACACGCTGAGCGACGCCCTCGAGAAAACGATTCGCATAGAGGGCGAGAACCTCCTGGAGGAGGAACAACAAACAGCGAGAAACCTGGCCAAGCCCCCGCTGACGCTCATCATAGGCAATCCTCCTTCATCCGATTCTTCCATACACAGTCAAGGAGACGATTTCGAGATAATAGGAAATTTGATGGATGATTTCAGGCCCCCGGAAAGCGAACGCAGAAGCCGGCAGAACGTTCAAAAACAACTGCAAAACGAATACATGAAGTTTCTCAGATGGGCGGGAAACAAGGCTGTTAAAAGCGGGGACAGCATAATCGCGTTGATTCTGCCGTCTTCCTTCGCGGAAAACCCGTCATATCTTTACGCTCGAAAATGGTTCGCGGCCAACTTCATGAAATTCTGGATACTCGATATAGACAAGGACGGGAGGACCGGAATAGACCCCTCAAGCCTGTTTCACACTCTTCAGGGACGTTTGCTTCTTGTGGCAGCGAGGGAATCCGGCCATGGAAATGCGCGGAAGGAATATTATTATCACTCGATAGCGGATTCGGTCAGGGCAGAAAGGCTTGGATTTCTCCGCGATGGCGCCGCTTCCTCGTCCGGGATGCTCGCTCCGTTCGTAAAATTCGATGTCAGCGGGACAAATCCGGTGTTCAGACCCCGGAAAGAATTCGACGGTGCCAAATACGACAAGTTCTGGTCCCTGTATTCCGATGGAGGAAAGGGTGCCAGATATATCTTCGAAAGACATTGCTCGGGCGTCAAACTCGCTCCGTCGAGCATCTTCGTGCACGTGGACGAACCCATCCTTATGAGGCGGAGCAGGGAAATCGCCGATGAAGGAAATGAAACAAGCGCGCTCATAGACCGATGGTACCGGGGGCAGGATCGTCCTCCGAGCAAATCGAAATTTTCTCCTGAAATCCGCTCCGCTTTCAGGGAAGAGTTGGATTCGCATCCCGAAAACATGAAGAAATATTCCTACCGGCCGATGTTGAATCTTCCCGCGTTCATCTCCGAAAACATATTGCGGAAACTCGCTCAAACCGGTGGCGGCGGGACAAGATATCGCCCGGAAATACTGAAAGCTTACGGAGACGGCAGGACCATCGGAATCGCGGTAGCTCCGGCCCCCAAAGAACTCGGTCCGGAATTGAGAAGGTTCGCTTCGTTCTGTTGGTATCTTCCCGACAACGATCTTAGCAAGAGGGGAAACGCACATGTATTTTGCAATTATTTCCCCGAATACAAAAAAGCGCGCTGCGGATGGGACGGGACTCCGCTTCTGAATATCAATGAGAAACTGATGAAACGGACGGGCCAGCCTTCCCCCGACAATATCATAGTTTACGTTTATGGAATATTGTGTTCCGACAAGTTCGTGGATTCCTTCGAGCCCGTGCTTTTTACGACCTCCGGGGCGAATCAGCAACCGAGAATCCCCATTCCCGCGGATAGCGCCACATTCGATCAAATAGCGGAACTCGGCAAAAAACTCGCGCTGTTCGAAAAATATGTCGATGACGACGATATCCGGCTCAACCGGGAATATTCGGCATATGCGGAAAAATTCTCGCGAATCTCATTGAGGCTCGATTCTTTCGATGTTGATGGAATCAAGGAGTCCGTCGTACTGAAAGGGGACAATGTCTCGTTCGAGATTAAACCGGTGCCGAGAGAGGTTTTGGAATTCGAAATAGGCGGATACAGGGTGCTTCAACAATGGCTGAAAATGTATTCGCATTCCTATACGCGCACTGATTTCACCGTGTCCCATATGAAACGGTTCCTGTATTTGTTGCAGGGGGTGGCGGAACAAATCGAAACAGTGGAAGCGTTGGATCAAAAAGTGAGCGCGCTTCTCGACTCCGATGGATTCATCTGAAAATGACGGATATATTCACCAAGAAGAAAAGAAGCGAGATAATGTCTCTTGTACGGTCAAAAAACACCGTGGCCGAAAAGATAGTCTTTTCATATCTGCGAAGTAAAAAAGTATATTTCAGAAAGCATTACGCCGGGGCGATCGGTTCTCCGGACATAGCGCGGCCAAGGGAAAAAAAGGCGGTATTCATTGACGGGGATTTTTGGCACGGTAGGGAATACCGAAGTCTGAGAAAAGGAAAAAGCGAAAATGATTTTTGGGTCAAAAAGATAAAGGGCAATATGGATCGCGACAAAAGGCAGCGCAAATACTTGAAAATTAACGGATGGAAGTTGCTCATGGTATGGGAAAGCGACATAAAAAGAAAGGGTACGAGAAACGATCTGCTTCAGAAAATACAGTCCTTTTTAACAGAGAAGTAGATATTTTGTATAATTGATTAACAATGAAAAACATAAAGAAGCTTATCGCGGTTGATTTCTTTTCCGGAGCAGGCGGCCTGACTTACGGTTTGCGTTCTGCCGGAATTGACGTTATTGCGGGCATAGACATCGACGTTTCATGCAAGGATACTTATGAAAAAAATAACGAAGGATCGGTGTTTCTGGAAAAGAATATCGCGGAATATTCTCCCGAAGAAATGGAACGGGATTTGAAAATTAGGAGAAACGACGAAGATCTCGTTTTCGCCGGTTGCGCCCCGTGCCAATTTTGGAGCATCATACAGACGAGCAGGGAAAAATCGGAAAAGACGAAAGACCTGATTCTTGATTTCCAGAGATTCGTAGAATATTTCATGCCCGGTTTCGTGATCGTGGAAAACGTACCCGGCATTTCGTCGAAAGACGGCAGCCCGATGGGCCGATTCATCAGCAATCTCGAATTATTCGGATACGATGTCGCGCACGGAATAGTGGAAATGTCGGAATATGGAATCCCTCAGAAAAGAAGGCGGTTCACGCTGATCGCCTCACGCGTTTCCGCGGTCACGATCCCCGAACCCAATAATAGGGGAAAGACCGTTAGGGACGTTATTGGGACGGACAACGGATTTCCGAGAATCAGGGCTGGCACGAGCGATACGACCGCTTTTCTTCACACATCTTCAAGGCTGAGCAAAACGAATTATGAAAGGATAAAGATGACGCCCAAGGATGGCGGTGATCGAAAGAAATGGCAGAAAATGAAGAAATACAAGTTGAACTGTTACGCCTCGCGCGAAGACATATTTTATGATACGTACGGACGCATGTGGTGGGATAAGCCCGCGCCCACTATTACCACGAAGTTTTACAGCATAAGCAACGGACGTTTCGCTCATCCCGAAGAAAACAGGGCTATTTCCCTGCGCGAAGGGGCGACCTTGCAGACTTTCCCTAAAAAATATAGGTTTATAGGAACCAATATCGCATCAATCGCCAAGATGATAGGAAATGCGGTGCCGCCGAAATTCGGAGAAATTGTCGGGAAAGAAATCATTAAATCAATCGGAACGCAAATATAAACTTATGCCACAAAAAGAATTAACGATGACGTTTGAACCGGCGACAATAGAACATCTCGGGGTGAAGATGTATTCCACCCTGCCTCCCGTCGTTGCCGAGCTGATAGCCAATTCGTACGATGCGGATGCCGAGAATGTCAATATCGATCTCTGTGATAAAGACGGCAGGAAGGAGATAGTCATTGAAGACGACGGCAAAGGGATGTCTTTCGATGAGATAAACGAGAAGTTTTTGAGAATAGGGAGAAACAGGAGGTCTGAGGACGGCGACAGCGCAACAGACAAAAAACGCAGGGTGATAGGTAAAAAGGGACTCGGGAAATTATCGTTTTTCGGGATTGCGCATGAAATAGAAATATCCACCAGAAAAAACGGCAAGCTGAATATATTCGCAATGAAATGGGAAGATATTAAGAATTCCGGTAAGGAATACAAACCGACAATCATAGAAATAAACAAGGATTGCCCTGCCGGAATTCACGGTACAAGAATAGCGTTAAGAAATGTGCAGAGGGAAACCGATTTTTCCCCTGCCAACCTTTCGCTGAGCCTATCGAAAATATTTATTATCGATCCCGGATTTAAAATCTCAATCAGGCACAATTCTTCCGAACCTATTTCCGTGAAAAACGAGGACAAATACGAAGGTCTCAACAAAGAGATCGAATGGTCTGTTCCTGGCGATATACTCCTGAAAACCGATTATGAAAAGAAGGACGGCGTTACCGGTCACCTGATTGCGACCGAAAAACCTATTTCCCCAAGGACAAACATGCGCGGAATAGTTTTGTATTCCCGGAAGAAATTGGTTAACCAGCCGGAATATTTTTCTGATAGCACTTCGAGTCACTTCTTTTCTTATTTGACGGGTTGGCTGGAAGTGGATTTTATAGATGATATCCCGGATGATGTTATTACCACGAACAGGCAATCCTTGAATTGGGGCCATCCCGAAATGGTGAAATTAAGGGCTTATTTGCAGAAAATGATCGGATGGCTCGAAAAGGATTGGCACAAAAAGAGGTCTGATAAAAGGGAAGAAAAGATGAGCAAGGCCACGGGTATCAACATACCCGATTGGTTCGGAAAACTGCCTGCCGAAATAAGAAGCAAAGTTGAACCGGTTGTGAGAGCCATCGTGAGGGAGTCGGAATTGCCGGATGAGATAGGCGCAACGGCGGTAAGGAATTTTTATGAAATTGTTCCCGAGTATCCGAGATATCATTGGCGGAACCTTCATCCCGCTGTTCAAGAAATATCCATGCCGTATTACGTTAGCCGGGATTATTATACGGCCTTTTTTGAGGCCGCCAAGAAATATGTAAATGCCGTCAAAAGCAAGGCAGGATCGACGCTTACAGACAGGGTTTTGTTGGAAAATGTATTTGCGATGAGGAAACCTAAATTGTCGGTAACGGATAATTTCAAGAAACCGGATGGCACGAAATTTGAAGCGGACACCATAGAAAATATAGGCGAAGGTCATAGGATGTTAGTCCTTGGTATTTGGACTGCGTGCCGTTGCCCGATTGCCCATGAAGAAGTGTGCTACCTAAGGGATTCCGGCCTCGTGACTGAAAAGGACTGCTTGGACGCATTGAGCTTGCTTTCCCACCTGTTCTACCGTCTCGACAATTCAAAAGTGATATAGCTGCGTATTTTATTTTAGTGATGATAAGCTTTCCGCGCTGAACGGTTT
>JAQURY010000012.1 GCA_028715395.1 Minisyncoccota bacterium
TTAAAAAATTGGCCGGAGCCGGAAAATTGGCGCACGGCTATATTTTTTTTGGAGAGCCGCAATCCGGTAAACTTTCCTTTGCGCGCTGCCTGGCGAATTTTCTGGAAAACGGCGAATTTGATTTTCCCAAAAGAGTTTTGTCGGATACGTTAGTTGTTAATGAAGACGGAAAAGAGAGCGGAATAGATTTTATGAGAGAGCTGAAAAGTTTTTTATTCCAGACATCAATTGTTTCCAAAAAGAAAACGGTGATTATTGACGAAGCGGATAATCTGACTCCGCAGGCGCAGAACGCGATTTTGAAAATCGCCGAAGAGCCGTCGGCTAACGCTTTGTTCATATTGGTAACTTACCAGCTTAATAATTTATTGCCGCCGCTTTTATCCCGTTTGCAGAAGATATATTTTGGGCGGGTTTCCGAAGATGAAATAATCGGCTTATTGGTTAAGGAATATGGCGTAAATAATAAAAAGGCCAAAGAATTGGCCGGGATCTGCGGCGGCCGGGCGGGGCGGGCGGTTGATTTGTTAAGCAACGGATTATTGGCTGAAGCAAGGAACGCAGCCGACAATTTCTTGAAAATTGGAGCTTATGACCGTTCAAAACTGATAAAAGACATAGTTGAAATACAGAAGGAAAAACCCGAATTTTTGGATTATTTTTTCGAGTTTTTAATCGTTAATTTGAGAAAAGACCCGGTTAAAAATCTGGGGATGTTGAAGAATTGCCTTAATAGATTATTTTTGATAAAAAGCTATAATACGAATAAGAGGCTTCAGCTGGAAGCAATCAATTAAAATTATGGAAAAGGCGTTTTCGTTAATAAAAATAATAATAGTTATAGGAGTGGTAATGTATTATCTGCCCATGATAGACAAGATTGATTTTGCGAATTTGCATATATAAAACTTATGGAAGTCAAAGAACTGGAATCAAAATTAAGAGCGTTGGTTGACGGGTTAAAAACCGAATTTCAATCCGTGAGAGGCGGCAGGCCGTCGCCGATTATGGTTGAGAATATTATGGTTGAGGTATACGGACAGAATATGCCGGTGAAAGCGTTAGGTTCCATTTCGATAGTTCCTCCGAAAGAAATCGACATCAGCGTTTGGGATAAATCATCCGTTAATGCGGTTGCCAAAGCGATAGAAAATTCCAATCTGAAAGTTACGGCAAATACGGAAGGAAATTTGATAAGAATTAATATGCCGTCTTTAACAGACGAGAGAAAAAAGGAATTTGAAAAAACTGTGAAAAAAATGACCGAGGAAGTGAAAATCAGGATCCGCGGAATGCGGGACGAAATAAACAGGGAAATAAAAGCGGCCGAAGATGGCGGCGCGCTATCTGAAGATATGGCTTTTAGAAAAAAGGAAGAAGTTCAGAAGGTAGTTGATAAAATAAATAAAGATATAGAAACCGTCCTAGAAAATAAAATACAGGACATAATGATTTAATTTTTTAAATGGAAGTTATATTAATTATTGTTTGCTTTTCAATTATGGTTGCCCTGCATGAATTCGGGCATTTTTTATCTGCTAAAGCCATCGGGGTTTTTGTACAGGAATTTGGAATAGGTTTTCCGCCAAGATTATTCAGTAAGAAGATAGGGGAAACGGTTTATAGCATAAATGCGATTCCGTTCGGCGGATTTGTAAAAGTTTACGGTTCAAGCCATTTGGAAGAGCATTCGGGCATTGAAATTACCAGAAGTTTTTCCCATCAAAGCATATTAAGGCGATTGGGCGTTATGGCGGCGGGTATTTTTGCCAATTTTTTAATCGGCTGGATTCTGCTTTCGGTTGTTTTCATGATCGGGGCGCCCAAGGGAATTATGGTAAACGATACGGTTAAGGGCGGAGTTGCGGCGGTTGCGGGAATCCAAAAAAACGACCAGATTTTGAATCTGAGCGCGGAGGAATTTATTAATTTTGTGAATGCCAATAAAGGAAAAGAAATTATATTTGATATAAAGCGCGGTTCGGATGTTTTGAAAATTAAATTAACTCCCCGCAAGATTGTGCCGACGGGAGAGGGAAATTTGGGAGTGATAATAACCGATTTGGGATTGCCCCAAGAAGGATTTTTCAAAAGTTTTTGGAGCGGCTTGATGATGTCTCTCGATTTGGTAAAAGATATCGCTTTGGGACTGGTTTATCTGATAATTGATATTTTTAAGGGAGTGCCGGGAGTTTTGAATTCTTTTGTCGGGCCGGTTGGAATAGTAAGTTTTGCCGCCGAGACCGCAAAAATCGGGCTTATCCAATTGATTCATTTGTTTGCCATAATTTCTTTAAACTTGGCGGTTTTGAATATTATCCCGATTCCGGGATTGGATGGTTCACAAATAGCGCTTGCTTTGGCGGAAAAAATAAGGGGAAAAGCGCTGAAGCCGAAGACCGAATTAATCGTAAATGGAATCGGATTATTGGCTTTATTTGCCTTAATGATTGTGGTGACGGCGAGGGATGTGTGGAGGTTGTTTTAAATTTTAACCCGTTAGTTATAGATAAATGCTTATTTTCAAAGGACCTGCTTAATTTGCAGATTTAGCTTAAAATCTAGTAAAATATAATACATATGCGCCAATCCCAATTTTTTACAAAGACGTCCAAGCAAATTCCCGAAGGGGAAACTTCAAAGAACGCCCAGTTTTTGATAAGGGGCGGATTTATAAATAAATCATCTGCGGGGGTTTATACTATTTTGCCGCTTGGTCTTAGAGTGTTGAATAAAATAAATAATATTATCCGCGAAGAAATGAACGCGATTGGCGGAGAAGAGCTTTTGATGCCGTCGCTGATTCACAAAAAATATTGGGAACAGGCGGGCAGGTGGGACGTTGATGTGATTTATAAAACAGGCATAAAAGAAGCCAATGATTACGGACTGGGCTGGACGCACGAGGAAGTTATCGCCGAAATTGCCAGTCATTTAATAAATTCTTACAAAGAATTGCCCAGGGCGGTTTATCAGATACAGACAAAATTCAGGGCCGAACCTAGAGCGCAAGCGGGTATTTTGAGAGGCAGGGAGTTTTTGATGAAAGATTTATACAGCTTCCACGCGGATAAAGAGGACCTGGATAGATATTACGGAGTTGTAACCAAGGCCTATAAAAAGATTTTTGAACGGCTGGGCCTTAAAACATTGGTTTGCGAAACGGGAGGAGGAGCGTTTACAAAAGAATATACTCACGAATTTCAGGTTGTTAATGCTGCCGGAGAAGATACGATTTATTATTGTCCGAAGTGCGATTTTTGCCAGAATCAGGAAGTATATAAGCCGGTAATGCATAAGAATTGCGAAGGAGAGATTGCGTCCGTAAAAGCGATTGAAGTGGGAAATATTTTTAAATTGGGAACGAAGTTTTCCGACGCATTTAATCTCCAATATCTGGATAAAGACGGCAAGAAAAATAAAGTAATTATGGGTTCTTACGGGATCGGACCTACAAGAGTTATGGGAACGATTGTCGAAGAATACAACGACGAAAAAGGAATTATTTGGCCGCAGAGCGTGGCGCCTTTTAGGGTTCATCTGATAGAAATCCAGGGAAAAGATTCCGACAAAGTTTCAAAGACGGCGGCGAAAATATACCAGGATTTACAAAAAGCCGGAGTGGAAGTATTATATGACGACAGAAATGTTTCCGCCGGAGAGAAGTTTAATGACGCCGATTTGCTGGGTATTCCGTGGAGGGCGGTAATCAGCGAGAAAACGAAAGGAAAAATAGAGCTGAAGGCCAGGGCGGAAAAGAAAGTGAAATTAATTGACGCAAAACAATTATTAAAGGAAATTAAAGATTAGACACTAGGCGCTATAAATTAAAAACTATGGGATTGTTCAGTTATTTTTCTAAAAATATCGGCATTGATTTGGGAACCGCAAATTCCCTGATTTATCTTGCCAATAAAGGAATCGCGATAAACGAGCCGTCAGTAGCGGCGATAAACAATAAAACCGGACAGGTTTTGGCTATTGGAGAAGAGGCCAGAAAAATGATCGGCAGGACGCCGGCGCACATTTCGGTAATCAGGCCGCTTGTTAACGGCGTGATTTCCGATTTTGAAATGACGCAGGAAATGCTCCGCCATTTTTTGAAAAAAATATCGGGCGCAAAAGTTTATCATTATAACCGGGCTGTAATCGGAGTTCCCACCAACTTAACAGAGGTGGAAAGAAAATCGGTTGAGGACGCGGTTGTGGGATCGGGCATTGCCAAGGCATATCTTTTGGAGGAGCCGATGGCGGCGGCGATTGGCGCCAGAATGCCTATAAATGAGCCTACTTCCAATATGATTATCGATATCGGCGGAGGAACCACTGAAATAGCCATTATTTCAATGGGGGGAATAGTTACGGCGCAGAGCGTAAAGATTGCCGGCGATAAATTGAGCGATGACATAATAAAGTTTGTCAGAGACGAATTCCATCTGACTATCGGAGAGCCGACGGCGGAAGAATTGAAAATTATCGCGGGCTCAGCTTTGCCGATAGACCAAAAATTGGATTTGCCGGTCCGCGGACGGGATATGGCGACGGGACTTCCGAGAGAAATAATAATCAGAGATACTCACGTAAGGGCCGCAATATCGCGTTCCCTGAAATCAATGATAGAAGCGATTAAAGAAGTTATCGAGTCGGCGCCGCCGGAATTGGTGGGAGATATTTTAAGAAGAGGAATTTATTTGTGCGGAGGAGGAAGCTTGCTCAAGGGCATAGATAAATTTATGGAAAAAGAACTTTTAGTTACAACTACGGTAGTTGATGATCCATTGACTTGCGTTGTCAGGGGCACGGGCGTAGTGGTGGAAAACTTCGAAAAATATTCAAGCATAGTAAATAATCCCTTGAGGCCGAAAGATATCAAGGTTTAGTTTGAAATAAAGAACAGATAATTTTAAATGACAAAATGAAATATTTTGTTTTTGTTTTTATAATTCTAATTGTTTTATTTTCTGTTTTTTACAACGATTATCTTGTCAGTTTTAAAAATTCTTTTTTCAGCATTATTTCCGCGTCCAATAAAGGAGATAAATTGAATCAGCTGATAACGGAAAATGAGGGATTGAAAGCGAAAATTTTAGAGCTTGAATCCTTGCGTCCGGCTACGGTAAAAAGCGGCGGCCTGAATTATGAATCGGCGAAAATTTACTCGACTTATCCTTTCAATAACAGGAGCATTTTTTTGATAAATTTGGGAAGCAATGACGGAATGGAAAAAGACATGCCGGTGGCGGTTACTCCGGGCGTTTTATTCGGGCAAATAACGGAAGTTTTTTCGGATTCAAGCCTGGTAAAGACGATTTTTGACGCAGATTTCAAAATTGCGGTGCGGATAAGCCCATTCGGAACCAACGCTTTGTTGGAGGGCGGCTCGGACCCGAAAGTTACGATGATAAAGAAAGACGCCAAAATCAGCGCCTTGGACGATGTTTATTCGGCGGCTCAGGGATTTCCTTATGGAATGAGAATCGGGGAAATAAAGGATATCTTTGAAGATAAAAAACAAGGAATATTTAAAACTGCCTCGCTGGGTATGGAATATGTTCTGAATGATCTTGGGGAAGTGTTTGTGATTACAAATTTCAAATCAAAATAAGGAAATGACAAAACTTCTGAAGTTTTTATTTGATTGTGTTTTAGTGGTCGGTTTAGCCGTTTTGCAGAGCGCGCCAGTTGCAAGCGTTTACGGAATCAAGCCGAATTTGGTTATGATTTTTCTTCTGGTAGAAAGTATTTTTATGGGAAACTTCCCGAAATATGCCGCGCTATCGGTCTTGGGAACTGTTTTTCTCAGATTTACTTCCGGATTGGAAAGAGAAAGCGTTGTTTTATTTTTTTTGCTGATAGCGGCATTTATATTTAAAAAATATTTTATCAAAAAAACCCTTTTAAGCGCGGTTTGCCTGGCTGGCTTTTCAACCCTTATTTTTTACCTGATAGCCGACATTAATTTCATAATCGAAAGCCCGCTGTTATTCGTCCAAGAGACGGTTTATAATGTTTTTATCGGCATAATCTTTTATTACATAATCAAGACGGCATATGAAAAAACGGAATATATACAAAGAGGATTTTTGTCTAGAGGAAGCGATTTTTGACGATTTTTCCAAGAAGAAAGGCAATTTTGAATCTTTGGAATTGCCGCTGTCAAAACAGGCGTTCGCGCTAATGGTTGCCTTGGTTTTATTTTTTGGCGGAATTGCCGGGCTGAGAATATTGTATCTTGGAGTATGGAAAGGAAGCGCTTACGCGGCCAGAGCGAGCGCCAACGTGGGCAAGGAAATATATCAAACTGCGCCGCGGGGAATAATTTACGACAGATACGGGAAAATTTTAGCAGACAATTCTTCTTCATTTAGCGCGGCTGTTAAACCGGCGGAGTTTTTTAAGGACGAGGCGATGGCGGAAAACAATATAAAAGAATTAAGCCTGATTTTGGAAATTCCGGAAGAGGAGTTAAGGGGCAATTTGGCGAATTTTAATTCGGAAAAAGATTCTTTGGTTATATTGGCTAGAAACATAGATTCGGATAAGATAATCCAGCTGAAGGCGCTGAATATGGCTGGCGTGGAGATTATGAGCGATTATAAGCGGATTTATCCCGATGGAGCGGTATTTTCTCCAATTATCGGCTATACGGGAATGGATAAGAAAAATAATATAGTCGGCAAATCGGGACTAGAGGCGTATTATGACAGCAAGCTGGACGGAATCGACGGGAAAACTGTGGTTTTTAAAAACGTTAAGGGAGAAACAATCGGCAATAAGGTTTATCAGCTGGTTGAACAAGGAAAAGATTTGAATACTACAATAGACGCGGAATTCCAAAAGTATTTTTATAATGTTTTATCAAAAAATCTTTCCGTTTTGGGAAAAAAATCGGGAATCGGCTTGGCGATGAATCCTCAGACAGGCGAAGTTTTATCTTTAATCAGCCTGCCGAGTTATGACAACAATGTTTTTATAAGCGGCAGCGGCGCGCAGAGAAAAACCTTGCTTAATTCCACAGATAAGCCGCTTTTCAATAGAGTGGTTTCGGGAACATATACTCCCGGCTCCACAATAAAACCGCTAGTTGCTTTGGCGGCGCTTAAGGAGGGCGTGATGACTACGGACAAGAAAGTTTATTCGGCGGGATATATTGAAATTCCCAATCCTTACGATCCGGAGAATCCGAGCAGATTTTTGGACTGGAAAGCTCACGGATGGGTTGATTTTCATTCGGCCTTGGCCGTATCGAGCAACGTTTATTTTTATTCTATCGGTGGCGGCTGGGAGGATATTAGGGGGCTTGGCATAGATAAATTAAGAAAATACTGGGAAGAATTCGGGCTGGGCAAAAAAACCGGAATTGATTTGACCGGGGAGGCGACAGGTTTTTTGCCTGATCCCGAAGAGAAAGAAAAAAGGACAAATGACATATGGAGAATTGGAGATACTTATAACGTAAGCATTGGACAGGGAGATTTGCAGGTTACGCCGCTGCAATTGCTCAGTTTTATTTCGGCCGTAGCCAATGGCGGAAAATTTTATCAGCCTTATTTACTGAAAGACAAGACGTCTAATGTTTTAATTGATTTTTCCAATTTGGAAAATTATTTGAAGGAGGTGAGAATTGGCATGGAGGATTGCGTGAGTAAAACTTATGGAACGGCGAAATTGCTGAGTTATTTGCCTGTAAGTTCGGCCGGTAAAACCGGAAGCTCTCAGACAGCCAACAATACCAAGGTCAATGCCTTTTTTGTCGGATACATGCCGGCGGAAAATCCGCAGATTGCAGTTGCGGTCTTAATGGAAAACGTGAAGGGCGGTAGCGCAAACGCTGTGCCGGTCGCAAAAGATGTTTTGGAGTGGTATTATTATAATAGATTAGCAAAATAATTTATGGATTATAAAGTTTCGCAATTGAGGCAGGATGCGGTTTCGGGCGATTGGATAGTTATTTCTACCGAGCGGGGAAAACGGGCGATGGAAATAATTAAAAAGAGGGGCAAGCGGAAAATAGAATCTAAATCAAAATGTCCGTTTGAGGATTTGACGAAAAGCGGCAATAGCGAGCCGATTTTAATTTACGAAAAAAACGGCCAGTGGGATATTGCCGTTATTGAAAATAAATTTCCGGCTTTCAGATATAAAAACAACTGCAAAATCTCTTTTAAAAGCAACTTTTTTCCGGTTATGGACGCAGTCGGACATCACGACCTGGTAATAACACGCGATCACAACAAGAATTTCGGCCAGATTTCTCTTGAAGATGCGGTTAAAACATTCAAGATTTTTCAAGAAAGATACAAGATGTTTGCTAAGGAAAAATGCATATCTTATGTATCTATTTTCCATAATTGGGGAGCCAGGGCCGGAGCGTCGGTTTATCATCCACACAGCCAAATAATAGCGGTTCCGGTGATTCCTCCGGATGTGGCGCACTCTTTGCGGGGATCCCATAATTTTTGGGCAAAAAACAAAAAATGCGTTCATTGCGTTTCTGTTAATAAGGAGCTTAAGGAAAAATCCAGAGTTATTTACAGAAATAAAAGCGCGGTTGTATTTGCTCCGTTTGTTTCCAAAGAGCCGTTTGAAGCGAGAATTTTTCCTAAAAAACATTTGCCTTATTTTGAAGATACGCAGGAAAAAGATTTGAGGGGGGTTGTGGAGGCGCTGCAGTTTATCCTTAAAAAAATCACTAAAAATTTGAATGATTCGGATTATAATTTTTTCATACATACCGCTCCGATTAAGGATAAGAAAAAATACAGGCATTATCATTGGCACATAGAAATTGTTCCAAAGACCACTTTGGATGCCGGATTTGAATTGAGTACCGGGATGGAAATAAATGTTGTAGATCCGGACGAGGCGGCAAAGATTTTAAGAAAATAAATTAAACATCAAATAAATGGGTTTATTGTCCACAATAGCTTCTTGGTCTCTTGAAGTGATTGATAAAACCGGATATGCGGGAGTGTTTGTGTTGTCTTCGTTGGAAAGCGCCGGCATACCGATACCCTCAGAGGTAGTCATTCCTTTTTCGGGGTTTCTTGCCGTTCAGGGAAGATTTTCTTTTTTGGGAGTAGTTTTAACCGCAACTCTGGCCAATGTTTTCGGATCTTTAATTCTTTATTTAATCGGCAGAAGCGGGGGAAGGTGGATTCTGGAAAAATACGGAAAATATGTTCTGATACACAAGAAAGATCTTGATACGGGCGACAGATGGTTTTATAAATACGGATCAAAGATAATATTTTTTGGCAGACTGCTTCCTGTGGTCAGAACTTTTATTTCTCTTCCGGCGGGTATTGCGAAAATGAATCTGGTTAAATTTCTTTTTTATACGGTTTTGGGCGCGTTGCCGTGGAATTTCGCGCTGGCGGAAATTGGCGTTAAGTTGGGAGAAAAATGGGACTTGCTCCATTCTTATTTCCAAAAATTTGATATAATAATCGTATTATTTGCGGCTGGAGTCGCGGCCTGGTATTTATATAAACATTTAAAGAAAAATGGGCAAAAAACATCTCATATTTAAATAAAACTATGAAAAACAAAACTTTAATATTCAATTGGAAAATGAATCCTTTGACTGCGGAAGAGGCGGTTGATTTGGCGAGCGCTAGCGATTATAAAAATGTCGTGATTGCGCCGCCTTTTATATTTTTGAATGAAATCGGAAAACTATTTAAAAACGCCAAGCTTGGAGCGCAGGATTTATATTGGGAAGAAAAAGGAGCTTTTACGGGAGAAGTTTCCGCCAAGCAATTGGCTGAAGCTGGCGTTTCGTACGCCATTATCGGCCATTCGGAACGGCGCCATAAAATGGGCGAGACCGACGGAATGACGGCTAAAAAAGTTTTAGCGGCGATTAAAAATAATCTGACCGCGGTTTTATGTATTGGCGAGACCGAACAGGAAAGAGCTGAGGGCAAAACAAATCAAATATTAGAAAGGCAGCTTGTAAATGGATTGTCTTTGGCAAAAGCAGAAGGAATTTTGAATGATAGTAATTTGCTGATAGCATACGAGCCGGTTTGGGCGATAGGAACGGGAAAGGCGCAGACAGCCGAAGGAGCCATGGAAACATCGGCCTTCATAAAATCATTGCTTAAAAAAGAAATTGATATGGATATCAGGGTTTTGTATGGAGGTTCGGTTACGTCTCAGAATCTCGGAGAATTTCTGGGTTATAATGAAATAAGCGGCGCTCTAGTCGGGGGAGCCAGCCTAAAAAAGGATGAGGTCAAAAAAATGGCCGAAATCATAGAAAAATAATTATAATTAATAAAAAAATAATAAAATTATGTGCAAGTTTTTAAATGAAATGGAAAATTTAAAGAAAATTTTTTGGGGGTCGCTCAGTATTTTGATAGTTGTTTGCGCGATTTGGACGGTTTGGTCAATTCGTCCGTTGGAGAAATATGCCGCCTCTTTGACGCCGGCAAGAACCATAGTTGTTAGCGGCGAAGGAAAAGTAACGGCAATTCCGGACATAGCCACCATATCTTTTTCGGTGGTAAGCAGAGGGGCAACTCCGGCTGCAATAGCATCGGCTAACAATACCAAGATTAATGCGGCGATTGAATATGTGAAATCGCAGGGAATGGAAGATAAAGACATCAAGACGACCAATTATGATTTGTCTCCGGTTTATGAATACGACAAAGAAAGAAAAACTTCTTTTATAAGCGGTTATTCGCTTACGCAGACAGTGACGCTCAAAATCAGGGACTTTACCAAAATAAGCGCTATCGTCGGAGCTTTGCCGGGTTTTGGAGTTAATGATATCGGATCTTTAAGTTTCAGCATTGACGATGACGAAACATATTTGAATGAAGCGAGAAAAGAAGCGTTTGAAAAAGCGTTTGCCAAGGCTAGGGCGATGGCAAAACAAAATCATGTAAAAATCGAGAGAGTGGTAACTTTCAGCGAATCGCAGAATTATCCTTATTATTACAAAACTTTGGGAATGGGCGTAGCTGAGTCTTCAATGCCGTCAGCAGCCCCGAGAATCGAACCTGGTAGCCAAGAAGTGACTGTTAGTGTCAGCGTAACTTACGAAATAGAATAATGTCCGAAAAAATAACCTTAACCGCTTTTAACAACTTTAAGATAGCCGCGGATTTTTATCGCGTAGAACAGCCAAGGGCATGGGTTATTTTGGTACATTCAATGCCAGCGACCAAAGAAGCATGGAGAGATTTAGCGGATGTTTTACAGGGGCAAGGGCTTGAGTGTATTGCCATTGATTTAAGGGGACACGGGGAATCGGACGAGGGGCCGGATGGCTATAAAAATTTCGATGATGACGAACATCAGTCCGGAATAAACGATCTGAAAGCGGCCTGGGAATTTTTGGAAAAGCAGGGGGCGCAGAAACAAAAAACATTTTTAATCGGCGCTTCAATCGGAGCAAATCTTTGTTTTCAGTTTATTTCCGAAAATCAGGACTTTAAAAAAGCGGTTTTGTTGTCTCCGGGAGTAGATTATCGCGGAGTGAAAACATTGCCGATGGCGAAGGCATTGGTTCAGGGACAAAGTGTTTTTCTGGCGAGCAGTAAGGATGATGACGGCAATGTTGAAGATGCGGAGCAAATTATCAAAGAAATTCCGGAAGGAATAAGTAAAAATTTAATCAAATATGAAAATGCCGGACATGGAATTAAAATGCTGCAAAGCGGAGAAAAGCCTGATTTAACCGAAACAATAATTAATTTTTTAAAAAATGAGTAAAGAAACAAAAAAAGACGCAAGAATAAGTTTTTTAATCGGTTTAGGAGCGGGGCTATTGGCAATACCGATTATTAATAACATGAAAGTTAATATTGCGCCGTATGGCGGTTATACGGCTGTGGTCATTGGAATGGGAATTTTTTGTTTGGCCGGTTATTTATTTGCTTATCTGATTTCTTTGCGCTGGCCGGTAGTTTTGCAGTTTGTAAGATTCGGGATAGTAGGAGGGTTTAATACGCTGTTTGATCTGGGAATTCTCAACTTGCTTATTTATTTAACGGATATAGATGCAGGAATTTATTATTCCGTTTTTAAAGCTATTTCATTCTGTATAGCGGTTATTAACAGTTATATCTGGAACAAGTTCTGGACATTCAAGACGGCTGGTGAACCGGTAAGGGCGGGCGAGGCAATTAAGTTCTTTGCGGTATATCTGGTGGGTTTTGGGATAAACGTTTCTGTAGCCTCAATTTTGGTCAATTTTATAGGGGCGCCAGAGGGTATAGACGGGAAAATCTGGGCAAATATAGGCGCCCTTACGGCCAGTTTTACGGGTCTTTTTTGGAACTTTTTAGGAACCAAGTTTATTGTTTTTAAGAAATAATTTTGAAATTTTAGAGCCCGCCTTCGCCGAGGCTACGGCGGGTAAACCCTCCTTTGCTAAAGCTACGGACGGGCAAGCTTGCAATTTTTTGAGAAGTGTGCTACTATGTAAATAGTGAGTGCAAGCACTCCTTAAACGACAAAATCGATTAAGGATTGTTTTCTCTCCTACTTGTACTAAATGCCCCTTCACGGGGGCTTTTAGTTTTTGGGCGGGATTGTTAATTTGTCCGGTATTTTCTATAATAATCATGAGCGGCGGACGAGCACTCACTAATTACAAGTAGTTTGGAGGTCACCACTGCCGCTCATCTATGTCCGGGATTGTTTCCGGCTATGGATGAGCGGCGGTTTCTGCCCGCGGATTACAATTAACTTTAAAAAATGAGATTAGACATAGAATTAAAAAATCTTGATTCAACCCCGTCAATTAAGGAATATATAGAAGAAAGAATTTTGGCATTGGACCAGTATACGAAGCGCTGGGAAGAAGAGGGGGCGGTGTCGGCCAAGTTTGAATTGGCGCGCACAACTAACCATCATCACAAAGGAAGGGTATATTATGCAGAAATAAACCTTACTATGGGCGGAAAGTTTTTGCGTGCGGAAGATGAGGGGGACGATGTTCACGCAGTTATAGATAAAGTTAAGGACAGAATCAAGGAGGAGATATTGAAATACAAGGGGAAAAAGGAGAATGTCCGGAGTTAATTCGGCGCGTTAAGTTTTTGATTTAAAAAATGAGCTTATTGTCTTTATTTTTTGACCCAGTTAAAAGACTGAGGCCGATAGTTAATAAAATAAACGGATTGGAAAATGAAATTTCCCGCCTGAGCGACGCGGAAATTTTGGCTATGAGTAGGGCGATGAAAGGAAAGCCGGCCGAGGAAATTGAAATAGAAAAAGCGTTTGCCTTGGTCCGGGAATCGGCTAAAAGAAATTTGAAACAAAGGCACTTTGATGTTCAGCTGATGGGCGGAATTATTTTAAACGAAGGAAAAATCGCCGAAATGGCGACCGGCGAAGGAAAGACATTGGCTTCAACTGCGCCGGTTTATTTGAACGCTTTATCTGGAAAAGGAACGCACGTGGTAACGGTAAACGAATATTTGGCCAAAAGAGATACGGTGTGGATGGGGCAAATTTACCACGCCTTAGGACTGAGTGTTGCTTGTTTAATTCATGAAAGCGCGCTGATTTACGATCCGAGTTATATCTCTCAAAATGCCGACGATTTATTGGATAAAGAACGGGATACCACGGGAAGCTTTTTGGTCCAGCAGGAATTTTTACGTCCGATTTCCAGAAAGGAGGCGTATTTGGCGGATATAACTTATGGCACCAATCATGAATTTGGTTTTGATTATTTGAGAGATAATTTGGTTTATGTCGCTGGCGATCAGGTACAGAGAGGCCATAATTTCGCGATAATCGACGAAATAGACAGTATTTTAATAGATGAAGCGCGGACTCCTTTGATTATTTCGGCACCGGATACGGAATCCAGCGAATACTATAAAACATTTTCCAGAATGGTTTCATCGCTGGTTGCGGGAGAGGATTATATAGTTGATGAAAAAATGAAGTCGGCGGATATAACTCAGCAAGGAATCGATAAGGTTGAGAAAGCGCTGAATATTAAAAATATTTTTGCTCCGGAAAATTTGCGATTAACTCATTACTTGCAGGAATCTTTGAGGGCATACGGTCTTTTCAGAAAAGACAAGGATTATGTCGTGAAAGACGGAGAAATTATTATAGTTGACCAGTTTACGGGGCGGCTTATGCACGGCAGAAGATATTCGGGCGGTTTGCACCAGGCCATTGAGGCGAAAGAAGGCGTTTTTGTGCAGAATGAATCGCGGACTTTCGCGCAGATTACAATTCAGAATTATTTCCGTCTTTATAAGAAATTGGCCGGAATGACGGGAACGGCGCAAACGTCGGCGGAAGAATTTGATAAGGTTTACGGCCTAAAGGTGATAAGCGTTCCGACAAATAAGCCGGTTGCCAGAAAAAATATGGCAGATTTGATTTATAAGAACGAAGAAGCGAAATTTGACGCGGTTATAAAGGACATCAAAGAGCGGCAGCAGAAAGGCCAGCCGGTGCTGGTGGGCACAATTTCAATAGAAAAAAACGAATTACTGTCGGACAAATTGGGGCGTGCCGGAATAAAGCATGAAGTTCTGAACGCCAAAAATAACGAACGTGAAGCCGCAATTATCGCGCAGGCAGGAAAGCCGGGCGCAGTGACAATCGCCACAAATATGGCCGGCAGGGGCGTGGACATTATTTTGGGAGGAAATCCGCCCGAGCCGATGGAGAGCGAAAAAGTGAAAGATTTGGGCGGTTTGCATGTCATAGGAACGGAAAGGCACGATGCGCGAAGGATAGACAATCAGCTTCGCGGACGTTCGGGTCGGCAGGGAGACCCGGGTTCTTCGCAGTTTTTTCTGTCGCTTGAAGACGATTTATTGAGAATCTTCGGCGGAGGAAGGATTAAAAGCTTGATGGAAAATTTGAATATTCCCGATGATGTTCCGATAGAATCAGGAATTATTTCAAAAGCGGTTTCTCAGGCTCAGGCTAAGGTGGAGGGATTCAATTTTGACGCCAGAAAAAACCTTTTGGAATACGATGATGTTTTAAATAAACAAAGGATGGCGATTTACAGAAAGCGCCAGGAAATGCTTGAGAGCGGTTCGCATCCGCAGATGTTGGCAGTTTTGGATTTTTATTGGATGAATCATTTGGAAGACATGGAGGCGTTTCGCGAGTCGGTCAGATTGAGGGCCTATGGCCAGCACGATCCGCTTGTGGAATACCGCAGGGAAAGCCATTTGATGTTTAAGCAATTGCTGAGTAATTTTGAAAAGTGGGTAGAAGAAAATAAGGATAAATTAACGGATGTTAATCAGGAATTACCGGCAAAAAAGAAAATTTTAGACAATAAGGAATATGCTGGCGTAGGGCGCAATGATCAGTGCCCATGCGGAAGCGGCAAAAAATTCAAGAAGTGCCATGGAAAATAAAAAGAAAAAAATAGTAGTAGCTGTAAGCGGCGGATTTGATCCTGTTCATATCGGGCATGTCCGTCTTTTTCAGGAGGCCAAAAAATTCGGAGATGAATTGGTGGTTATTCTCAATAATGACAATTGGCTGATGAAAAAGAAGGGCTATGTTTTTATGCCGCAGCAGGAAAGGAAAGAAATTATAGAAGCGTTTGAAGCGGTAGATAGGGTGGAATTAACCTCTCATTCGGAGAATCCGGAAGATAAAAGCGTTTGTAACGAATTAAAAAAGATTAAACCGGATATTTTTGTAAATGGAGGAGACCGTTTTAAATCAAATATTCCCGAAGTGCCGGTTTGTGAAATGATCGGCTGTAAAATGATTTTTAATATCGGAGAGGGCGGGAAGGTTCAATCAAGTTCCTGGCTTGTAGATAAATCGGCCAAAGAATTGCCTTGTCCGTGCGGGTCGGGTAAAAGGTTCAAAGAATGCCATGGAAAATAAGATTACGCAGCGGATTGCTGGAAAGGCTGTTATTGTAAATAATGAAGGCAAGGTATTGATTTTGCGCGAGTCGCAGGAATATAAAGGCGGCACAAATATTGGGAAATATGGTTTTCCTGGAGGCAAAGTGGAGCCGGGAGAATCACTTCAGGAAGCATTGATCCGTGAATCAAAAGAAGAATGCGGGCTGGAAATAGAAGTTGGAGAACCTTTTTTCGTCAGTGAATGGAGGCCGGAAATAAACGGAGACAAATTCCAAATTTTCGGCGTATATTTTAAATGCGTTCCCAAAAATTCCGATATTGTTTTAGGGACGGATTTCGACGATTATAAATGGGTTGATCCAAGAGATTGCAGAGATTATGATATTATGTCTCCAAACGAAGATGTCATAAAACAATTACAGGGATAGATATTAAAATATTGTATACTTAAATTAGGCCGAAGCAATTAAAAATTAATGTTTATATAAAATTTATGAAAAAAAGCAGGTGGATGGGTTTTTTGGGATTTCTCGGATTTTTGGGATTTATGGGCATATATAATTCGTGGAATTATTTGTTGTTCTTTAATTTCCTTCATTTTATAAGATTTTTTGAGAAGAAAAATCCCGAGTAATTTGTATGAAATACGACAAATTAATTAGAGATAATATTCCTAAAATAATCAAAAAGAGAGGCGGTGTGCCAGTAACTCATATTGCTGATGATGCGGAATATGGGAAGAAGCTGAAAGAAAAGCTTTTGGAAGAAATTGAAGAATTCAATAAGGAAGAAAATGAGGAAGAATTTGCGGATATTTTGGAGGTAATTGACGCAATTGCGGATTATAAAAAATTTGACAGGGGAGAGGTAGAGAAGATTAAGCAAAAGAAGGCCGCAGAAAGAGGAAAATTTCAAAAAAGAATCATTCTGGAAGAATCATAAAAATCCCGATTAAATCGGGATTTTTATTTATTGCTTCATTATGAACGCAAGTTTATAAAATGGAGGCAAGATATTTATTGGCGTATTTGCAAATCCGCCATCGTTAGATGTCCCGCTGATAGAATGAATGTGAGAAGCTTCATTTCCAAAAGTAGTGGTAACGGTATGAGAATGGTTGCCGGCATATTGGCATTCAGGAGACCATGTCGGATTTACCGTGGTATAACCCATGGCATGACCTCCACTTCCGCTGATGTAAACATGGACTGTGTGATAATGGGTGCTGGAATAGTCAAATGTTCCGGAATAAGAATGAGAGTGGGAGCCGCCGGAACCGGTAGATCCGGCAGAAATCGAGTGTGAATGAGAGGGCAGGTTTGCGGTGGTAATGGAATAAGTGGCGCTTCCTCCGGTTGCCGTAACAGTAGAGGCTCCATAAACAAATCTGTCTATAAGGTTCGGGGTTCCGTTGTTTCCATCACATAATAGCCAACCGGCGGGAACGGAAGCTCCAGACCACATTATGATTAATCCTGACGGAACTATATCTCCGCCGTTTTCTTTTATTTTTCCGCTGGCATTCAAATTCCCGGAAATATTTAATTTATAAGACGCGGTATCTGTTGTTCCGATTCCGACATTATTGCTTTTTACCGTAATAATATCAGCGTCATTATTGTTAATTGTTAAGGCCCCATCAGTTCCTTGTTTAAAAACAGTCGGATATGTCGCCCCTTTTCTCGCCAGAGTCAAAACAGCGTCAGTTGAAGTAGAAAATATTGAAGAAGCTCCATTTACCGCCAGTCCCGAAGCTATCTGAACTCCTCCCTTAACATCCAAGTCATTGTATATTTGAGTATTTCCTTTGACAGCCAAAGTAGAAGTTTCTATTCCTCCCGTCTCAAGCTGTTGGAGATACGTACCGTTTAAATCATAAATATACATACCGCCAGCAAGCACATAAAGATATCTTCCTTGGGGATAAAGATCGTTTGCCACATTGGTTCCAATAGTAACACTCCCTACGTTTATTAGCGAAGCAGGATTGGAAACATCAACTATTTGCAAGAAATCAGCGCCGCCTATGTAGGCATATTTTCCCTGAACAAAGATTGTGCGCGGATTTGAGCCGATGTGTAAATATCCAGCCGACGATATGGAGGAGGGATTTGAAATATCAAGAATATAAAAATCACTATCTTGGGTAATAACATAAGCGTATCGTCCTTGAACATAGAGGTCTCGGGGATGATTTCCGCCAGCCGATAAAACTCCAACGCTTACAGGTGTAGCAGGATTAGAAATATCAAAAACTTGGATGAGGGAATTGCCATCGTAACTTTCTACATACGCATATCTTCCTTGAACCTGGATGGCTATAGGGGTCGTTCCTGTATTAACAGTTCCAACATTTACGGGTGCGGCGGGATTGGAAATATCAAAGATTTTAAGATTATTGTTGTCAAAATTTACCACATATGCATATTTTCCTTGAACATAAATAGCCCATGGATTTGTTGTTCCCATACTAACAGTCCCGATACTTCTGGGTGCAGCAGGATTAGAAATATCAAAAACTTGCATAGTGCCACCGCTATTTACTATATATATATAATTTCCCTGGATATAAGTTGCTCTTGGGCCAGCATTTGTAGCTACGTTTGCAATTAAGGAGGGAGAAGCAGGGTTAGAAACCTCAAAAACTTTCAAAAAATTTTGGTCGGTACTTATAACATACCCATACTTTCCTTGGATTTGAATATTATAATTTTCTCCGGATTGAAGATCTGTATAACTTAGAAGGTTGATCGGCATGTTTCCCATTACATGAAATTGTGCCGTTGGAGTTGTAGATCCTATTCCCATATTACCGTTAGAGGTGAAGATTATTCGATCGTCATTATTAACTTTAATTTTTAGATCATTAGTAGAACGATAAAGTCGTAAGTTGTTGTCTTCTCCTAATTCCAAAAGGGGAGACGTTCCGCCGGCTCTGACGGCGCCATTAACATGAAGCTTTTGGCTCGGAGAATTTCCTATGCCAACATTATTTCCGATAGTCCACACATTAGTGGTGCCAGCTGGAGGAGTTTCGGCCGGATCCGTCCACGCCAAAACAGTTTGTAAAAGCAGCAAAGAAGCGCCGAATACAAACAACGCGGAAACAACTTTAATATTTATAATTTTATTCGTTAATTTATTCATAATTTTATAATTTCATTATGAAGGCTAATTGATAATATGTTGGAAGGCCAATTGCGGAACTGCTGCCCGCGTTACCGGATGTGCCGGCCGGAGTGGAATGGGTATGAGAACTTTCCGTCCCGGAAGTACCGCTGAAAGAATGTCTGTGTTCTGTTCCAAAACTATCTTGAATGCTATTGCTATCAGCTTGAGGCCACCAATTCATTACAATAGATCTGCCAGCCGGAGAACCTCCCAAATCAGTAGTTGGATAGCCGTGAGTGTGGCTACCGGTTGTATTTGTAGTAGCAGAGTAAGAGTGGGTGTGGGAAGATTCATTGCCGGAGCTGAAAGAATAAGTGTGGTTGTGAGAAGGCATTTCACTAGCAGTAATCAGCGAGGCGTTGCCGGTTGTTATGGTTGACTCTGCGCCATAAACAAATCTGTTTCTCATGTCCGGCGTTCCATTGTTTCCGTCGCATAGTGCCCACCCGGCTGGAATTGAAGCTATGGTGCCTGACCAAATTGCGATAATTCCGTCAGGAACAAGATCTGCCCCGCCTTCTTTTATTTTATTAAGAACACTAACATTTCCGGAAATATTTAGTTTATAAGATGCGGTATCCGTTGTTCCGATTCCGACATTGTTGCTTTTTACCGTAAGGGTATCGGAATTACTATTTTTAATAACCAATGCTCCGTCTGTACCAACTTTAAAAGTAGTAGAGGCAGTTCCTTTTCTTGCCAATGTCAGAACAGAATCGGTAGAGGTGGAGAATATTGAAGAGGCTCCGTTTACAGCCAGTCCCGAAGCTATCTGAACTCCTCCTTTAACATCCAAATCATTATATATCTGAGTATTTCCTTTCACAGCCAAAGTAGAAGTTTCTATTCCTCCCGTCTCAAGCTGTTGGAGATATGCGCCGCCGAAGTCGAAAATTTGGAGGGTGTCGGGGGTGCCATTATTGACCGTATAAACATATCTTCCTTGGACGAAAATATCTTGGGGAGAATCGCCCGTAGATGTCCACCCGATACTTGTCGGAGAAGCGGGATTGGAGATATCAAATACTTGCAGTCGATCATAATTGGTATTTACCAGGTATAGATAATTTCCTTGGATGAAGGGTCCGCGAGTTCCGGTTCCGTCCGTAGAAACGGAAGTTACATATGATGGAGCTGCCGGATTGGAGATATTAAAAACTTGGAGGAGTTGTGTTCCTGGAGTGGTTGCATAGGCGTAACGTCCCTGAACAACTACGTCTTGACCACCGGTTCCATATATTCACTGGACATTACCTACGCTTATAGGTGAAGCAGGATTGGAAATATCAAATATTTCAAGACGGTCGCTTTCCATTGCGTATGCATATCTTCCTTGGACGTAAATGGAATAAGGAGA
>JAQURY010000013.1 GCA_028715395.1 Minisyncoccota bacterium
GTTTCACGTTTGTCGCGAATTTCAATTTGTGAGGAAGCCCGTCACCGATGTTTTACACTTTTACCAATGTTTCACACTTTTTAAGGGGAAAACGGCTCGGTAGGGTTAAAAATGTTTCACAAAATGTTTCACGCTAAAAATGAGCGAGAAATGCGGCAATCCGGCAATTATTGGGTGAATGGTGATTTTTAAATAAAAAGCCCCGCTATATAAGCAGGGCTTTATTTTTACCCCCTGTTTTTGCGCCATAAGTAAAAACAGACGAACAGCAATATCGTTCCCGAAAACAGCCAAGCTGTCGGAATAGAAAAGTGTTGAGCGATAAATCCACTCATCACCAATCCGATAGCTCCGCCGATGTGGCTGCTCATTGAATTGAAAGAAATAAGAGTAGCTCTTTCAGATGAAGGAATATTGTTGTTTAAATAAGCGTCTTGAAGGGGAGTATACATACCCCTGGCAAATTCATGGAGCATGAAAAAGCTCAGCGTTATCGGGAGAATTCCGGAAATTGCCGAAAAGACAATCCCTGCCCCAACCGCTATTTGAGAGAAAATCAAAGCCAACCTCTTATTGCTGACTCTTTCTGAAAGCCACGAGGAAGCCTGATTTCCGGCCAGAATAAATCCGGCCATTACGCCCCATAAAACGCCCAGATGGGTTTTGCTGGGAAAGAACCGGGCAAAAAACGGCTGCCACTGCATGTTTAGCGCCTGAACGGAAAACATGCAGACAAACCCCATAATCAAAAGGAATTGAAAATTTTGATTTTTGAGGCTGTAATGGAAACTTTTTACCGCGGTTTCTTTCATTGACCGGATTCCGGAGAAGAAGGAATATTTTTTTCTTGTAAAATATTCTTCTTTCATGGAAATCGCGGCCGTGATTCCGCCCAGCAAAATTATCACGCCTCCGAAAAACCACGGAAAGGCGAGATTTTTATTTGCCATAACAGAACCGATCAGCGCTCCCAAAACCCCGCTGATTC
Source organism: Minisyncoccota bacterium (assembly GCA_028715395.1). Classification (GTDB taxonomy): domain Bacteria; phylum Patescibacteriota; class Minisyncoccia; order UBA6257; family 02-FULL-45-10c; genus STD1-84. Next base: position 989 of record JAQURY010000013.1, read on the forward strand.
TTTGAACCCATTGTTCTTTTTTGAAAACAGGAACCAGAGAATCGGAGTAGCCGTGATGTTCGAGCTTGTCCACGAGCCATGCTTGAAACGCGCCGCTGGAAAAAGTTGCGGCAACAGCCGCCACTGCTTCAGCCAACGCGAATCCCAAAAAAGAATTTGAAACGCCGTAGATGAACATCCCGACCGCAAACAGGAAACAAGAAATCACGTAAGAAATTTTTCTTCCGAACACATCCGCAACCGCCCCGGTGGGAATCTCAAAGATGAAAATCGTCATAAAGAAAACAAGATTGACGAGATTCACCTCAAAAAGATTCAATCCCTTTGAGGTCAGAAAAATCACATAGACTGCGAAGTGCGCCGAGAAGCCGAAATTTTTTACAAACGTCAGAAACAGAAACAAATTTATGGTTTTTTTAACCACTTGCTCCTCCTTGGGCCGCGCTTAAATGCTGGCCGTAAATTTTCAAAGATCTTTTTAGACAGAACAAACAAAAAACGCCTTGGTCTGTCTAACCGAGGCGTTCTTTAAAGTTTTTTATAATTTTATTTAAATTATATAAGCATAAGAATAAAAACCGTCTTGGTTAAACAAATCAAAATTTGCCCAGGTGTAGGATTTATCTCCCACACAAATAGGGGCATTAAACGGTTTATTAAGTTTTTGCTCATGTTTTTCCATATAAGTTATATAACGATACAATATTTATTCCATTTCGTCAATAAAAATAAAAAACTCCGGCATAACCGGAGTTTAATTGTTGAGCACCTTATCTTTTCTTTCCAGAACAGCCCGCGCTAAAGCGCTTAATTCGTTGATGCTTTGCCTTCCTATTTCTTCCACAAGTTCAGGGTTATCTTCGGCAAATTTTTCTATCTCGGCTTTCGGCAGTTTAATTCCTTGTTCTTCCAGATTTCTTTGTATCGCTAGGCCATATTCTTTGACAGACAATTCTTTGGCCATTTCTCTATCTCCAGTCTTATCCATCGATTCTTTGGGGAGGATTTTTGCTTTTTCTGCGTTCTTAAATGGGTTTAAGCCAAACATAATTTAATAATAATACCGACGTTCAAATTAAAGCAAGTTGATAACTAAAAATCCCCGGCATAGTAGGGGATTTTAGTTGTGTGGAGGAGGAATGACTATCTCTTCCAGCAATTTTTTAACCTCCTCCTTTTTTCCTTCTTTCCACAATTTTATAATTTCCTGTTCCTCTGATTTTTTTCTTATACTTGCGGAATATTTATCTGTCCAAGCTTTTATTGTATTAGTATCGGGATTTTCTCCGAGATATTTATTTATTAATTCAATCTGGATAAAATTCATATCGCGGGTTGGAATACCTTCGGGCACAGGTTTTTGTTCGGGAGATTGATGTAGTGACTCGGCCATAGTTAAAGTATAGCAAAAAATAAAAAGTAGTGTTATATTATTTTCTATGAAACAAAACATATTTTTTATTGTAGCGGGGCTGTTAATTGTTGGCTTATTTGGATTTTTGATTTATGATATGAAGAATCCGGAAAGCGAAGAGGCGAATCTGGGAGTTGGAAATCAGAATAATCTGGCCTCAATCGCGGAAGAAACATTAAATACGCCCGTGGCGGCAAATAATAAAACAAATATGAAACATTTAATAACAATTAAAACAAATTACGGCGATATCCAGTTTGAAACTTATGACAATGACGCGCCGAAGGCCGTTAATAATTTTGTAACGCTTGCCGATAAAGGATTTTATAACGGCGTGATTTTTCACCGAATCATAAAAGGATTTATGATTCAGGGCGGCGATCCGACGGGAACCGGAATGGGAGGACCGGGATATCAGTTTGCGGACGAATTAAATCCAAATACAGAATCTTACAAGGCCGGATATAAAAAGGGAGTTGTGGCGATGGCGAATGCCGGCCCGAATACCAACGGTTCGCAATTTTTCATAATGCTTGAAGATTATCCGTTGCCGAACAATTACACGATTTTCGGAAAAGTTGTGAAAGGACAGGAAATAGTTGATAAAGTTGGCGATGTGAAAACCGATGCGAACGACAAGCCGTTATCGCCAGTGACTATGACGAAAGTTTCTGCCGAAGAAATAAAATAGAAAATAAAAAACCCCCGCAAGTTCGCGGGGATTTTTTATTTGTCAGCAAAGTTATTATTTAAATTTCTCTTAACTCAAATTTTTCAAATTCATTTCCTTCTCCTTTGAAATAAAATTCTCCTTCGAATTTTTTTCCAGCTAGCGCCAAAGGAAGCCAATGCTTGTCGTCAACCCACATTTTATCAAATGGAATTTCGCTGTGTTTGTACCATTGAGGCTTCATTTCTTCCGATTCTTGCGGTTCGCCTTGCCATTTTTTACAGAAGAATAAATGAACCTGTTGATTCCATTCCGGTTTGTCATTAAAAAAGAATTTAATGAAGCCTATTTTTTCTAGATCCGCTGCTTGGGCGGTAACTCCTATTTCTTCATTCATTTCCCTTAAGGCGGCTTCTTCAATAGACTCATTTTCCTTAAGTTTTCCTCCTACTCCATTCCATTTGCCGACGCCAAAACCGCGCTTTTTCATAGCGAGCAGTATCTCATCGTTTTTTAATAGTAAACAAAGTGTTAATTGTTGCATATTTTTGTGGGCGTTGAGGGAATCGGACCCCCGACCTACTCGGTGTAAACGAGTCGCTCTACCACTAAGCTAAACGCCCGCGAGTTTATCTTATCAATTTTGAACTGCCAAGGCAATGTTTTTGGAGACAAAAAAAGGAGTATGAAATTTGAGCTCATACTCCTATGATTGCGTTGCCTTTCTCCTTTTTTCAGATTTTGCAGTAAAGATACCTCTTCGGCCTGGTGATCTCCTGAAGCTTCTCAAAGAGATACATGCGGTGCTTCACCAGACGCTGGTCGAGAGATCGGGCGATCGAGAAAGTATGGCCGAAAATGATACGCGGCAGGCTCACCCTGTTGTTCGCTTGGAGTTCTTCCAGCATCAGCCTTGCTTTCTTGACCACCGGTCCTGAATGGCCGCTCTTGACGATCTCGTTGAGGACGCCCCTTGTTAACACTGTTCCGGGAGCGCTTTTTTCTCTTGCTTCCAGTTCCCTGAAGGCTTTTTTCGCCAGGGCTGGGACAAAAGAAATTACCGCAACGAGTTCATCGTTGCCCGGACAGTCTTTCATGTAGGCTTCCCAGACTTTTCCGGTCGTCTTCACCTCTGCCTTTTTCCGCCTGTAGCTTTTTTTGTACTGCTGCCTCATCCTTCCTCCCCTTTCATTTTGATTTATTTAAAGAACTTTTGTTACCCTCTCCTTTTTAGGGCAATTTTTTAATTTTACTCCTGTTTCTATTAACTTTTAACAGGAGTTATCCACCGTGCGATAAAAATACCATAGAAATGGGAAAATGTCAAATTGTGGGTGTGGTAGGATTCGAACCTACGGCCACTAAGGTATAAGCTTAGCGCTCTAACCAGCTGAGCTACACACCCATCCTGACGATTAGTTTAATCTAAACTACCACCTGTTTCAACTTGAAAGGTCTTATTATTTCATTAAAATCTTCCTGCTCCAAAGTTTCTTTTTCAAGAAGAGCTTTGGCGATGGCGCCCAAAACTTTTTTTCTGGAACTGATAAGTTTTTCCGCAGTTTTGGTGGCGATATCTATAAAATTTCTTACTTCAGCATCAATTTTCGCGGCAACTTTTTCGGAGTAATCCCGTTCAGTGGAAATTTCTTTGCCCAAGAAAATTAATTCTTGCGTATCACCGAAAGTCATCGCTCCCATTTTTTCGCTCATTCCGTATTGAGTAACGATGGCGCGCGCCATTTTAGTGGCCTCTTTAATGTCGCTGGAAGCGCCCGTGCTCATTTCTCCGAAAATTTCTTTTTCCGCGACATGGCCGCCCATCAGAACGGTTAAGTCCGCCAAAAATTGCGATTTGGTTTTCAGGTGCATTTCTTCAAGAGGAAGCTTCATTGTGTATCCGCCGGCGCGTCCGCGTCCGATGATGGAAATTTTATGGACCGGGTCGGAATTTTTCAAGCTGGCTGCCAGCAGCGCATGGCCTGCTTCATGGTAGGCGGTAATTTGTTTTTCTTTTGGATTGATAACCCGGCTCTTTTTTTCGGGACCAAGCATTACTTTTTCAATGGAAGAAAATAAATCATTTTGAGAAATTATTTTTTTATTATTGCGCGCCGCCAAAATCGCGGATTCGTTCATTAAATTGGCCAAATCGGCGCCGGAAAATCCTGGCGTTCTTACGGCCACTTTTTTCAAATCGATATTTTTTTCCAGCGGTTTGTCTTTGGAATGGATTTTTAAAATCGCTTCGCGGTCATTGATATCCGGCAAGTCCAAAACTACCCGTCGGTCAAATCTTCCCGGCCTCAAAAGCGCCCTGTCCAGAATATCCGGCCTGTTGGTGGCGGCGATAACGATAACTTTTGTGTCTCTATCAAAACCGTCCATTTCTGTGAGGATTTGATTAAGAGTTTGTTCTCTTTCGTCATGTCCTCCGCCCACGCCGGCGCCCCGTTCGCGGCCGACAGCGTCAATTTCGTCAATAAAAAGTATGGATGGAGCCGCTCTTTTAGCCGTTGCAAAAGCGTCGCGCGTTCTGGATGCTCCAACGCCGACGAACATCTCCACGAACTCGGAAGCCGAAATATAAAAGAAAGGAACTCCGCTTTCTCCGGCAATGGCCCGCGCCAATAATGTTTTTCCTGTTCCCGGCGCGCCCATCAAAAGCAATCCTCGCGGAATGCGCGCTCCCATTTCCAAAAACTTTTTGGGATTTTTCAGGAAATCAACAACTTCTTCCAATTCTTGTTTGGCCTCCTTAAGTCCTGCAACATCCTTAAATGTTATGCGGTCTTTGAAAGATCCGAAAAGTTTCACGCTGGATTTTCCGAAAGAAAAAGCTTGATTGGTTCCCGATTTTGCCTGTTTGGAAATGAACCAGAAAATTCCGACGATTATCAGAAGCGGCACTACGGTAGGAATTAAAATGCTTGCCCAGAATTTTAATCCGGAAGAATCTTTAATTTCCAAGGTGACTGTGTCTAAAGCCGCCGGTTTTACGCCGTAATTGTATAAAGTTTGGCTGAGTCCGGTTTCGGATTCTTTTTTCGCCGAGGCCTTTTCGCCGTTTTTCAATTCGATTGATAAATCGTTTTCCTGGACTGTAATTTTACCGACTTCGCCAGAGTTTATTTTTGATACGAGCTGGTTGAGCGTAAAAGTTTGCGGCGCCGGCTGGTCGGAAAATAAAACCGAAAATGCCAGCGATATTAAAAACAAAGTGAAAATTCCCCAAAGAATATTTTTATAAAGCATAGAGTTTGTATTTAAAAATTATACAACCTTAGATAATTTTTTCCAAGTTATAAAAACCGCGGCTTGTAACCGCGGTTTTTAAATAGTAATTTTTATTTTTCGCGCTTACTTCGCCAATTTCAAGATAATCCTTTTTTCTTCCGGTTTTATGGAATCTATTTTGAATTGATAGGATTTTCCAACTTCCAGCTTTTTCTTCATTTCCTCGGCTCCGCCTAATTCGGAAATGTGGATTGCGCCCTGGATTTCCGGATCAAGCGCCACAAAAGCGCCAAACGGGTTAAATCTGGTAACCGTTCCTTTAACTTCGGCTCCGGCTTTGTATTTTTCTTCAATTTTATTCCAAGGATTTTCAGTTAAGGATTTCAGGGACAAAGTTACGCGTCCATCTTTGACATCGACGATCTGCGCTTTGACCAGGTCGTCAACCTTGACGATATCTTTCGGATTTTCAATTAAGCGATGGCTCAATTCCGAAATATGGATAAGTCCTTCAATTTTCGGATTGTCGGTAAAGCGGACAAATGCTCCGAAATCGGCGATTCCGGAAATTACGCCTTCAATTACATCGCCCGGCTTGTAGCTTACTAAAAGATCTTTGATGTTTTGGCTGGAAATTTCTTTTTCGGAGATTATCAATTTGCCCGAGCGGGGATTGAAGTCAAGAACTTTCACGGTTATTTCCTGGTCAACGAATTTTTTCAATTCTTCCAGGATTTTATCTTTAGAACCGTCATCTACGCGGGGATAATGTTCATTGGCAAGCTGGGAAACGGGCAAAAATGCCTTCATTCCCTCAATCATGGCAATAAGACCGCCTGAATTGGCCGCTGTAACCTTCACCTTTATTTCCTCGTTTTTATCGGCTATTTCCTTGACTGCCTGCCAGGTCTTTTGTTTGCCGGCTTCTGACAAGGAAAGCTCAACATAGCCGTCTTCGTTCTCCATATCGGCTACTTTTGAGGAAATAGCGTCTCCGATTTTAAGGTTTTTAAGTATATCTTTTGCATTAAAAAGCTCCTGGCCGTAAACTACGCCTGTTCCGATTTTTCCGAGGTCAAAATACACCGCGCGAGGCGTTCTTTTCAGGAGTTTTCCTTCAACGAGGTCTCCCTGTTTGATATTGAGCATCAGATCCGGAGAGGATTTGATGACTTGGGCCAAGGGAGAAGTGGTTTTTTTGATAATATTCATATTTATATACGTAGAAATAAATATAAGAGATTAAAGGCTAAAAAGCAAGCCCCGTATTGTGAAAAATTATTTGAAAATTTGTTTCAATCCGAGTATAATATAATAGGTATGATAATAAACTGGTATGGAGAAGGCTGTTTCAAGGTGCAAACCGGCGGTCTCACTTTAATAACGGACCCCTTTGACAGTTCGGTGGGCCTGAATGCGGCGCGCGGAAAGAATGAAGCTATTTTGAGAACTATGGTTGAGTGGCCGGCGCCCGAAGGCTCGAAAGAAGAGCAGGAAATCTTGGGGCCGGGAGAGTATGAGGTTAAAGGAATAGAGGTGACGGGCATAGCCGTTCCCAAAGAATCTTCGGACAAGCTGATAAAAACCATTTATACGGTGAAAGCCGAAGACATGAATCTTTGTTTCTTGGGACACTTGTCTTCCAATCCGGATGCGGAAATTCTTGACGAGCTGGAGAAGGTAGATATTTTATTTATTCCCGCCGGCGGTAAAGGATTTATCGACGAGGAAGCGGCGGCGAAATTCATAAAGCAGATTGATCCGAAAATTGTTGTGATGTCCTTTTTCAAAGTTCCGGGGCTTAAGCGCGCCGGAGCCGGAGATGTCAAAGATCTGGCGAAAGAACTGGGGCACCCGCTGGAAATGGAAGAAAAACTGGTTATTAAGAAAAAAGATTTGACCGAAGGAAAAGTAAAAATGAGAGTAATAGCGTTAAAAATATAAAAACAAGGCCGAGAATTAAAATATTAATAAAAAAATGAAAAATTTTTTTGAAAATATCAGAAATTCGGACGAAACTACAAAAAAAGTATGGCATTTTGTTTTGTCGATTGGCTCTGCGGCGCTGATTATCGCAATTTGGTTTTCTTATGTCGATTATTCTATTGAGGGCGTGGGTGCGGCTAAAGAAAAAAAGGCTCAGGCTGCCGCAGGAACTCCTTTTCTTGAGGTTTTAAAGAACGGCTGGAATTTGGTTTCGGAAAAATTGACGAAAGAAGTCGCTAAAACCAACGATGTGGCGGTACAGAGCGCAAATTTCAATTTTATAATGGAGGGAATAGAAAAAGTCAGCGGCGAATTTCCGGAATAATTTAAATTAATTAATTTATAACGCGAATTTTGGTAGGTAGCGCGAATATTTTCAGTTTATGAAAAAGGAGGAAAATAAAAAAGGAGAAAACAAAGTTGAAAAAGCGGTAGTTGGAAAGGTTATTAACCGCGAAATCACGGACGAATTAAGAGAGTCTTATCTGGATTATGCTATGTCCGTTATTGTGGCGCGCGCTTTGCCCGATGTCCGCGACGGGTTGAAGCCGGTGCAGCGGAGAATTTTATGGGCGATGTGGGATACCGGTTTGACGCACTCAACGAAGTTTCGAAAATCGGCTACTGTTGTCGGAGAAGTCTTGGGAAAATACCATCCGCACGGAGATACAGCTGTTTATGACGCGATGGCGCGTATGGCGCAGGATTTTTCTTTGCGTTATCCGCTTGTTGAAGGCCAGGGAAACTTCGGCAGCATAGATGGCGACAATCCTGCCGCCATGCGTTACACCGAAGCGCGGCTTTCTAAAATTTCAGAAGAACTTTTAACGGATATTGAAAAAGAAACGGTTGATTGGGTTCCGAATTATGACGCCACTCGCGTGGAACCTAAAGTTTTGCCTTCTAAAATCCCGAATCTTTTGCTTAATGGCGCCGCCGGAATCGCCGTCGGTATGGCCACATCAATTCCTCCGCACAATCTCGGAGAAATTTCAGACGCTATCTCTCATCTTATAGAAAATCCCAAAGCCAGCTCGGACGATTTAATGGAATATATTCAAGGGCCTGATTTTCCGACTGGCGGAATTATGTTTGATAAAAAAGCTATTAAAGAAGCATATTCTTCGGGAAGAGGCGCCATCACGGTGCGCGGCGTCGCCGAAATAAAAGAAATGGGCAAGCACCAGCAGATTGAAATTACGGAAATTCCTTACATGGTCAATAAGTCCGAACTTATAATAAAAATTGCCGAGCTTATTACCGAAAAAAGAATTCAGGGAATTAGGGATGTCCGTGACGAATCGGACAGGTCCGGAATGAGCATAGTTATTGATTTAAAAACAGATGTGCCTCCGCAGAAAATTTTAAATCAGTTGTATAATTTCACGGATCTGCAGAAAAATTTTAATTTAAATATGATCGCTTTGGCCGATGGCATTCAGCCGCAAACGATGTCGGTAAAAGAAATTTTAGCCGCTTTCATAAATCACAGAAAAGAAGTGGTCAGAAGGAGGGCAGAATTTGATTTGAAAAAAGCCGAAGCCCGCGCCCACATTTTAATGGGCTTGCACAAGGCTCTTGGCGATATTGACCGGGTTATTGCCACTATTAAAAAATCTAAAGACAAAGATGACGCACGCAAAAATTTAATTGAAAAGTTTAAATTCTCTCCTTTGCAGGCTGACGCGATTTTGGAAATGAAATTACAGACACTTGCTTCGTTAGAACGCCAAAAAATAGAAGACGAATTGAAAGCTACTAAAAAAATAATTGAAGATTTGCAGATTTTGCTTAAGAGCCCGGCGAAAATTTTAAATGTTATCAAAACAGAGCTTAAAGAAGTGAAAGAAAAATACGGAGATGCCAGAAAAACCAAATTGGTTGCCGGCGGACTCTCGGATTTTAAAGAAGAGGATTTGGTTCCGAAAGAAGAAACCATCATTACGATGTCCCAAAGCGGATATATTAAACGCGTTCAGCCGACTGCTTTCAAAACCCAGAAGCGCGGAGGCAAGGGACTTATCGGTTCCGAGGTGGGCGAGGAGGATTTTTTGAGCCATTTTATTTCTGCGAACACTCACGACAATATTTTATTCTTTACCGATCGCGGAAGAGTTTTTCAGACAAAAGTTTATGAAATTCCGGAAGGATCCAGGATATCAAAAGGCAAATCAATGTTTAATTTTCTTGAAATTCCGGCCGAGGAAAAAGTCAGCGCCATAATCGCGTATCCGAGCGAGAAAAAAACCGTGCCGGGATTTTTGGTGATGGTTACCAGCGGAGGATTAATCAAAAAAACTCCTCTCGAAGATTTTTCCAATGTTCGCCGCAACGGCATTATCGCCATCGGACTTAAAAAGGGAGATTCGCTCTTGGGCGTGAAACTATCTTCCGGAAAAGACCAGGTTGTTTTGAGCACGGCGCAGGGCCAAGCGATTCGTTTTAAAGAATCGCAGGTTCGCGGCATGGGCAGGTCCGCTTCGGGTATCAGGGGAATCCGCTTGAAAAAAGGAGACAAGGTTGTTTCGCTTAATATAATAGATAAAGAAAGTCTGGGATTGAAACTTCTGACGGTTATGGCTAATGGATTTGGAAAACAAACCAAGCTTTCCCAGTATAAAGTGCAGGGACGCGGTGGTTCGGGAATCAAGACCGCTAAAGTCACTTCAAAAACAGGAGAGGTGGTGGGCATGCTTTTGGTTGATCAGCAACAGGAACTTTTGGTGATTTCGGCCAAGGGGCAGATTATAAAAACGCCGCTTAGCAGCGTTCGCGAAGCCGGACGCGCCACGCAGGGAGTCCGAGTTATGAACCTCAATTCCGGCGATAAAATCGTTGGAGCGATTTGTCTTTAAACTAATAACTTACAACTAATAACTTACAACTAATAACTTACAACTAATAACTTACAACTAATAACTTATGACCAGTTAAATTGTTGTAAGTCATCGGTTATAAGTTATAATTAATATATGAATTTCACGCTTCCTCAAAAAATAATCATCGGCGTTGTGGCCGCGGTTATTTTGTTTTTTGTCGCGGGATATCTCGGGCTGATTCCCGGATTTCTTAAAGACCAAACTCCCAATCCGCCGCAAATAGATCTGGAAGTCTGGGGAATTGAAAGCAGGGATGTTTTTAATAACAGTGTTAACGCTTACCGCAATTTTAGGACCAATGTTGACGTGAATTATAAGCAAATTAATCCCGCCGAGTATGAATCGGAGCTGATTAACGCTTTTGCCGCGGGCAAAGGCCCCGATGTTTTTGAAATCCACAATACTTGGCTGCCGAAGCACTACGACAAAATGTCTCCTGTTACCGACGCGCAATTTACTCTGGCAAGTCTGAGAGAAAAATTTCCCACGGTAGTTGAGCAGGATTTCGCGCCGAACAAAGTAATTTTCGCTCTTCCATTATATATAGACACTTTGGCGTTTTATTATAATTACGATATTTTCGATTCGGCGGGCATTGCCAAGCCTCCGGTTACTTGGGAAGAGTTCCAAAATTTAATTCCCAAATTAAGACGGCTTGATAAATCGGGAAATTTCACGCGCTACCCCGCGGCTATCGGAGGTTCTTTTACCAGCATGGATACGGCCTCCGATCTTCTGAGTTTGTTTATGCTCCAGAACGGAACGACAATGACGGATTATAATTTTACCCGCGCCGCTTTTGCGGACAGATATTACATATCGGAAGAAAATCAATTTCCCGGATTTAATGCTTTGAATTTTTATACCAAATTCGCGAATAAAAAAGGAATTTATTATTCTTGGGACGGAAAGGCCAATGCTTTGGAAAGTTTTTCGCAGGGCAAGACCGTTATGATGTTTGATTATTATGGCAGGAAAAAAGTGGTGGAAAGCATGAATCCTTATTTGAAATTCCGGGTTGGCCCCATGATGCAGCTTAAAAAAGACGATATAGACGTAAATTATCCGAGCTATCTCGGCCTCGGCGTTTCCAAAGAAAGTAAAATACCGGAGTGGGCCTGGGATTTTTCAATATATATAACTACGGATGAAGGCTCCTCAAATCAATATTTGGAAGCTGCTAATCATCCTCCGGCGCTCAGGTCTCTTATCAATAATTATCTTGCCGATCCGGAACTCGGATTTTTGGCCAAACAGGCGTTAAGCGCGCGTTCTTGGCCGCAGATAGACAACAATTTCATTAATCAGGTGTTTTCCGACATGATTGATAATGTAAATCAGGGCAAATTGGATACGGCGACAGCTATTGAGCAAGCGGCATCTCAGGTTACGGACTTGATGGAGAAAAGAGCGCAATAGTAGTAATTGCGGATATAATTGAACTTTACCCCTTACTTTTTACTCTATATAATTAAACTATGAATAAATACGGGAAAATAGCGCTGGTGACAATTTTTTCTATTTTTATTTTGGCGAATGTCGCCGGAGCCGCGGGATTGGTGCCGTGCGGAGGAGCCGGAGAAAAAGCTTGCGGTCTTTGCGACTTTTTTAAGCTTGCCCAGAACATTATCACGTTTCTGATGAAAATCGCGTTTACTTTGGCCACTTTGTTTATAATTTACGGCGCTTTTGTTATAATGACCGCAGGGGGTTCTCCCGAAAGAGTGACCGAGGGGAAAAAGGTTCTCACCATAACATTTACCGGCGTGGCGATTATCCTGGGTTCATGGATTATAATGTCTACTCTGTTGCTGGTAATTACCGGATCGCCCTCAAAAATTCCTTGGAATCAAGTAACTTGTTCGGTAACCAAATAAAATTATGAAAAAATTATTATCTTTAACGATTTTGTTTCTGGGAGTAGCCGTAATTTTTGGCGGTGTTGTTTTAGCTCAAACAAATACGTATCAGCAAAATACAGGTACCGGTGGCCAAAATACTTATCAGCAAGGCAGCGGGGCTTCGGTATCAATTCCCAATCCCTTGGGAGTTAATTCCATCGGAGATTTAATACAGAGAATAATAAATTATTTATTGATAATCGGAATACCGATAGCCACCATTATGATATTTATCGGAGCTTTTTATCTTTTGACGTCCGCTGGCGATCCTGAGAGGGTCACAAAGGGCAGGCAGACTATCCAGTGGGCGGTTTTGGGGCTGGCAATTCTTCTGATTGGCGACGGGCTTATATACGTGATTCAGGATATTATGGGAAAGAAATAATAATAGACGAAGGAAATTTTTTGTAGTAGCATAAATATTAAAGAAAAGGTCGAGTAAGATTATCAATGTATTTTATGAATAAGTTTACAAAAATAATGATAGTAGCGGCTATAGTTGCCGCGCCGGTAATGATTATGGCGCAAACCAATACGTCTGTTCCTTCGCAGAGCAGCGTTACTTCAGTTCAGGACATTTTCGACATAATCAATAACATAGTCGGCTACATAAAGGTTTTGTTCTACATAGCTGCGGGCTTGTTCTTCATTTATGCCGCATATCTTTACTTGACCGCTGCCGGAAATCCGGAACAGGTTAAAAAAGCGAGCAACCAGTTGATTTTCGCGGTTGTCGCGGTTGTCGTTGCTTTGCTTTCCAACACCATCGTTAACATCATTCAGGATGTTGTGAAGTAAAATAAGTTTAAAAAAGAAAAAGACCCGTGAGAGTAACTCTCCCGGGTCTTTTTTGACTAACTTGGACTTACTCCAAGCTTAATGATAATACTCCATCATAACCCGAGAAAGATAATTTATCGCCTTCGCCGATTGAAACATTGGGGGAATCATCCTTCGTGGAATCCAGAACTCCGACAAGCGTGCCGTCTTTCTGAAATACCGCGGTTTTGAGATCCCCGTTTTTCTTACCGGTTACCAGCTTGCGATCGGAGGGCCAGGAAACGATATACGAAAACTCGTTTTTGTATATCATCATGCTGGTTTTTCCGTCGGGAAACTTTGTTTTGTCTCCCAGATTGATCTCCATCGCGGGTTTGTGGAAGTTGACGTTCGGGCCGACTTTCAGAAATGACCAGTCGCGTCCCGCTAGGAACACAAAAAGTCCGATGGCTGCCAGGATCACTGGTATCCAGTAGAACTTTTTGGGAAGTCCTTCGTCTGCGGTTTTCACACCTGCCATTTTATCCTCCAGATTTTCCGAAGATTGCCGGAATCGCTTCTTTGAGAACTTCTTTTACCATTTCTCTGGTTTCCGGCGAGAGATTGATCTTGTGTTCCTGTATGGTTTTTGGAGTTTTTGACCTTTCGGTCTGGAAAAACTCTTTTGCTTCTCCCACAGGAATTTTAAGCTCAGTCTCTATCTTCTTGATTTGCTTAATGGAATGGTTTACCTCTACTTCTTCGGCCTCCTTTTCATTTTTCTCTTTCACTTCGAGATCCAGGCTTTCGGCGTACTTGCCGAGCGCTTTTATTTCGCCGATATTGAATCGGTTAATGGTTATCCCTAAGTGATCGATCTGGTGTTTTCCGTTACCGCTTTTGATTTCGTTAACGGCTTTTTGTCTTTCTTCTATGGCCGTTTTTACTTTTTGTTTCTCCTTGGGATTTTTCTTGAAATACTTATCAAGTTTTTCCCATTTTTCTCCGGTTATCTCCTTTTCGTCTTCCCTCGGCTTAGGCCTTTGGGCTCTGAAATAACGGAGAAGGATCGGAGTAGGAATATCGCTGGGGATTTGAGAAAGAGTAGATCCGGCAACAGCTTTCACCAGTACGGCTACGGCTTCATCGCCAGCTCTTAACAAATCCTTCGCGTTTTGCGGTCCTTCCGAAGTGGACATTGCCCATTCCCTTAGTCTTTGCTGGATTATCCCCGAAAGTATTGACCATACACCAGCCTCTTTTTTTGACTTGATGTATTCAATTTCTTTTCCTTCCGTGGGAGTCCAGGTAACTTCTATGGGAACTAGCAGCTCGGCTCCATCTGGAGTCCGAACTTTTTGCGGAGTGATTTCTTTCTCGGTGCTATTTTTTCTCGCTACATCAATGTTGATATAGCTGAAAACAATAGGATAGAGAAAAAACCATCTCCAGCCGCCTTTCTTGGTCTTGCTTATCGGGTTACCATTCGAATCCTTTCCGATTTCGATGATTTTACCCTTAAAAGTTACTACCGCTATTGTTGGCGGATCCACCTTGATCTTTTTGATTCCCTGAATCACAACAGCGCTGACAACGGCGAGAACGAAAAACAGAGTAGACATAACTTCCTCCCTTTTACCTTTTTCAGGTTTTTATTTTCATATTCAACTTTCGAAGTGCTTCGATTTTTAACCCAGTTTTAGCTAGGCTAAATGTACCTATATAATAGCATAAAATTATGATTTAGTCAAGATGGGAGGAAGTGCGAAAAACCCAATAAAAACGCCACCTTTTTAGGGGTGGCGCTGGTAAAACCGGTGATAATTGAGAGGTGATTTTGTTATGAATCGGAGGGGCGATTTCCGGTTTTCCGGGTGGCTAAATAAAATATGAGAATTATAGTCAGCACGGTAACCGTTATGGCAAAAGCGTCTACGGGATATTTCCTGATGAGAGGAAATATATCTATGCCAGCCAATCTTATCATTTCTTCCAGATTATTAAGTATTTTCTCCATTATTTTCTCCTTTCTATGTGTAGCCAGTCACTATTTCTTCTGTTTTGTGTAATATAATTAGAACATTTCTTTTTATAGCAATTTCTTTTTCTGCAGGTATGACCGCTAAAACATCTGACGCATATGGCGGTTTTCTGGGCTTTCATTATTTCCTCCTATTGATTTATCAAGGTGATTTTGCTTAATTTAACGCGGATGGAATAAAGCGTCAAGAATGGAATATAATTAAATAACAAATGGGCGAGTGCCCGCCAAAGGCGGGTAAAGTGAAAGGGCAAATTTAATCGCCTCAGGCGATCACGCAAAAATGCTCTCGTGGCGGAATTGGCATACGCGCGTGGCTTAGGACCACGTCCCGCAAGGGTTAGAGGTTCAAATCCTCTCGAGAGCACAAAAATAAAGAAACAACTTTTCAACTCCCACCCCGCCCACAACAGTATTTTAATACTTGCCATTTTTACTCAAGTATTGTATAATATAATCAGCCAAAATTAAGGCTTAATCTTAATTTTTAAAAGGAGAATAAGGCATGAAAAAAGTTGTACTGATTGTGCTGGCGTTGTTCGTTTTCACTTCGTTCGTTTCAGCCAAGGAAAAGGAGATCAATAGCATATCCGCGCAGGGAATCAGCGAGATGATAGAGTCGCTGAAATCTCAGTGCTCCATAATCGAGCAGGGCATGCAGTCACTCGCTGATCTGAAGAAGAGCGCCGAGAAAGCGTTGGCGCTTGAAGAGACGAATTTCAAAGACAGCGAGTCTTTGAACGACGTTCTTGAGTACTGCAATGCTATCGGCGCGTATTACGAAAACAAGCTGCAAAATTGTCGGGTCGAACTCGCATTTTACGAAATGCTGAAAGATTCCGGCGGAACCGCAGCAAGATTCCAGGGAGGCCTGGAAAAGAATCTGGAGATTTTCAAGCGAACGTGGCGCGCGAAAGAAGCGGCAAAAGCCAAAAGCGAATCTAATGCGAATTACGGTCAATGACCGAATTTCTCAAAAGGAGAATGGAACATGAAGGTTCTGATGGTTGTGGTGGCGACGATGCTTTTCGTTTCCCCGTTCACTTCGGCTGTTTCGGCGGAAGTGAAAAGTCCCGACAGCATGTCCGACGAAGAGCTGACGAAAGCGATCAGCTTACTCAAGGCCGACTGCCTCGAGATCGAGCTGGGCATCAAGGCGACGAACGATCTGATAGCGATCTGCAAGAAGGAAATGCTCAAGAAGGGTATTTCCTCCAAAGAAAAGCAGGCGTTGAAAGATATCATCGCTTATTGCGAACTTTCCGGTCCCCAGCTTGAATTAAAGCTGCAGGCATGGAAGGCGGATCTTGCTTTCTATGAAGCAATAAAAGAAAGCAGCGAATTCGTCAAAAGCATGAGCGAGTGCACGGAAACGGTGATGGAGGGACTCGAGATAATAAAGGAGAGCCAGAGGTTAAGATACTGACGGCCTTCCGGCAGCCGCTTTAAAGAGCGGTTTGAATAACCCCAACTAAAAATGTTGGGGTTATTTTTTTATTTCATCGCAAATCGCAAAATTTTTATTTCCCGCTCCCCAAACTTTGTATAGTATATGCTAATATTAGCATATACTATACAAAGTTATTTTCTTCTTTTTGCATGGAAAGCTTCGTGGATTTCGCGGAGTTCTTTATTTGTTAAGTGAGTGTAAATTTGTGTTGTGGAAATGTTGCTGTGGCCGAGAAGTTCTTGAACGGAACGCAGATCAGCGCCGTTGATTAATAAATCGGTGGCGTATTGGTGGCGCAGCTGGTGAGGAGTGATATGCGACGGGATTCCGGCTTTTTTGGAATAATAATTTACCAGCCGCTGGACCGTTCGTGGAATGATTTTTCCGATAACTTTGGGATTTTTCGCGTGAGTTAAGCTCACAAACAAATAATCTTCCGTGTCGCCGCGTTTGTCCAGATAATTTTTAATCGCTTTTTTGGCGCCATCCGACAAAAACACTACCCGCAGCTTGTCTCCTTTTCCGCGGACCGTAATTTCGCCTCGGCTGAAATCCAAGTAGCGTTTTAAATTGCATAATTCCGAAACACGGAGGCCGGTGGAAAAAAATGTTTCCAAAATCGCCTTATCCCGCAGCCCGCGGAGATTGTCAGTTTTGGGGGCGTTCAATAATCTTTCCAAATCTTTATATTCCACTATTTCAATCTGCCGGCGGGAAACTTTCGGCAGCTCGATTTTGTCCGGCGACATCACGTTATAATCGTTTTTAATCAGGTATTTCAAAAAATTCCGCAAAGCAATCATATAATATGCCTGCGTGATGCGTTTAATAGAGGAGTTATTTTTTCGGGCGAGATCCAGGCGGAATTTTATAACCTTGTCAACGGAAATATCTTTGGGGTCTTTTATTTTTGTCGCATCAATAAAAGTTTTCAAATACCGCCCGTAATTTTCCCGTGTTTTAATCGCGCGCCCCTTTTCCACTTCCAAATAATCCAAATAATCTTCTAAAAGTTTGTTTATGTCGGCCATAAGTTAAGTATAGCAAATACTGTCGCACAATATTTGTGATTTGTGACACATTTTGTGAAACAATGTGAAACAGTTGATTTTTTCCCGAATATGAGGTATTATACAGACAAATGTTAACTTCAAGACAGAAAGTAAACGCGATGAAAGAGCATAAGGCTCACGACAAAGATACGGGTTCGGCCCAAGTCCAAGTGGCCCTTTTGACCAAACAAATCGAAGAATTAACTTCTCATTTGAAAAAGCATCGTAAAGACCTGCATTCCAGACGCGGGCTTTTAAAGATGGTTGGAAAAAGAAAAAGACTGATGGATTATTTGGCCAAACACAATCCGAAAAACTATGCAGCCGTGGCCAAGAAACTGGGACTTAAGTAATAATGATAAGAAATAAAAATCAAAGAGTAGGCATTTTTGTTGATGTTCAGAACCTTTATCATTCTGCGAAGAATTTGCATCAGGCAAGGGTGAATTATAAGGAATTGATGAAGGAATTAATTTCCGGAAGGCAATTAATTCGCGCAATGGCTTATGTTGTTAAAAGCGAAACTGCGATGGGCGAATCGTCTTTTTTTGAAGCGTTGAAAAATGCAGGACTGGAACTTAGGACAAAAGATTTGCAGATTTTTGCCGGCGGAGCCAAGAAGGCCGACTGGGACGTGGGAATGGCGGTTGATGCGATGAGAATGTCCGACCTTTTGGATACCATTATATTGGTAACCGGAGATGGAGATTTTATTCCGCTGGTGGAATATCTCCAGTACGGCGCGGGCAGATATGTTGAAGTGGCGGCATTCGGAAGAAGCGCTTCCGGAAAAATCAAAGAAGTCGCCGATGAGTTCATTGATTTGGACAAATTGCCGAAAGTAATATTAAAAAAATAATCTCGGCGCCCCCGAAGGGGCCGGGATCCGCTAAAAGCGGATAATAAAGAAAGCATTTGCGAAAAGACGGACGGCAGAGGCGGATTGTTACAATTTCATAAAAATTTTGTGAAATTATGAGAATCTACCACTGTCCAAGACTATAAGCGGATGCAAAATTAAGTATGGATTTAGGTCGCAAAAAATTTACCACTGAGTTCGCGGGCCGCGAGCTTTCTTTGGAGTTTTCCAAAATCGGCGAACAAGCCAATATGGCTGTTTTGGCGAAATATGGAGAAACTATAGTG
>JAQURY010000014.1 GCA_028715395.1 Minisyncoccota bacterium
CCGACGGAGGAGATTCTATAGCCAGCTTTGAAATAGGAACCAATCTGAAACTTACCCCTTCTGCTGTTCAGGAATACAAAAGAGATTCTTCCTTGATTGGATATTGGACGTTTGACGAAGGAAGCGGTTCCACCGTGTACGATTCCAGTGGTAACGGTTACAATGGCGCCTGGGAAAGCACTATCGCGTACTCCACTGGGAAAGTCGGTCCTTATGCGGGAAGTTTTCCAGGAACGAACGGAGTTGATGTCAGTGTTTCCAGTTCCGCTTTTTTAAGTTTGACATCCAATATAACGGTGAGCGGATGGATTAAGCCTGTGGTGATTGCAGGGTGCGCTTCAACTATTATTGGTTGGGGATATGATTATACTAACGGTAAAGGATATCTTTTTTATTTGGATTCGGCGTATTACAGCACATCACTTCGCCTGAACGGCGCCGGCGGCTTGGTTGTTAAAAGCGATCCCAGCAGCATTTCGGACAACGTTTGGGTTTACGTTACCGCGACTTACGACGGTCATTTCGGAAAAGTTTACATAAACGGTCTGCAACAGAACATCGGTTCTTATTCCACGGCGATATCAAATACTTCCACGACTCCAAGTATAGGCGGAGTGAATGGCGGAGGCAGATATCAGGGATTGATAGACGATTTGCGCGTTTACAACCGTGTTCTGTCGGCCGCAGAAATTTTGGCCCTTTATGATGGGACCAAATAAATCTATTTTATATTATTTAAATAATCGTAAATATTGAGCGCGGCCTTGCAGGCATCGCCCGCAGCGATATTGTTCTGCTTATATAAAGCCGAAGTTACATCTCCTGCCGCCCAAATTCCTTCCAGCGAAGACCTCTGCGTCAAGCAATCCGTTTCAATTTCATTGAATTTGTTTTTATTAACCAAATCCCCTAAAAATTCCGAATTGGGCACGGCGCCTATTTCAACAAAAACTCCTTCCAGCGCCAACTCTTTTGATTCGTTTGTTTTCCTGTCCAAATATTTCAAGCCGCTTACAAATTCGCTTCCCAAAATTTCTTGGACCGCCGCCGGCATTATTACTTCCACTTTCGGATCATTCTTAAGTTTTTCAAAGGTTACGGCATCACCCTTGATAACATCCAAAAATTCCAGCAAATAAACTTTACTGGCGTATTGCAACAAATCTCTGGCCGATTCCAACCCGGCATTTCCTCCGCCGATTACGACAACAACTTTATCCTTAAACATAGGCGCGTCGCAAATAGAACAATAAGCTACGCCTTTGCCGTTTAATTTATCTTCTCCGGGAACTCCGATTTTTCTCCGGCGGCTTCCCGAACAAACTAAAATTGTTTTTGCCTCAAAAGTTTTTCCTTTATTAGTCGTTATTCTGAATCCTTCGCTTATTTTTTCCGCCCTCTCCGCCACCTCGCCTTCAACTATTTCAATTTCGGGATAAGCGCGCAAATGTTCCTCCATATTTTGCGCTAATTCCATTCCGGAAATTGATTTTGTCCCTATCCAATTCTGGATATCACCGGAAGTTACCGATTGGCCAAAAAAATTATCCGCTATCAAAACGGTTTTAATTTTTTTTCTAGCGGCATACACGCCGCCGGCAACGCCGGCAGGCCCGCCTCCAACAATAATCAGATCATTCATACTTTTATTTTATCCCCAATGCCTGTTTAATATCGGTTCTGTTAAATCCCACAAAAATTTCGCCGTTAATATCTATCACCGGCACTCCTGTCTGGTGGGATTTATTTTTTGCCTCCTCTCTCGCTTCCAGATTTTCCGCCACATTAAACTCCGTATACTCAACTCCGGCCTTTTTAAAAAAATCTTTCGCCATTTTGCAGTAAACGCATCCCGGCGTAGAATAAATTCTAACGTTTTTATTGCTCATAATTTTATTATATCAAATTCCATTAAAATCGCCCCCTCTTACGGGGACGATTTTTGTTAACAATTTTTAGGAAGCCAGAATTTTGTCTATCACCGTCTTCAATTCGCTGAACGGCTGAGCTCCGGCCTCGATTTTCTGGCCATTTATATAAAATGCCGGCGTTCCGTCAACTCCGACCGCCTGGCCGGAACTTGTATCCTCCTGCAGTTTCTGAGCATATTTATTGCTAGCCAAACAAGCATCAAGCTTCGTTAAATTTACTCCAACCGAACCGGCGAATCCTCTAATTTTTGTCATATCTTCTATGACGTTCTGATTTTCAAAAACTTTATCATGCAATTCCCAGAACTTTCCCTGTTCGTTCGCGCAAAACATCGCCTTCGTCGCTTCCTCGCCTGTTCCATGACCGGGGAAATATCTGAAAACCAATCTGGCCTTTCCGGTTTTAACATAGTTTTCAATAATTCCCGGAACGGGCGGTGTCCAGCTCGGCATTCCTTTTTTAAGATAATCTATGACTTCCTGGTTTTTCCCCGCTGCCGCCGCGCAAAACGGACAAGAAGGATCAGAATAAAGAACAACTGTAACCGGAGCATTGGCGTTTCCCATCACCGCGTCGTTGTCTTTAACTTTTAATATTTCGGCAATCTCCTTTTGATTGTTAGCCTGCTGTCCGCCCCCTGTCTGTCCGGTTGTTCCGGGGTTTAATCCGTTGCTATAAATAACCGCGGCCGCTATAATTACTCCCGCAATCAAGATGCTGGCAGGTAACAAATACTCCTTTTTTTCGGTATTAATATTAGTATCCATAATGATTAATTTTAATTATACTTAATAATAAAGCAACTATTCAAAAAAGCAAACAAAATGAATCCCTTTGCCAGAATAAAACAATATATCCTATTTTTCGGAGACATTATTATCCTGTATGCGGCTTTGGCCATAACCTTATGGTTCAGATACGGCGACCTCGCCTATAATCAATTTTTCGGCTATCATCTCCAGCCATTTACTTTCATCTTTATAATTTGGGTGATAATTTTCTATATTGCCGGATTATACGATTTGAAATCCCTAAAAAACGATTTGGAATTCCAAAAATCTTTCTGGTATTCCATGGGTTTTAATATTGTTTTGGCTGCTTTGTTTTTCTATCTTATTCCGTATTTCAGTATCACCCCCAAAACAAATCTTATTTTGCTTTTTATTGTTTTCGTAATCGTCAGTTATATTTGGAGAAGAATTTTTAATCTTTTCGCCGGAGAAACAAGCGCCTCCACCAAAATCCTGATGGTCGGGTCAAACCAGACAGTTGAAGAAATAATCAAACATCTTGAAAAAAATCCCCAGCTCGGATATCAGATAAAATTCTGGATGAAAGAAGGGCTTAAAGACCACGAATTTGAACATCTTTCGCAAATAGTAGTCGCCAATGAAATAAATACCATTGTGGTGCCGGCGCATCTTAAAAAAGACAATCAATCGGCCAAGCTTATTTATCAAACCCTGGTTTTGGGCGTGGAAGTTATCGATCTTGCGACGCTTTATGAGCTCATTTATAAAAAAGTTCCGCTGGCCGAACTGGAAGAGGTCTGGTTTCTGGAAAATCTCGTCAAAAAACATAAAATTTACGGAGCAATAAAAGAACCTGTGGAACGAATGCTTTTTCTTATTTTAAGCATTGCCCTGCTTCCGTTATTTATTTTCATCGGAATACTGGTCAAACTGACATCTAAAGGACCCGCCATTTTCAAGCAAAAAAGAGTGGGTAAATCCGAAGAAGAATTTACTATCTATAAATTCCGGACTATGCGCCAGGATGCGGAAAAAAACGGCCCGCAATGGGCAAATTATTTTAATGATGAAAGAGCTACGCCTATCGGAAAAATTTTAAGAAGGACTCATTTGGACGAACTGCCTCAGTTATTCAATATAGTTAAAGGCGATTTATCTTTCATCGGCCCGCGCCCCGAACGCCCCGAATTCGTCAATGAGCTCAAAAACAAAGTTCCGTATTATGAGCTCCGCCTGCTTAATAAGCCCGGTATCACCGGCTGGGCGCAGATAAATTTCCGCTACGGCGCCTCGGTTGAAGAAACTTATGAAAAACTCCAGTATGATATTTATTACATTAAAAACAATTCCCCTTTTCTTGACGCGCAAATAATTTTAAAAACTCTGAAATTTCTGATAACGAATAACTCTTAAAAAAACGGCCAATGGCCGTTTTTTATTTCTATTTAAATTTCCAACAGCTTCTTAATCCCATCAAAAAAATTCATTTTTGGCTCCCATCCGATTAATTCTCTTGCTTTGGAATTATTCGCCAATGTTTCTCTTACTTCCCCTTTTCTTTGCGGCGCGTATGAGCATTTTCCGCTGGCGATAAGCTCCTCGGGCGTTGCCTGCGGAGCCTCAAGCACCGCTCTCGCTACATCCCAAATTGAATAATTTTTGCCCGAGCCGATATTTATTATTTCCGCATTACCAACTTTATCAGATTCCATCGCCAAAATATTTGCATTAGCAACATCACCCACCCAGGTAAAATCCCTTCTCTGATTTCCATCGGGAACGATCAAAAGCGGCTTCCCTTTTTTCTTCAGTCCTAAAAATAATCCTATAACTGTCGGGTATGGCCCGTCGGAATCCATAGTCTGCCTTGGCCCGTACACATTAAAATATCTGAGACATGCTGTTTTCGGCCCTCCGGTCATCGTCCCCAAATCAGACATCAGCATCTCGCCCATTCTTTTAGTTGATCCGTAAGGATGCAAAGATTGCGAGGTAATTTTTGCCGCTTCATCCGCAGGCAAAGGAGTTTCGCCGTAAGCTGAAGACGAAGCAGAATAAACAACTTTTTTAACGCCGTGTTTTTTTGCCGCCGCTAAAACATTCCTCGTCCCCAAAGCGTTCGTCCTGAAATACAAATCAGGATTTTCAAAAGACGGCTGAATCCTCGCCACTGCCGCCACATGAAAAACTCCATCAATTCCTTTAAATAACGGCTCAATTTGTCCTAAATCCGTAATATCCGCCTGATAAAAAACCGCCCTTGTATTTACATTCTCTTTTTTTCCAGTAACCAAGTTATCGATAACCGCTACTTCGTGGCCCCTTTCTATTAGGGCATCAACTAAATTTGAACCTATAAATCCCGCTCCTCCGGTAACTAAATATTTCATAGTTTGTTATATTAATAGTAATTATCAATTATAACCTTCAACTTGCTTAAAATAGTTTCAAAAATTAAAAACTTCCTCTTTAGCAATACCTCCGTTTCCCAGACCGTAATCAAAAACACCGTCTGGCTTCTGTCGGGAAAAACCGCCAGCCAGCTTTTGCGCGCGATTTTGGTTATTTTCGCGGCCAGGGTTCTCGGGCCGGCAAGCTGGGGAGCATTCTCCTATGCCATGAGTTTGTCCGCCTTTCTTCTGATTTTCACCGACATCGGGCTTACCGCCATCGTCACCCGCGAATCCGCGAAAAATCAGGAACTGAGCCATAAATATTTTTCCACAGCGTTTTCCCTTAAAATCATTCTGATATCCTTAGGCGTATTATTTGTGATAATCGGGACGCCCTACATTACCAATATCGCCGAAACTAAAATTCTTTTGCCGGCCGTAGCCTTAATGCTGGTTTTCGACAGCTTGAGAAATTTCGGATTCGCCATCAGCCGCGCCACCCAAAAAATGCAGATTGAAGCCCTGGACGAAATCGCCACAAATCTTATTATTATCGCCTTCGGATTTTATTTTTTGTCCGTTTCGCCGACAAGCTTAAATCTGACTTTTTCTTATCTTATGGGAGTAATTGCCGGATTTTTGATAATTTTCATAACGTTTAAAAAATATTTCCTGAATTTCGCCGTTCATTTCGACAATAAAATAATAAAAGCTCTTTTTTCAGCCTCTCTGCCTTTTGCTCTGGCAAGTTTTCTCGGAGCCATAATGATAAACACCGATTTAATAATGATCGGCTGGCTGCGCTCCCCAGACGAACTTGGATTTTATTCCGCCGCCCAGAAACCCGTTTTGCTTCTTTATACCATCGCCGGTTTATTCGCCACCAGTTTGTTTCCGGTTTTGGCCAAAGCCGCGACCGACAAGGAAAGATTCCGCAATATTCTTGAAAAATCTCTGGCAGCTACTCTTTCATTTGCAATTCCCGCGGCCATCGGAGGAATGCTGCTCAGCAACCAAATAATGACGCTTCTGTTCGGCGCCCAATACGCCCCCGCTTCGGCCGCATTTCAATTTCTTTTAATAACGCTTGTTATCATTTTCCCTTCCGTTATTATCAGCAATTCCCTGCTTGCCTATAACGAACAAAAAAATCTTATTGCCTTTTCCGCCATCGGCGCCGTCGGAAATATTGTTTTTAATTTCCTTTTAATCCCGTCTCTCGGCATAACCGGAGCCGCGATTTCCACCGTCTTAACCCAAATAACCGCCAATTCTTTTATTTGGAATAAAATGTACAGATTGAATAATTTTAATTTCCTTCCCAGAGTGGGAAAAATAATTTTCGCTTCAATCCTTATGGCTTTTGCTATTTTAATATTAAAAGCAACCGATCTGCCTGTTCTTGCCGACATAGCTATTGCTGCCGTCTTTTATATCGCGGTTCTTAAAATACAAAAAGAGGAAATCTTGGAGAAAATATTCTAAAACTTTCCCTGCTTTATCTGCTCTATATACATATCCGCCTCTTCCTTAAAAGTCGGATCTATTTTAACGGCTTCTTCCAGTTCCTGAATGGCCCTGGTTCCATCTCCCGCCAATAAATAAGCCCCCGCCAGATTTTTTCTGTATTGGATATAAGTGGGACTTCCTGCCACAAAAGCCCGCCAGATTCCGGCCAAACGCTTATAATCTTTTGTTTTTGAATAAACCTGGACAAATAAATTGTCCGCCACCTCGGTTGTGCCGAAAAATTCCATAAGCAAGGCATCGGATTCCTTTTGCTGGCCATTTAAAATATAAATTCCGGCCAAATTTACCCTGGCCATGTCAAAATTCGGATCCAAATCAAATGCTTTTTTCGAAACAACAACCGCTTCTTTGTAATTTCCCATTTTCACGTAAACATCTGCTATTTCAAAATAAATCTGCTGCCTATCGTAAGAAAACGCCAAAACCTCGTTGAGAATCTCCAGTGATTTGTCGTACATTTTCGCGGTTGCGTAAAGATTGCTCAAAAAAAGGCGCGTACGAATATCATATTGATTTTTTTCGGCTTCGGATTTTGTTCTGCTTATAGCCTCCTGCAAGATTTCGTTTTTAAAAGAATCGCTTGTTTCTTTGGAGGCAAATGCCGATGAGGTAAGAACCCCCAATTGCTCAAGAATCTCTTGGCGGCCCAAATAAATATTGTAATCCAAAGCTTTTTCTATTTTGTCGAAAGATTCTTCAAAAAGGCCCGAGCTTCTGTCTTTAAAAGAATTTAAGAGAGTTGTATTTGTCAAATACGGCTTGATATTCAAAAAATAAACCGTTGAAGCCAATAAAATAAAAATCGGCGCCGCCGCAATTAACGCATTGCCTTCATTCACTGCAGAAAAATTTTTTTCTTCTTTCTCTTCACGCGCGGAAAAAGAAAAATTAATAAAAGCCAGAACGGCGAAGAAACAGGAATAAGTCGCGATATTGTCAAAAATAAAAACATTTTGCATGAAATAAACGGCCAGCAAAACCGAAATTAATATTGCGGTTTCCAAAGTTAAATAATTTTTTATTTTGCTTTTCCAAAGAAGATAAAACGCCGCGGCAAAAATTCCCAGATATGACAAAAGCCCCAAAATTCCGGCATTTATAAGCCATTCCAAAACAATATTGTGAGTGCGGTCAAACCACGGCTCCTGCCACCAAAGTTCCGACCTGTAATGCTTTGAAAAAACCGCCAGATAATTTTCCGGGCCCCATCCCAAAATAGGCCTCTCTTTGAATCCTTCCCAGCTCACTTTCAGAATCGCGAAACGGCCGGCCACAACTCTCTCGCTTAGAGAAATATTGGTCAATCTGCCCAAAACCGGATTGTTCTTGATAACCGGCTGCGCGCGGAAAAGCCATATGATTGCCGCCACCGCGAATAACCCCGCCAAAACGAATAAAACCGTTTTCTTGGCGATTTTTTCCGCCGAAGTCTGCGATTTCTTAAGTACCAGGTATAAAATCCCGAAAATCACCAATCCGCCCAAAAGGCCGATTGTCGCGCCTCTCGTCGCCGTAAAATAAATCGTAACCAGCGTCCACAGCGCGGCAGCACTATAAAGATATTTCAGCAACTTCTGTTTTGATTCCCACATTCCCCACAAACAGAAAAATAATACAAAAATAAGATAAGCGGCCAAATAAGCAGGATTGCCGATAGTGCCGTCCATTCTGTTTGAACCGCCTTGAAGAGAAGCGATGGTTCCTATTTTCTGCAAAAACACGTAAAAATTTTCTATCAGTCCGCCCGCTATAAAAAGATTAAAAAAGACGTTCCATTCGCTTTTGTTGAATATGCTGCTCAGCACCAAAAAATAAGCCGCCAAATGCAAATAGGTCACCGTACCCTCCATGCGCTCGAAATTAGACCAAAAACTTTTTGCCGGATCTATTCCAAAAATCGTCGCCAGAACAACTATAAAAATAAATAAACCGACAGCTATCAAAAGCGGCGTCAATTTCGGCCTGTATTCTTTATAAAAAATTGCCAGCCAAACCCAGATTGCAAAACTGATTTCCACTATCAATCTGAAAGCGAAAGCCTTTCCTCCGATGTACGGAAAAACCATATTGGCCACAATCAGAAGCGGCAAAAAAGGAACAATGAATAATCCCCCCTTAACTATCGTCGCCAGCGTCGTTTTTAAGTCAAAATTCATATTAGTAAATTATAAGCGCAAAAAACAATCGTGTCCATTTAAAAACCCGCCTTATTGCCGACGGGTTAATTTCATTTTCACGCAAATCATTCCTTTATGGACAACCACTGTCTCTTTATCAAACTCGTAACCCGCTCTGGAAAAAGCCTCTACTGAATGCCTGTTGTCGGGCTTAATGTACGCATAAATATTTTTTATATCCGGCTTGTCTTCAAAATATTTTTTAGCCGAAATCGCCAGAATTTTCTTTCCGTAACCTTTTCCGCGATAATTTTCCGTTATGGCGATATTAACGCCGGCCGAACTTTCGTCCGTTTCATCAAATCTGACCATGCCCGCGGGAACCGAATCGGCTTCCGCGACATAAATTACGCTGGCAGCGCTAGCCAATTTATCTTCAAACCACTTTTTGTGAACCGCCAAATCTATCGGTCTGGAGTCAAAAGATGCATTTCTTACCGCTTCTTCGTTGCGAAGCCTGAAAATAAAATCCTCATCTTCTTTTACGGCTTTGCGCAAAACAACTTTTTTGTCATTATCCGTTTTTCTTTCATATATAAGAGAAAATGCCTCCGCCTTCATCATTCCCGCCTTTCCTCCGCGGACAACAGCCAAAGCTCCGACATATTCCAGCGAACGCGGATGCGGAAATTTTCTGAATTCCGTTTCATAAGCATTCATTGCGTCTATTTTTTTATCCATAAAATTGGAAATGTCGACAAAAACATTAGGCTTGAAAGAATCCTCCTTGATAAAATTCCATTCCGTTGAAGACGGCACCTCGAAAGACAAAACCTGTTCCAAGCTAGGCCATCCTTCAACCGGCCTGATTGACAGCGCCACCGCCTCCACTGTCAGCCGGTGGTCAACATTCAAATCCGAATGATTATGGGTATAAATAATGTCCGGCTTAAACTCCGCCACCACTCCCTCAACCATTTTTATGATATCCAAAAGCGGAACCGTATCCAGCTTATTGTCTGGAAGATTTTTTAAAATAAGTTTTTCAACTCCCAAAATTTTACTGGCCTTTTCAGCAGAAGCATGAAGTTCTTTCAGCATTTTTTCTTTTTCCTCCGGAGGTATGCCGCTTCTTGAAGCGATTCCCTCGCCCAAAATCAAAACCCAGACGGTGTCGCCGCCCGCCGTATGCCTGGCTATCGTAGCTCCGCATCCCAATACTTCATCGTCAGGATGGGCCGCCACTACTAATATCTTCTTGTTTTTAGCCATAATTTTCGTGTCTTATTATAACAAAATAAGCGCTTTTTCAGTCACCTTACGAAAAATCCTTTAAAAAAATAAAAAGGGTTTGTTTAATTTGAATTAAACAAACCCTTTATTGTTTGCTACTTCCCAAAACTGAAAGCGATCCTCAGTCCTCCGACTAATCCCAAAACCAATGCCGGCCAACTGACCCAATTGAATTGTTTATATTCTTTATAAACAAACAATCCGATCAGTGTGGGGAAAATCATTTCCGATACCTGGAATATTGGCTGAACTATAGTCAGCGGAGCTACCGATTTTGCCCAGTACTGGAATGACAAAGAAAAAAGGATGGCTAAGGCAAGAATTAATATGCCTAAAACCTGGCTCGCATTAAGCGAAATCCCTTTTTCTTCTTTGCCGGCCAGCGCAAGAACAATCAATGAGCCAAAAAAAGATCCTGCGTACCATGACGACACGAAGCCTAAAAGTTTCATTCCGCCAAGAGAAAAATATCTTAGCGAAAACATGGCTACGCCCCAAATTACGCTATATAGGGCAACCCACGTTAAAATGTCGATCATGTGATCTGAATTTGCGGCATCATTGCGTGTCTGCTTATTGGCAAGTGAAAACAACAATATCGCCAGACCAACGCCAACCAGACCAATGGAAATCGCGGGGTTGAGATATTTTGTTTCATTCAACAAAACAAATCCCAGCCCCAACGCAATTACATCATCCGCCCATGTCATTACGGAAGTAACGGACAAATTAATCGCAATTGCCCGCCATTGGCAATAACAGCCAAAAGCGTTTGCGACTCCGATAGCCGCTACCCACAAAAAATTGTCATTCCACTTTATTCCCGCGGCAATTGACGTAACAATCGTAAAAAGTGCGGCAAATAAATATTGCCACACAAGCTTTCTCGTCCGCGAGACTTGGCAAGCGAATTTCTTCACCAAGAATGGAATGATCATAAAGGCAAAAACAATGTATAGCACAACTGGCAAATACCACGGTATATTGCTCATGTCCCCCCCTTCCTTTATTTAATTATTTTCAAATAACTGTTTTTTAACATTAAAACATTTTTAATAAAATGTCAATAGAAAAAAGCGCCTTAATCGGCGCTGTTTTTAAAATTCTAAGAATTTTTATCAACCATCTCCCACGAAAGAGGCGTTCCGAATTCAATGTCCTTAGTCGCTTTTTTTCCGACAATCTCGTCAAAGTATTTCGTCTCCAGCCCGAATGCCGGACGCACAGACCTGATATTCTCCGCCGTAAACGTTTCCCCTTTTTTAATATCCTTGGAAACAAACAATGATCTGCGGAATCTTTTATTGTATTCTTCCGTCTGGTTAGCGGTGCCATAATGGATTTTTCCCAAAGCTTTTTCCGCGCGGCGAATTTCCTCAATCATTTTTTTCATTTCCGCCGGCTCAACGGAAAATCTCGGATCCGGCCCGCCATCCTTGCGGCTGATTATAAGATGTTTTTCAATAATCGCCGCTCCGGATAAAGCCGCCATTACCGGAATTTCCGTTCCGGCATTATTGTCCGAAAAACCGCCAACTACTTCGAATTTCTCCGAAATATCTTTTATGGTCCTTAAATTCATTTCTTCCAAAACCGGGTTGTCGGAATATCCCGTCACGCAATGAAGTATGGCAATATCTTTGGCTCCGTTATCTCTTAAAGTTTTCAGCGCGAATCTGACTTCTTCTTCCGGCGCGTATCCGACAGACATAATAACCGGCTTTCCCGTTTTAGCTATTTTTCTCAAAAGCAAAAAGTCTGTTGCCTCATAAGAAGCGACTTTATAACACGGAACATCCATTTTTTCCAAAAAATCTACCGCTGTCTGGTCAAAGGGCGTAGAAAAAAGTTCCATTCCCAGATCATTCGCAAGCTTTTTCAGTTTTGGCTGCCAATCCCACGGCATATAATCTTCTTTATAAAGCTGGTATAAAGTTTTCTTTTTCCAATTGTCGGGATTGTTTTCTCCTCCCACCAAAAACCATTCTTTGTCGCTGTTTAAGGTTATGGTATCCGGAGTATAGGTCTGAAGTTTCACCGCGTCCGCTCCGGCCGCTGCCGCCGCTTTTACAATTTCCACGGCTTTCTCATAGCTTTGATTATGATTTCCGGACATTTCAGCGACTATAAAAACCGGCTGGCCCTCGCCAACCAATCTTTTTCCTATTTTAAAAGTTTTATCCATATCGGTAATTTATTTCAAAAAATTAATGTCTTTTTTAAGCAACGACGTCACCCCCCTGTCTTCCGGCTTAATTTTCATTTTCGCAAGCGTATAAGAATGATGATAAAAAACCTGCTTCAATAATTTATAAAAGCCGGTCAGGGTAAAAACGCTTGTATAATCCATTTTATAAGTAAAAACATTTTTTCCCCTCAAATGATGATAAGGCACCCGCATCGGCCTATCCGGATAAAAATCGGTAAACAGCAAATATCCTCCGTTTTTTAAAACTCTGTCCGCTTCGGCAAACGCTTTGAAAATATTATTTCTGTCTACCCAGTGAAAAACATAATTTATCACCACCATATCAAACTTTTCATTTTCTTTAATCGGTAATTTCTCCGCCATTCCCCTCCTGAAATCAATTTTTGGGTATAATTTTCTTCCTTGTTTTATGGCTTTCGCCGAAGGCTCAACAGCCGTGCATTTTGCGCCATAAATTTTATTTATGAAATTCAATCTCCAGCCGTTGCTGCTTCCGATTTCCAGAACCCTTTTTGGCCTCAGCTTATATTTTTTTATGAATCTCATCGTCCAGTCTTCTTCCACTTTTTTGGCCGCCAAACGACCCTCGTTTCTCGTAAACCAGCTGTCCGCTTCTTTTTTAAAAAAAATTTCCGCTTGATTCATAAATTTATTTTTATGCCCTTTCTCCATATATTACCAAAAAATTGCCTTTATTCAATTTATTTTTTCTAAATAAATCTACCGGAAACAATGCGATTTTTTCCGCAAATGTCGTTTTTCCATGTTCCGCAAAACACTTCCGCGCCCAGGGAAACAACAATCCCAAAAAAGAAAGATGTTCTCTGAAAGTCGTTATTTTAATGTTTTTGAGTCCGTATTTTTCCATCAAATCGCTTACTTCCTGCGGCCTGACTAGATCCTCGTTAGGAGTCAGCAAATTTCTTTTTCTCGCTATCTTCCAGTTTAATCTCTGGAAAAAATCGTTGCGGTTCGGCTCAATAGCCAGCAATATCCCGCCCGGCCTTAAAACCCTTCCGCATTCTCTTATCACTTTATTCTTGTCCGGAAAATGATGGATAACCCCCCCAAAAAAACAAACATCCATGCTTCCGTCTTTGTGATTTAAATTTTCCGCGTCTCCCGTTTCAAAACTTAAATCCAAGCCGCTGTTTTTCCACAAATCTTTGGCCTGATTAATCAGCTCCGGAGAAATATCCATTCCGACAACCGAAGCTCCTTTTGTCGCCAGCAAAGCCGCCGAAACGCCCGAAGCGCATCCGATATCAATTATCTTTTTTCCTCTGAAATCTCCGATGGCCTTATTGAAAATGTCATCGTATTCATCCTTGTCAAAAGCGGCATAAACTCTTTTCTTGGCGCAATCATCCCAAAATTTTTGTTCTTTTTCTTTATTTTGATCCATATTTTTTTAATAATTCTTCTTTTGTAATATTTCCGCTCATTAGAACTTCCAAACTTTTATCTCCGCAATTAAACAATAAATCAATTATGCTCATGTAAGGAGAAAATTGTCCAAATGCCTGTGGATAAACCGGGTGTTTATAATCCTGAAAATAAATATTTACGCCGCTTTTCGCAAAATCTTCTTCTTTGGCATAATCTTTTCCCATCGCCCCGAAAATATAAATATCCGCTCCCAATTTTTTGCACATATCAAGAACCAGTCCGGACTTTTGACCTTCAAATTTCATTTCCGAGGCCTTGGAATATTTAACTTTTATGCCCAGCTGATCCAAAAACCATTTCAGCATATATTCATTTAAATCCGACAAATACTTCCACTCTTTCTTATACGTTTCCTCCAGAAACTGGGCATATTTTTCAAAAAAAGGCGCCTTTCTGTAATTCACGCAAATTGACCCCCAATGCTTCTTTCTCCAATCAATCGTGTTGTTAATTTCTATTTCTCTTATTTTTTTGTCGCGGTACCCCTTATTTAAAACAGGCACTGTCAGCCAGATGTCTCCATTGGCCGTTTTTATCTTATTCCGGTTGTTGTAATCCTTTATCTGATATTGGACATCGTCAAAATAGCAGAAAGAATCGCTTATGGCGATTTTATGGAACAATCCGAGCCACGGCAGATAAACCGGCTGATGAGCGGTAAGTATCATTAATTTAAAATTTTTCCTGTTTCCTTTTTAATTTTCCCGACCTCAGAAAAGCCCAAAGACGGATAAACCGGAATGGATAATAAATTTTTTGAAGCCCATTCGCTTGCCGGGAATTGCCCGGGGTTTTCTTTTAGATAGCGGTGCAGTAATTCATAGGTCTCAATCGGAATTATGGTTTTTATTCCCCTGCTTTCCAGATATTTTTTTATTTTTGAAGGATTTCCGGATTTAACCAAAAATCTGAAAAAATTGGGCTGCTTTCCTTTTTCTTTCGGCGGCCATACTTTGTCTTGCGGAAAAGACTTGTAATAAATATCCGCAATTTGTTTTCTCTTTTTCAGAAATCCGGACAATTTTTTAAGCTGCGCTCTGCCCATAGCCGCCTGAATATCGGACATTAAAAAATTAAATCTCGGCTTATAATCTTTCCTGCAATCAAACTGAAGATAGTCTTTTATTTTTTTCATTACCGCCTTGTCTTTGGATAAAATCATTCCGCCATATCCGGTCGTCATCAATTTTGAAGCATAAAAAGAAAATGTCGCGATCTTTCCGAAAGTACCCGCATATTTACCGTTGATTTTTGATCCTAGCGCCTGAGCGCAGTCTTCTATTATAGGAATCCTTAGTTTCAACAATCTCCCGATATCCGCGGGCATTCCGAAAGTATGAGAAACGATTATTGCCTTTGTTTTGGATGTGATTTTTTTCCTTACCTCTTCATAAGAAATATTTAAATCATCTTTATTTATATCGGCCAATACCGGCTTGGCTTTGGCCAAAAACACGGCATTTAAAACCGCCGAACATACATATGCCGGAACTATCACTTGATCCCCCGGCTTGATTCCCAAAGCCATCAAGGAAACATAAAGCGCCGCCGTTCCGTTTGAAACTGCGGCCGCCTGTCCTTTTTTATATCCCAAATATCCGCCAAATTCGTTTTCAAATTTTTCCGTTTCCTTTCCGCTCGCTATCCATCCCGAAGATATTATGGAAAACACCGCCCTTATTTCTTCTTTCCCCAAGGCCGGCTTATTGTGCTGTATTGTTTTTTTCATTTTTATAAAATCCCTGCTTTATCACGGGAGGATTTCCCGCCACCAAAGAATATGGCTCTATCACGCAGGGCTTTGAAATTATCGTTCCCGCTCCAATGACGCTGTTATTTCCTATTGTTACTCCCCCTCCGATAAAACAATGCGAGCCGATAAAAACATTATTTCCGATTTTAATGTTTTTTCTTTCTATTTCGTCCGCCAGACCGATGGCCTTTTTGTGCGAATCGGCCGCATTGATGCTGACAAAAGAAGCAATGTCGCAATTATCGCCGATAATGACTTCCGCTTTATTGGCGTTGATTTCCGAAAATAATCCCACGTAAACGTTTTTTCCGACTTTCGGATTGCCGCCCACGTAAACCAGGGGGTGAAACTGGTTCTCCGGCATTTTTAATAGTTCGCTGATGTTTATTTTTTTATTGTCCATTTTTTTGTATTAAATCTCCTTTTTTATAATTTCTGTCCGCGGCCTTGTTGATGATGTCTTTTTTAAATTTCGGCGCCAATCCCGTCCCCGGCCTCTTAAATTCAATATTATCATCTGTAAACAAATCTCCCGAATTAATATCCGCCTTCGCCACAATGCTCCTTCTCGCTATTTTTCTCATTTCCATTTCCGCCTTTGTCGGAATCAATTCCGCGCTGCCGACGGCCTTTTCCGCAAAACGGATATCATCCACATATTTTTTCAACTCTCCGGTTTCCAAAGAAAACCAATGATCCGGACCGGGCAAATCGTGAGACAATGTGAAATGCTTTTCAATCACGCTCGCGCCCAGACAAACGGCGCCAACCGCGGCCACGCTTCCTATTGAATGGTCGGAAAAGCCCACCTTAACTTTAAACTGATCCTTAATTGACTGAATCTTTTTTAGGTTTATTTCCTCGGCCTGAGCGGGATAAGATGACACGCAATGCATCACCGTAATATCGTTATTCCCGGCATTTCTGATGGCATTAACCGCATCCCCAATTTCCGAATCGTAAGCCATGCCCGCCGAAATTATCATCGGCCTATTTTTTTTGGCATAATATTCCATCAACTCCAAATTAGTCAGATCGTCCGACCCTACTTTTATAAAATTCAAATTAGTCAAAGAAAGAATAAGGTCCAAGTCGGAAGGATTTTGAGGAGTAGTCGCGAAAACTATATTTTTTCCCTTGCAATAATTGATAATTTCTTTCCAGTTATCTTCGTTGAATTCATACCGCGCAAACATTTTCAGCTGCGACTCCGTAACTTCTTTTCCCTGCGACTTGTAGGTATGCATCAGGTCGGGATCCGAAATAAAATCCCTCGCTCTGAAAGTTTGGAATTTTATGCAATCCGCGCCAGATTCCTTGGCCGCATCGATCATTTTTTTCGCCAGTCCTATTTCTCCGTTATGATTTATTCCGGCTTCGGCGATTATAAAAACTTTATTTTCCATTTTCTCCGTTATTTACTTTTAAAACAAAGCTCTTATTGGACGGCCGATAATTCCTCGCTTTCAGCAATTCATCGCCGGGCATGGACAGTCTATCCCCCAATTTAAACTCGGATACCGGCAATTTCGCGCCCCTTTCGTCACAAATCTCCTTCAATAAAATACATCCGCCGCTGCCCGCCATCTCAAGAAAATCGGCGCCCTTGTTTATAATCAGGCCGGTTGCGAAAGGATGATACTTTTCCTTTCTGGAAGATATTTCCGCTTCTTTGATAAAAATTTTCCTGTCTTTATAAAAAATAAATGCTCCCTTATACGGATAGCTGAATGCTTCAATAAAAAGCTTTATATCTTTTATATTCCAACCTAAATCTATGGCGCCGTTTATCTCGTTATCCAATAAGGGAAAATAAGACGCCTTCGCCTGGTCCTGCTCGGAAAGAATAACCGAATCATTTTTGGATAATTTTTCCAAAAATTCGGCGAAGTAGTCTTTCGTAAAGTCATAAAGCTGATTGAATATGTCTTTCGGATAAATATTTTTTTGCGCTCTCAATTCTTTTTTCGCCATTGCCAGCACCGAACCCTTGTCTATCTCCACGGCTATCTGGTGAAAAGCGATATAAATATTTTTTTCCTCGTTCATCACCTGCCATCGGTATCCGCCTCCCCCGCGGTAAGCCGGAAGATCCGAAGTATGGTAATTAAAAACACATCCGTTAAAAATTTCTATGAATTCTTTTTTGAAAATCCAGCGCGAACCAAGGACAAAGCAAACGTTGCATCCGCGTTTCTTTATTTTTTCAATTGTTTCTTTATCGTTGATATCTTGGACGAATTCTATTTCAAATCCGTTTTCTTTGGCGACTTTTTCTATCGGCTCTTTCTCGCAAGCCGACCAGGCCCTGTCGCATTCCTTGTCGCTAATAACAAAAACCGGGCTGCCCTTAAAAAATTTGGCCAGTCCTCTTAAAAACGTTTTGACCGGATCGCCCGAGCCCACGATTAAAAAGCTCTTCTGCGCCGGAAATTTAAGGCTGTTTTGGCTCATTCTGGTACTAATTAAAACTATAAGTTCCCGCCTTAATGTCTCTTATTCCCTTTCGCTCCAAAGCCATCCTTTCCTTCATCGCCCGGCTTGCATAAGCTGATTTTATAATCTTTTTCAGCTTCGGCTCCTTCCTGACAACAACCGATTCGGCAGAAACCAGCTTCAATTTCCCGCCCAATATTTTTTTAAGGCCGTTTAAATCTTTTCTGAATTTGATCATCGCTTTTATTCTGGGCAAATGGCAACGATTGGAAATCAGCATAATTTTTCCGAAATTTGCTTTTCTAGAAATCCGCAACAATACTTTCAGCTGCTGGTAAGTATTTCCCGATTTTTCTTCCTTGATTATTTTTTCCGCCGGAACTCCGATTTCCGCCAGTTCGTCTTTTATCACGCTGGCCAAAGTCATCTTGCCCGGCAAAATTCCTTTTAGCTGTCCCTTGCCCCCGGAAACAATAATGAGCCGCTCCGGTTTTTCTTTGTATAAAAATCCCGCGGCAATAACTCTTAATCTGTCTCCGCTAACCCCGAAATTATCGCCCTCGTTAAAATTAGTAGTCCGCCACTTGCCGTTCTTTTTTACCAATCCTCAACTTAATAAAAATATTAATTCTTTCATTTTTTTAATAGCCGATTTTATAGCCCTGATTTCTTTCATGCTTGGCATTTATGTCCGACCATGACGGATTATTTTTTAAGATTTCTGCTATTTCTTTCAGGTGACAA
>JAQURY010000027.1 GCA_028715395.1 Minisyncoccota bacterium
GCTCCGAGAGTCTTTGGCTGTCTCTTGTTGATTTGATTAGTTGGGTTGGATTGAGGACTATGACAGCTACTGCCGATAATACGGCTAGGATGCCGATGACGATGAGGAGCTCTACGAGGGTGAAGGATTTTTCGCTTTTAATTATTTTTTTATTAATCATTTTTCCAAATTATAATCTCTCCACCAAAGATCTGAATCCCAATTCTTCAAAAAATATTCTTAATGATTCTTTGTCTATTGGTTTTTGTTTTAAATCCTCCAAGCTTATTTGGAGCGGAATATCTTTTTTTATGGTCGCCAGTTTTTTTGATAAAAAAGCGCTTTCCCGGCTTTGTTCCAAATGTTCCTGTATTTTCTTTTTCGGAATCAAGCCAACCTCCTCATAAATTTTTTCTACCGAGCCGTAATCCCTGATAAGTTCCAACGCGCCCTTCGGGCCGATTCCCCGCACTCCGGGAATATTATCGGAGGCATCGCCGATTATCGCTTTGTAATCGATCAATTGTTTCGGAGAAAACCCGTATTCTTGCCTGAATAAATTCTCATCAAACATTATTGTTTTGCTTACGCCCGTTCTCAAAAGTTCCACAAAAACTTTTTTGTCTTCAATCAGCTGTAAATTATCTTTATCTCCGGAAAATATAATCACATTAATTTCGTCTTCGTCTTTAAACATTTCCGCCAGCGTTCCGATTATGTCATCCGCCTCAAATCCTGCCCTATCGACAACCTTTATCCCGAATTTTTCAAAAACTTCATGCGCTTTTTGGAGTTGCGGAACCAATTTGTCGTCTGTTGGCGGCCGGTGCGCTTTATAATCCTTATACATATCATCGCGAAAAGTCGGCTCAGCCCTGTCAAAAGCCGCCGCCATATAATCGGGATTATGATCGCGCAGAACCTTCAAAAGTATGCTCGATAAGCCATAAATTGCGTTAATTGGTTCACCTTTCGGCGTAGTCAAGGGAGGCAGGGCGTGAAAACACCGGTGAATAAGAGAGTTAGCGTCTATTAAAAGCAATTTTTTCATTACTTAATAATAACGCACTTCCGTCGAAAATAAGAGGTATTATTTGCTTATCTTTATATTTCTTTGATTCAAGCTTTTGCCATGCTCAAAATGAACCCAAATCGTATTTTTCGGCAAAATTCCCTTAATCTTTTCCGGCCATTCAATTAAAACAATGTTGTCCGGATCGTTGATTATTTTTTTGAAACCTAATTTTAAAATTTCTTGCGGCTTTTGGATTCTATATAAATCAAAATGGAAAATATGTTTTATATGCTTATGCAGACCGCATTCTCCGATTTCGTGTTTTCTGAAAATTATAAATGTCGGGCTGGCTACTCTGCTTTCTACGCCTAGCGCCCTGGCAAATCCTTGGGTAAAAGTCGTTTTTCCCGCGCCCAACTCTCCGAGCAAAGCAATTACTGATGCCCGACGCCTGAGGCCTGAAGCCTGACGCTTTAAAATTTTCCCAGCAAGTCCGGCTGCCAATTTTTGAGTTTGTAATTTTGATTTGCTTGTCATTGCATTTAAATGATAAAAAATTATTTAATTTTTATAAAGCGAATTTAATTTTTTAAGAGTCAAAATCCCAACCAATCCTTTTTCTTCCGTTAATCCATTTTTCTTCTGAAAACTTTTCACCGCTTTTTCCGTGCAATCTAAAAAACTTCCCGTTATCGGGCAACTTCTTAAATCAAACGATGCCGGCGGATAAGAGCCGTCCTTAATCAACGCTATCTGCAAAGCTAAAACGTCCTCCTTGTTTTTCATTCCTTCGGTTAATTTATTCCGCCACACATAGGGCAAAATCGCCGAATCGTATTTGTTTGGTTTTATTTCCGGATTAAAATATTTAGCCAATCCGGCATAAGTTAGATAAGCCATTTCGTTTAACAAATAATCATTTACTGGCTTTCTCAAAAAATGCGTTTCATATATGTATCCGTATTCCACTAAAAGAGAGGCGGCCGACAAAGAAGCTTTTGCGCCAATAGCGATTAATTCCTGATCCTCAACAACCCCTGCGCTCTCCTGCGGCAAGTTGCTTACCGCCAATATTGTCTTTAAATTATTAAAAATAGAATCGGCCAAAATCCTACTTGGCTCCGAATTAGGCAATTGCTTTTCCGGAATATAAATTGAAAATCCGGAATATTCTCCCTTGCGATAATGCCAGCGCTCCGCATCATCGTTAAAATGGACATGCAAAACTATATCTATATTGTAATCATTCGCCCATTTATTGATTCCATAAAGCTTGTTTGCGGTTTTTTCGCTAACTCCATTATGGATTATGCCTTCTTTTTTCTCAAAATTAATATAATTTTGGCTGAAAATCCTTTTAATTTCTTCCCTGAAGATTTTTATGGCGTCTCTTTGTTCTTCTAAATAATTTTTTAACGTTGGAACATATCCGTAATCATTGCGGGAAATAAAAACTTGAAAACGCTGGTCCTTTTCAAAGGCCTTGAGTATTTTTTGGGCCAGCTTCAAATTTAAGTCTGCTTCTTTTACTCCGTTAAAATCAGTCCCGACATCCTCGCTGTCATGCCCCGGAACGATTAAAACCCTCAGCGCTTTGTTTTTGTAGTCGTTTTTTAAGCTGGCCACAGTTACGCTTTGAGGAACCGAAACCTGCGCCAAGCACTGGCTTCCCAAAAATGCCAAAAAAATAAAAGCCGTTAAGCCCGTCAAAAAAGCTCTGTAATAATTATTGGAAGTCATTATTAAAAAATTAATAAATTTCGTTAAGAATACTTCTGGTATAGGGGCCTACTCTGCCGCTGGCTGGAATTGTCGTAAACCCGTGCTTTTTCTGAAAACATTTTACCGCGGTTCTGGTCTTGCTATAAAAATTTCCCGTAATCGGCCCGTTATAGCATCCTTCCAAAATAAGAACTGACTGTAATGCTTCCACGTCATCGTTATTTTTCAATCCGTAATACAAATCTTTATTCCATGTATAAGTAAATATCGGCTCACTTGTGGTTTCCGGCTCGGAAAGCAATTGCTGGGAGCCGTTTTGGGTTGTGGAGGCGGTTTGATTATTTTGCGAGCTCTGCACGCTTGTCGAAACAGCGCTGCTTCCGCTTGAAACATTGCTCTGGCCTCCTGTCGAAGCCGCCGTAAGCGTAAAAACATCTTCGGCCGTGGCAAACGGCTCGGATGTATCAGCTCCGGTTAAGCCAATTAAATATCCTTCGCCCGCATCCGCAGTCACAATTTGTCCGGTCAAATTTTTATATTGTCCGGCGCTCCACAAAAATTCCAAGTCGCTGCTCTTCACTCCTACCAATTCACCTATTAAATTTCCGTCTTTATAAAGCGTATATTTTATTTCCTGCGCTTCTGCGATAATTATGGTTTTTACTGAAAAAGTCGTTCCAATCTGGATCTGCTCCCCGCCCTTCGGAGACGCAACCAAGAAAACTTCTGAAACGTTTGCCAAAAGATTCTTCCTGCTGGCGGAATCCGGATTATTGTCATAAATCAATCCCCCGACTAAAATCGCCATTGCGACCGAGGCCAAAAACACCACCGGTAAGGCTAAAAGCGTCACGCTGCCGCCCCTATCGCCAATAAGCTTATTCATGTGTTTATTATAACAACTAAAACAGTTTAATTTCCAGATTTTCCTCTATTTTCAAAAACAGCCACAAAACTAGTCCCGCCAAGATTCCGGCTGTTAAAAAATCCAAAAAAAATATTTTAGAATAATTAACTTGTGTATTTATGGCGCCGAATCCTGATTCTGTATTTTCTATTTGCCATTCGCTATTGGCCATATGCTTTACCAGTTGCCCCTCCTCCGCCATTCCCGTATATCCCAGCTCATCAGTCAATTTTCCGGCATTATCATAAAGATAAATTGTTTCGCCATTATTGTTTAAGGCAATTTTTGTCTGCGAATAAAGAAGCGACATCTCTCTTCCCGCATCCAACGTCCCGCTTAATTTATGCGTTTTGCCCGACGCATCTTTCAGTTGCCATCCATTTAAAATAACGGCTTTGTCGCCGTCATTGAAAATTTTTATATACTCGCCCTCTTTATCGCTCCCAACCGGATTGGGCAAAAATTCTTTTACAATCATTAAAATAACCCGCCATCCTCCGGCACTTTTAATCCCAAATGCTTATAGCAAGCCGGCGTAACCACCCTGCCCGATGGAGTGCGCAAAAGCAGGCCAATACTCATCAAAAACGGCTCATAAACATCTTCGATAATACCTTTGTCATCGTTCATCGCCGCCGCAAGCGTCTGTATTCCCACGGGTCCGCCATGAAATTTCTTTATAATTGTTTCCAAAAGCTGCCTGTCGGTCGGCTCAAGCCCCAAATTATCGATAGACATCATCTCTAAAGTTTTTTCTGCCGCGTCTTTGTTTATTGTTGCGATATTATTTACTTCGGAAAAATCGCGCGCGCGCTTCAGCAAGCGATTTGCAAGACGCGGAGTAAATCTCGCCGCGCCCGCGATGATTTTTACCGCCTCATCATTAATATCAACCTTCAAAGGCTTC
>JAQURY010000015.1 GCA_028715395.1 Minisyncoccota bacterium
GGACATTTGAAGCGGGAACCGGAGCGACGGAGTACGATAAAAGCGGAAATAGTAACACGGGCACATGGGGCGGAACGGGAACGCATTATGCCGGCGGGAAAGTTGGAAGTTATGCGGGGCAGTTTAACGGGACGGATGATTACATAAGAGTTGAGAGTGCTTCAAGCTTGGGCGCTACCAATGTTACGGTTTCTGCATGGATAAATCCTACCGCATGTAATAGTGCCAGCACGATTGAAGATAGAGACGGTTCTTATACTTTCCAGCTTCATTCCGATTGCAAGATTCGGAGTTATCTCTGGGGCGCAAGTCCCGCAGTCTATCGTAGTTCAACTAATACTGTTTCCACTAGTATTTGGACTCATGTGGCATATGTTTATGACCAAGGAGCAGGAACGCAAAAATTTTATCTAAACGGCGTTTTGGATAATTCATACAGCGGAATAAGCGGACTTTCGGCGGGCGGACATTTAGGATTGGGGGCGATTTATACAGGAACCACAAACAGACTTACCGGATTGTTAGATGATATTCGGATTTATAACCGTGCTCTTTCCTCTGCGGAAATCTTAGCTATTTATAACGCGACAAAATAAATAGTACTCGCGAATAATGCGAATATTTTCTTAATAATGCGAATATAAAGGTATAATTAAATTATGCTAATCGGCTTTGATTTAAAAGAAAAAATAAAGGATTTAAAAAGGTCAGGAAAAAAAACGCCGAAAGATATTTTCGATATTGGCGTGGCTTATTGGCTTTTGAATCCGGACGAGGAAGAATATACGCCGGAAAATTTAAGCAGAAAATATCTTCATAAGAATTTTGACGGTTCAAATATTGAATTTGATGAACTTTACAGATTTGCGGAGAAAAAAATAAAGGAATACAAGCTGGATAAGCTTTTTTACGAAGTGGAGATGCCGCTGATCGGAGTGTTGGCGGATATGGAAGTGCTGGGAATAAAAATTGATTTGAAGAATTTGAAAGCATTAGATAAGGATTTGGGGAAAAATATCGAAGATTTGGCGAAAATAATTTATCAGGAAGCCGGAGAAAATTTTAACATTAATTCCTCCCAGCAATTATCCAGGATTCTTTTTGAGAAATTAAAAATTGATTCCAGAGGAACGAGAAAAACTAAAAGCGGAAAAATTTCTACCGATATCGATACGCTTATGGATATCAGAGAAAAGCATCCGATAGTCCAATACATTCTAAATTACAGAGAATTTTATAAGCTTCAATCAACTTATGCGATGCCCTTTCAGGAATTGATCGGAAAAGACGGACGGCTTCACACGACGTATGTGCAAACAGGAACTTCCACCGGAAGATTAAGTTCGCAAAATCCCAATTTACAAAACATACCGGTTTCTTCGCGTGCTTCAATCAGCGAATCGGCCAAAGCCGATAAAACGATCGGCGATGACTGGGCGGTACGGCTGAGAAAGTCGTTTGTGGCGGATAAGGGGTATAAATTGGCGGCTTTTGATTATTCCCAGATAGAGCTTAGGGTTTTGGCCTCGCTTTCGGGCGATCCGAAGATGATTGATGCGTTCAATAATGACTTGGATATTCACAAAATGACCGCGGCTAACGTGTTTAATATTCCCCTTGAAAAGGTTACTCCCGAAGAAAGGCGAATTGCCAAAACTCTTAATTTTGGCGTGATTTACGGAATGGGCGCCAATGCTTTTGCGGAAACAAGCGGACTAAGCGTACTGCAAGCCAGAAAATTTATTGATGAGTATTTCAGCGATTTCAAAAGAATTAAAGAATGGCAGGGGCAAGTCAAAGAACATGCGAGAAAAACCGGATATGTCATAAATTTGAACGGCAGAAGGCGGTGGCTTTTAAACGCGGTTTCAATGTTCCGCGGAGAAGCGGCTGAGGCCGAGAGGGCGGCGATAAATATGCCGGTGCAGGGACTGGCGGCGGATATAGTCAAAATGGCCATGGTAAAAATCAACGAAGATCTGAAAAAGAAAGATTGGCAGGATAAGGCCAGGATGCTTTTAACTATTCATGACGAATTGTTGTTTGAAATCAGCGAGGATATAATAAAGGAAGCGGAGAAATTGATAGCCAATCTTATGGAAACAGTTTACGAGCTGGAAGTGCCGGTAAAAGTAAACGTTAAAACCGGAAAAGATTGGGGAACGCTGGAATAAAGATTTATGAGCAAATTTAAACAATATTTAAAATTTCCGGAAATAAGAGTTGTCTGGCTTTTTGTATTTCTGACAATAACGGTTTTATTGCTGGATATTAAATTTCTCAAAGACCCTTTCGGGCTTTTCGCCAGCGCCGTTGCTTTGGCGGCTATCGGCATTTTGATATTTTTTACCAGCATAGCGACGGTTAATGCCAATCTGACGGTCAAGCAGGAAAGAAACCGCCTTAACACGATAATTTCAAATATTGCGGACGGAGTGATTGTTTATGACAAGAATTTTAAAATTATGGTTTTCAATAAAGCGGCGGAAAAGATTTTTGTTTTGCCGGCGGCCAAAATTATCGGCAAATCAATTTCTGTTTCAGACGTTAAAATTCCGGAATTTAAAGCTTTGACTCAGATAATTTATCCGACATTATCGCCCTCAATTATCAGGAGACCGGAATCAACCGAGGCGGTACAAGTCGTGGATATCGCCTTTGAAGAGCCGCTTTTAAATCTCAGGATAAGCACGACCCAATTGATTGACGAAGAAGGAAGCGTTTTCGGTTTTCTTAAAATAGTCCGCGACAGAACAAGGGAAACGGAGCTTTTGAAATCGAAGAGCGATTTTATAACTATTGCCGCGCATCAGCTTAGAACGCCACTGACGGCTGTAACCTGGGCGCTCGAATCGTTGAAACAGGAGCCGATGACCGAAAATCAAAAAGATCTGACTGATACGGCTTTGGGCGCGTCAAATAATCTTTTGAAAGTTATAGAAGATTTGCTTAGCGCTTCCACCATTGAAGAGGGGAAGTTTGGCTATACATTTGAACATATTGATTTGGTGCAGTTTTTGAAGGTAATCCTCAATGAGGCACAGTTGGTGGCGAGAAAATACAAGGTAAATCTTTTTTTTCAGCCACCCGACGAATCAATGATTGTTTATGTTGACCAAAAGAATCTTGTTTCGGCAGTTTCAAATATTCTGGACAATGCAATTAAATACAACATTCCGAACGGTCAGGTAACGGTAGGCGTCAGCAAATTGAAGGGCAAGCCCTATGTGC
This sequence comes from Minisyncoccota bacterium, assembly GCA_028715395.1. GTDB lineage: Bacteria > Patescibacteriota > Minisyncoccia > UBA6257 > 02-FULL-45-10c > STD1-84. The sequence goes on from JAQURY010000015.1 coordinate 3,232, forward strand.
AGATAGACATAACCGATACGGGAATAGGCATTTCCGGAGACGATATGAAAAATTTGTTCAGCAAGTTTTTCCGTTCCAGCAAGGTCATGACCAAAGAGACGACGGGTTCGGGATTGGGTTTGTATATTACAAGAAACATTATCCGAAGGCACGGAGGAGATATTTGGGCGGAATCAGTGGAGGGCAGAGGAACGACGTTCCATATAGTTTTGCCTACAGACGAAAAGCTAGTGCCGCACCAGGACGCGGATTAAAATTGAATCCTCCGACGTTTGTCGGAGCGCTCAAATTTGTAGATAAATTTTTGTCGCTACGAATTGAGCTCCAAAAATTTATACAAATTTGGCGATGCCTGAATTACCCGAAGTACAAACTACCGTAAGCGATCTAAATAAAAAAATAATCGGCAGAAAAATCACCGGCGCGTGGTTTGACTGGCGCAAATTGATAAAAAGTCCGCTGAAAGAATTTGAAAAAGATATAAAGAACAGAAAGATTTTGCGCATTAAACGGAGGGCAAAAAACATCCTGATTTATCTGAGCGATGATTATATTTTATTGGTACATCAGAAAATGACGGGACACTTGCTGGTAGGAAAATGGAAAATCGAGGGTAAAAAAGTTATTCCGGTTGAGCCGGAAAATGTTGTAAGTGATCCGCAAAACAGATTTATCCACCTGATATTATTTTTAGACAACGGAAAAATGCTGGGACTTTCGGATTTAAGGAAATTCGCCAAGGTTATTCTGGGAAAGCGTGATAGAATTGAAAATTTGGAAGATTTAAAAAATCTTGGGCCGGACGCGTTGGCGGTAGAATATGAAAATTTCAAAAAAATCATTCAGCGAGTCAGGGGAAAGATAAAGCAGGTTTTGATGGATCAAAAAATTATTGCGGGAATAGGAAATATTTATTCCGACGAGATGCTGTGGCTGGCAAAAATCCATCCGTTCAGGCCGGCTAATAAATTATCCGAAAAAGAAATAAAAGCGCTTTATTTGGCGATGAAAAATGTTCTGGAGAAAGCCATAAGACTGCGCGGAACTTCGGTAAGCGATTACAGAGACATTCTGGGGAAGGAAGGAAATTACGGAAATGTCAGATATGTATACCAAAAAGAGGGGGAGAAATGCCCGCGCGGCAATGGTATTATTAAGCGGATAAAGATGGGTGGTCGCTCAGCGCATTTCTGTCCTGTCTGCCAAAAATTATGATTATTTATTTATACGGGCCGGATTCTTACAACCGGCACGAAAAACTAAAAGCGATACAAGAGGATTACAGGACCAAGCATCCAAAGTCTATTTTGGATGCTTTTGATTTGGAGGAAGAGAATAAATTTTCGCTATTGAAGGAATTTGTGAAAAGCAGGTCGCTTTTTGAGGCTTCAAAAATGGCGATTATTCGCAATACGGGTTTTTTGGAGGATAAAGAAATTAAAGAGATTATTTCTTTACTAAAAGAAAATATGGAAAATAAGGATACCGTTTTATGCCTGACAGAAGACAAAAAATTGCCGAAAGCTTTTGATTTTTTGCTGAAAGAGCCGGTTTATAAATATGAATTCGATAATCTGGAAGGAATGGAATGGCAGAGGTTCGTTTGGAATGAGGTTAAAAAACGCGGGTTGGTCATAGACAGGGAGTCGCAGGACTTATTGATGCGGGCGTATGCCGGCAACGTCTGGGGACTGATTACGGAATTGGATAAATTGTCTTTACTTCAGGAAAAGAACATAACAAAATCAATTTTAAAAAAGCATTTTGACGATTTACCGGCGGTTAATGTGTTTGATGTTTTGGGCGATATTAAAAATACCAGAAATACCGGGATGAAACTGGCGGCGTTGGAAGAACTGTTTTCCCGCGGGCAGGATCCGACGATGATTTTTAATTTATTTTCTGTTTTCGCGCGCACGCCGCAAGAAAAAGAAAAAATGGCGGACTATGACGCGGCGGTTAAAAGCGGAAAAATGGAATACGAAGAAATTTTGCTGAATGAATGTTTGGGAAATTAAAAACCCTCAGTAATGAGGGTTTTTAATTTATTTTGTTTTTCTGGCAATCAATTTGGTCAGACGGGATTTTAAGCGCGAAGCTTTGTTTTTCTTTATCAGATTTTCTTTGGCGGCTTTGTCCAATGATTTATAGACTTTGGAAAGTTCGGCCTGGGCGGCTTTGATGTCGCTTTGGACGAGCTTTTTGTATTTTTTGATGATGGCATTAAGCGCTTTTTTAACTTTGGCGTTTTTGGCGCGCCTCGCAACGTTTTGGCGGAATGCCTTTTTAGCGGATTTTGTAATCATATTTGTAGTATTAGTGTATATTTTTTAGCTATGATAGTCAAGAATAAAAAACCCGGCTAGCATTGCTGCTTGCCGGGGAGGCTATTGAATTGTTTCAGTTCTTAGCTTGCCCAAGGCGCAAATTATTTCTCTTCGAAAATTATGTCTCCCCCAAATTTTGATCTGCCCAGAGCCTTCTCGATGGCAATGCTTATTTCCTTGCGGAGCTTTGCTTTTTTCTCCTCGGGAAATTTTTTGCTTAGCCAGATCGTCGCTCCGAAAGCATAATCTATCGGGGAGTTTTTATTCGGTTGCGAAGGGATTTTCATCCCACGTTCTTTGCAATAATCTTTGAATTTTTTTTGCTGATGAGAATCATAAATCATGGTTTCGGCAGCCAATTTGGCTTCGATGTATCCCCAGATTATGTCGCACACGAAATACTCAATTTCGTTCATAAAGCGCAGGTCTGCCGCTACCACTATCAGCTTGTTCTTGCAGACTATGGCAGATTTTACGCTTCCAAGAGTGTTGAGTTTTTCTGCCAGCAGCAAGGATTCCATTCCCAGGCATTTTTCTTTGTTTATGGGGAAATAGTATTTTTCAACTTCTTTTTTGAACAGCAGCGGCTTCTTGAACGGACCGAAGATTATCTGGTTGGTGTTTACCTGGGTTCTGATTTTCGGTATTCCATAACCCATAATTTCCTCCTTTGTATTGATTTGGTAAAAGAGCGGCGTATATATGGACTTTGGCTTAAAATGCGGTTTTTGTCAATTTTTACGCCATCAATATTTTGATTTATACTTAAACAGATATGTTTTACACATTGGAGGGAGTTGTGGGAATAAAAAAAGAAAATTTTTTTACGCTGGAAGTTGGCGGTTTTGGGATGAAAATTTTCACAATTCCGGAGGTTTTGAAAAATCTTCCGGAAGCCGGAAACAAAGCAAAAGTTTTCACGAGTTTCGTAGTCAAGGAAGACGCGTTTGAGATTTACGGATTTTTAACAGCGGCGGAACTTCAATTTTTTGAATCGCTTAACGGCGTCACGGGCATTGGTCCGAAATCAGCCTTGAATATTATGAAGGTTGATAAATTAGAGAGATTGATTGCGGCCATCAGCGAAGGAAAGCCGGAGCTATTAACTAAGGCATCGGGCGTGGGAAAGAAAACCGCGGAAAGAGCAGTTTTGGAATTGAGAGGGAAATTAGCCCATGACGGTTCGGGAGAACTGGTGGGAATAATGGAGGCGGATTTGGACATTGTTGATGCGCTGGCGAATCTGGGATATACAAAAATGCAGGCGAAAAACGCGCTTTCAAAAATTAATCCGTCAATTAAAAGTCTAGAAGAAAGAATCAGGGCAGCGCTTAAAGTATTGAAGGGAAATTAAAAAATTATGAAAATTACTTTTTACGGCGGAGCTGGAGAAGTGACCGGAGCAAATTATATGCTGGAATCGGGCGGCGTTAAGATTTTAATTGATTGCGGGCTGGCGCAAGGCGGATATTTCAGCGAGAAGGAAAACTGGAGTCCGTTTAAATACAATCTCAAAGAAATTGCGGCGGTTTTTGTAACGCATGCGCATATCGATCATACGGGCCGGTTGCCAAAGCTTATCAAGGACGGATATCCCAATAAAGTTTATTCAACTCCGCCGACGAAAGATTTTGCCGGCATGATGCTTTTGGATTCGGAACATCTTCTTATTAATGAAGCCGAGCAGCATGGCTTGTCGGTGATGTATGACGTCAGGGACGTTGAAGAATTAATGGCTCACTGGATTGTTGTTCCATATCACCAGCAAATAGACATAGGTCCTTTCAAAATAACTTTTTATAACGCAGGGCATATTTTGGGTTCAAGCATCATATTGATTGAAGCCGAAGGAAAGAAAATCGCTTTTTCGGGAGACTTAGGCAACAGTCCAGCTCCGATAATACAAGAAAAGGAAATTTTAGAAGACGCCGATTATTGCGTTATAGAGTCGGCCTATGGAGACCGACTGCATAAAGAAGTGCAAAAAGGAATCATTGAAGACGTGATTGAGGATGCGGTGAAAAACAAAGGAGTTTTAATGATACCGGCGTTTGCCATGGAAAGGACGCAGAAGCTTTTATTCGAAATCAACGAGCTTGTCAGAAATGGCCGCGTTCCGAACACGCCTGTTTTTCTAGATAGTCCTTTAGCTATAAAGCTTACGGATATTTATAAAAGATATCAGGATTATTTTGACGAAGAAACAAAAGAATTGCTTAGAAAAAACGGAGGCCTTTTCGATGTCCCGGGACTTAAGAAAACCTTGACCACCGAAGAATCAAAAGCAATTAATAATGTTAAGCCGCCGAAAATAATCATTGCCGGTTCGGGAATGTCTCAAGGAGGAAGGATATTGCATCACGAAAAAAGATATTTGCCCGATCCGCACAGCACCATTTTATTTGTGGGCTATCAGACAAAAAATTCGCTGGGAAGAAGGATTTTGGAAGGCGAAAAAAGAGTCAGAATCCACGGAGAAGACGTGTCCGTGCGCTGCCATGTGGTTTCGGCCGACGAATATTCGGCGCATGCGGACCAAAAACAGCTTGTGGGGTGGATTTATCCGATGAGGCTAACGGTGAAGCAGGTATTCGTAGTGCAGGGTGAAGAAGGCGCATCAGCAGCTTTGGCGCAGAAAATTATAAATGAACTGGCCGTTAAGGCGGTAGCGCCGGCTAACGGGGCGTCGTATGAGTTATAAGGCGCGCAGCGGAAGCGATATGCTATAATCGTATAATATGGTTAACAAATTACTTCGCAGACATCATTTAAAGTATAAAATTTGCATTTCCGGAGCCGCTGATACGGGCGTTTGCGCTATTGATGCGGTTGAAAAAGCCGAGGAGGTAGGACGGGAAATCGCGCGGCGGGGAATCGTTTTGGTTACGGGTGCTACGGTGGGAATTCCGTACTGGGCCGCCAAAGGCGCGAAAGAAGAAGGAGGAATGGTTATCGGACTTTCTCCGGCAGCTTCTGAAAATGCGCATTTAAAAACATACAGATTGCCGATTGATTACCATGATGTGATTGTTTATACCGGATTTGAATATTCTGGAAGAAATTTGTTGCTGACTCGTTCGGCTGACGCGGTTATAACAATATGCGGAAGAATGGGAACGCTCAACGAGTTCACAATTGCTTTTGAAGATAATAAGCCGATAGGAGTTTTGGAAGGTACGGGCGGAACGGCGGATGAATTAAATGATATCGTCAAAAAAATGAATCGCGGACCCGGGAAAGTAATTTATTCTCATGATATTAAAGATTTGGTGGACAAAGTTGTTGCTGCGATAGAAAAAGACAAGAGTGCAAACGGAAACGGAATTAAGATTTAAAAAAACAGAATTTGTTTACAAGGTCGAAAATTAAAATTTTAAAAAATTATGTTAAAGAAAATTTTAAAAGCACTGGGATTTTCAAAGAAAACTGTCAGAGCGGATAAGCCAGCGGGAGTAGTAACCCATTATTACGGGGGATTGGAAGTGGCGATAGTGAAATTTAACAAGCCGGTTAACGTTGGACAGAAAATTTCCATTATCGGCGCGACAACCGATTTTTCCCAAGAAGTAAAATCAATGCAGTATGACCACAAAGATATTCCGACCGCAAAATCGGGACAGGAAGTCGGAATAAAAGTTAAGGATAAAGTCAGAGAAGGGGATGACGTTTATTTGGATTAAAATTAAAAGTTATTTTTATTTATGTTTTTAGGAATTTTTGATTCTCAAACTTTGGATATTTTACAGAGAATCGTTTTCGCCGTTGTTTTGGGAGCGATTGTCGGTATAGAAAGAGAATTTGCTCATAAAACCGCGGGTATGCGGACGCATGCCTTAGTTTCCGTTGGATCGGCGTTGTTCAGTATAGTTTCCTCGGCTTTTAGCGGGCCGAATGCGGATCCATCAAGGATCGCGGCGCAGATAGTTACCGGCATCGGCTTTATAGGAGCCGGCTTAATTATTTTCCAGCAGCAAAAAATCCAGGGACTGACTACTGCCGCGGGAGTTTGGGCGGTGGCGGCAATCGGAATGGCCTGCGGATTTGCTTTGTATAGCGTGGCTGTTTTGGGCGCTTTGTCGATTATCGTTATATTCGTTATTCTTTGGCCGATTGAACATTTCATAGAAAAAATCCGAGATAAAACTGAGAAATAAAATAAATTATGTTTCGTAATATAATTTTGCCGGCAAATATTCTTGCCAAAACGGTTATTGGCGCGGGAATATTTTCTCTGCCGTTTGTTTTTCAGACTGGCGGATTTCTTACGGCATTGTTTTATTTGGCGGTATTTGCCGCTATTTTTATTTTTATCTATTGCGTATTTGCCGATTTGGTTGTCAGAACGCCGGGAGATCACAGATTTGCGGGATTGTGCAAATACTATTTCGGAAAAACCGGAATGATGGCGGGGATTTTAATGGGCATTTTGCAGCTTTTTTTTGTTTTGACGATTTATCTGATTCTGATAGCGGATTTTTCAAAAATGTTTTTCGGAGACTCGGCAACTCCTCTTTTAATTTTCTGGATAATCGGTTCGGCGATGATATTTCTCGACATAAAGAGAATTGCGTCCGTGGAATTTTTCATTTCTTCCGGAATGGCGGTAATTGTTTCCCTTATTTTTATTTTAGGATTGAAAAATATTTCAGATATAAATCTGGGAGTATTCCGGCCGTTTGAATTTTCCGTCGCCGGTCCGGTTATTTTCGCGCTGTTCGGGGCGCTGATGGTTCCGGAGGTGGTGAGCTATTTTCGGGAGTCAAAAATACCGCTTTCATTTTTAAAAAAAGCGCTAGTTTGGGGGCAGATTATTCCAGCAGCAATTTATATTTTATTTGTGGTCGGAGTTTTGGGACTATCGGGAATTGCGACCGAAGATGCTATTGGCGGATTGGTGGGCAAGATCTCCCCAATTTTATTTTATTTAATAGGAATTTTGGCTTTTTCGACGATATTGGGCTCATATATGATTGTCGGAGTTAATGTTAGGAAAACTTTAAAAAATGACATTAATTTGAAAGATGGGCTTGCCAAAATTCTGGCGATTTGCGCGCCGATAGCGCTTTATTTATTGGGGTTCAGGGATTTTATAGGAATGGTGGCTTTTGTGGGAGCGATTTTTTTGCCGCTGGAATGCATTTTGATTCTTCTGATGTGGAATAAAGCGAATAAGCAGCTGACAATGCCGCCAGTGCTGATTTCCAGTTTTTCCAGGATGTTTGTGCCGGTGATTCTGCTTATATTTGTCATTATTTTGCTCGGGAATATACTATAAGACGAGTCCTCGTAGTTCAACGGATAGAATGCGAGCTTCCGAAGCTCTAGATCGAGGTTCGATTCCTCGCGAGGGCACTTTTAATGTAAAATTATAATAATGGATAAAGAAGAAATGCTTCAGAGCCTGGAACAGGAAATGATTAACGACAAATCTTTGCCGTTAAAAACCAATCTTATTTTTGGCGAAGGCAATATCGACACGCCGATTTTGTTTATTGGAGAAGCGCCCGGCGCGACTGAAGACCAGCTTAAGCGCCCATTCGTCGGTCGTGGCGGACAACTTTTAAATAATTTAATCGCTTCTTCCGGATGGAAAAGGGAAGATTTTTATATCACCAATATCGTTAAAAGAAGGCCGCCGGACAATCGCGATCCGCTGCCGGAAGAAATTGAATCTTATAAGCCGTACCTGTCAAAGCAAATAAAAATCATTAATCCCAAGATAATCGTCACTTTGGGGAGGTTTGCCATGAATTATTTTCTTCCATTGGCTAAAATTACGCGGGATCAGGGTAAAATTTTTAAAGTTGGAGATAAGCTGGTGGTGCCGATGCTTCATCCGGCGGCGGCGCTCCGTTCAACGGACATGAAGAAACAATTGGAAAAATCCTTTAAAAAGCTGCCGTTATTGCTGGCAAAAGCCGACGAATTGCTGAAAAAGCCGAAAAATGCCGATGAAAAAGGTGTAAATCCGCCCGATTTGTCGTCTCAAAAAAAATTATTTTAATTTCGTCTTATAAGTTATAATTGAAATATGCCGATATCGGCCATATATATTATTCAACGATTTTTTTACCGCATCTTGCAGTTTATTTACCATTGGTACGTTGAAAGCTTTATTCTTTATGCTTCATGGTTTCTAGGCGTATTAGAGAGGTTTGACCGGGGATTTGCGCTTAAGGTGACGGTAAGAAGCTGGCTTAGCCCGATGTATCAGGACTACACCTTGGTCGGCTATATAATGGGAGTGACTTTCAGGACTTTGAGAATTTTTTTGGCTTTGGTTTTTTATCTTATTTTAACGGCCATTGCTTTGGCGGGATTTTTAGCATGGGCGCTGGCGCCGATTTATGCCGTTTATCAGATTCTTTTTAATTTGAAACTTATAAAATTATGAACCAGCCAACTGTAAATTTTTATTTTTCCGATCTGCGGTTGAAAATGACTCATTTGGGCAGAGTGTTGGTGAGAATCGCGGAATTTACGACTTATATGGTAATGATTGCGGCCTGCGCGCTTTTTGTCGTGTCGGATACAATGTGGCTTCGTTGGGCGGGAATTTTATTGTTTTTGTTTTTATTGGACAAGGCGAGACATTCCGGTTTTGCCGACAAGTCTCTTCAGGAAAATAAATTATCCGGCAATGTAAATTTAGCGAAATATCTGACTCCGTCGTCGTTCGCCATTTTTGAATACGCATTTGAACGCTCGCTGATTTTCGGCGGAGATTTTTACCTTCTTCTTTTGAGACAACTGTCGGAAAAAAAGGATATTCACATAGGACTCATAAGGATGGGCGTTGATCCGAAAAAGCTTTTGGAAAAAACAAACGAGATGCTGAAAGAAAGCATGAAAAATAAAGTTTCGGATGGCAAAAATAAAAAAGATTTATTGACCGCGGAAATTGCTAAAATATCGGCCTTATCTTTGCAGCAGGCATATGGAGTTCACAACCGGTTTATCGAGCCGAAGGATATTTTTGCGGCTCTGAGTTATTGCGAAAGCCCGAGTATCGCGAACATATTCCAATATTTCAATATCAGCGCCGGAGACCTGGAAAATTCCCTGGTTTTCAGCCGATATCTTTCTAAATTTGGACTACTGAGGTTTCTTCCTTCGGAATTGGGAGGATTTGTGAGAAGGCCTTATAAAGTCAGGCATCGCGCCATGAATCGCGCTTGGAGCGCTAAGCCTACGCCAACGCTGGACCAATACAGCGAAGATTTAACTGATTTGGCGCGGATGGAAAAAGTGGGATTTCTTATCGGACACAGAATTGAATACGACAGGATGACGGATATTTTGTCGCGTCCTGGAAGACAAAACGTTTTGCTTATAGGAGAGCCGGGTTCCGGAAAAGAAGCGCTTTTGGCGCACTTGGCTTACAGGATGGTGAAAGACGAAGTGCCAGAAGCTCTTTTTGATAAAAGATTGGTGTCTCTTCAAATAGGAAATCTGACTGCCGGGGCGGAACAAAGCGAAATTCAAAACAGACTTAAAAGAATTATTGAAGAAATAGTGTCTTCCGGAAATGTTGTTTTAATTGTTTCCGACATCCATGATCTCGCGAGAATTTCCGGAAAGGAAAATTACAATATTTTAAATATGCTTTTGCCGGCGATGAGTTCCAGCGCGTTTTCGGTTGTCGGCACCACCAATCCGCGCGAATATAAATCGTTTATTGAGCCGAACGCCGATTTGGTGAAAGTATTTGAATCAATTAATATACAGGAAATTTCCGCCGAGGAGGCGACAAAACTATTGGTTTATGACAGCATCATTTTGGAAAGGCAATACAGAATAACTATAACTTACGGCGCGGTGAAGGAGGCCGTAAATTTGGCGAAAAAATATTTCAGAGAAAAGCTGTTGCCGAGCAGCGCTCAGGAATTGCTGCGGGAATCGCTTGCGGATGCCAAGGAAAAAAGAGTCAGAGTTTTAACCGCCGACGATATTATTGATATCGCGCAGAGAAGAATTAATGTTCCGTTGAGAAAGGCGGGAGAGCAGGAGGCCGAGAAACTTCTTAATATGGAAGAAACCATCCACGAGCGCCTTATTGACCAGGAAGAGGCGGTGAAAGCGGTTTCGCGGGCACTACGAGAATACAGGAGCGGACTTTCCAGAAAAGGCGGGCCAATCGCTTCGTTCTTGTTTGTCGGGCCTACCGGAGTGGGAAAAACGGAGCTTTCCAAGATTTTGGCCAATATCCAATTCGGTTCAAAGGATGCGATGATCCGTTTTGATATGTCAGAATACCAGGACAAGCAGAGCGTTTTTCGCTTTATCGGTTCGCCGGACGGAAATGTCAGCGGCGCGCTTACCGAATCAGTTTCCCAAAAGCCGTTCAGTCTGGTTTTGCTCGATGAATTTGAAAAAGCCCACCCAGATATTCTGAATCTGTTTTTGCAAGTTTTGGACGACGGCCGGCTTACGGATAATTTCGGAAAAACGATTGATTTTCAGAATACAGTTATTATTGCCACCAGTAATGCTCATTCGGAATTTATAAAAACCGAGCTTGAAGCGGGCAGGCCGATGTCGGAGGTTGCGGAAAACTTGAAGAAAAAACTGACGGAAATATTCAGGCCGGAATTGGTTAATCGTTTTTCGGGAGTAATAGTTTTCAAAAATTTGTCACAGGAAGATATTTTGGCGGTTGCGAGAATATCTCTGAACGATTTATCGAAAGAAGTAAAAGAAAGCCAGACCGTTGAGCTGGAATTTTCCGACGAGGCGGTTATAAAAATCGCCGAATGGGGTTATGATCCGGTTTTTGGCGCCAGGCCGCTGCGCGGGGTAATTTCCGATAAAATAAGAAGCGTGTTGGCGGAAAAAATTTTGAAGGGTGAAATTACAAGGGGTAAGAAAATTATGGTAAAATTAGAAAGCAACGAATTAATTTTTTATGTCGGATAATATCAAAATAAAGTTTCCTTCGGTTAATAGAGTAATCAGGTTTTTTATCATAGGAGACTTATTTTTATGGGCGGGCTGGGGATTTATTGATCCTTTATTTGCTATTTTTGTAACTAAAAATATAGTTGGTTCTACGTTGCTTTCTCTTGGTTTTTTGGCGGCTATTTATTGGATTACAAAATCTTGCGCTCAGATACCCATTTCTTTATTTTTGGATAAAACTGACGGAGAAAAAGACGATTTTTATGTTTTGATTCTTGGATTGCTTGTTTCTTCCGTTACCGCTTTTTGTTTTATGGCCGCGAAAACAATGACAGTAATTTATATTATTCAATTTGTGAAAGCGGTGGGTTTCGCTTTATATATTCCTGCTTGGTCGGCGATTTTTTCCAGACATTTAGACAAAGAACACTCGGCATTTGAATGGGCGGTAAGCAGCAGCTCGGTTGGTTTTGGTATTGGCGCCGCAGGTTTCTTGGGGGGATTGATTGCCGCTGCCGGAGGTATTAGGTTGGTATTTTTAATAACTGGTTTAATGGCCATTGTAAGCGCTGGCTTGCTTTTGCTTGTGCCTAACCTTATATTGCCCAAAGAAAAACTTGGCAAGCCCGAGACGATGAGCGATCACATAAGAGCGGGAATAAAATAATTTCCGGATTGTAGCGTGCGACTTATGGCGTACGATAAAAATTTTGATTATGAATAATAAAGAAATCGCTGATATTTTCCAAGAAATAGCGGTTTATTTGGAAATGGAAGATGATTCTTTCCGCGCCAAGGCCTATGAAAAAGTGGCCGGGATTCTTGAAGATTCGTCCGAGGAAGCGGGCGACATTTATAAAAAAGGCGGGCTGAAAGCGCTGGAGGATATTCCCGGCGTCGGAGTTTCTATTGCCGAAAAAATGGAAGAACTTTTGAAAACGGGAAAGCTTAAATATTATGAACAGCTGAAGAAAAAAACCCCGGTTGATCTGGGCCAGCTTAAATCGATTGAAGGACTGGGGGCAAAAACAATCAAAACTCTTTATAAAAAATTAAAAGTCAGAAATTTAAACGATTTGGAAAAAGCGGCCAAGCAGGGGAAAATAAAAAATCTGGAAGGGTTCGGAGAAAAAAGCGAAGAAAACATTTTGAAAAATTTGGAATTTTCAAAAAAATCCAGCCAGAGATTTCTTTTGGGACAAATAATACCGCTAGCCAGAGAAATTGAATTACGGCTGAAGGAGATGAAAGAAGTAAAAAATGCGGTTGCCTGCGGTTCGGTGAGGAGGAAAAAAGAAACAATCGGAGATCTGGATTTTTTGGTCATTTCAAATAATCCAAAACCCGTAATGGAAATGTTTGTTTCTATGCCGGAAGTGAGCCGGATTTTGGCGCAAGGCCAGACGAAATCATCGGTTAGATTCAAGAATGAAATGGATGCCGATATAAGAATAGTGCCAGAAGAATCTTATGGAGCGGCGCTGTGCTATTTCACCGGTTCAAAAGACCACAACATAGCTCTTCGGGAAATCGCCATAAAAAAGGGCTGGAAACTCAATGAATATGGACTTTTTAAGGGCGATAAAATGATTGCCGGGAAAACCGAAGAGGAGATTTATGAAAAACTGGGAATGGATTATATTGAGCCGGAGCTCCGGGAAATGACGGGCGAAATTGAAGCATCTTTGGCGCATAAACTTCCCAAACTTATCAATTACGGCGATTTGGAAGGAGATCTACATGTTCATACTGATGCTACGGATGGAAATAATACGATTGAAGAAATGGCTAGGGCGGCAATGGCGCTGGGGATGAAGTATATTGTTATTGCGGATCATACAAAACGGCTGGCTATGACGCGCGGACTTGATGAAAAAAGAATACAGCAGCAATGGAAGGAAATAGATTTAGTGAATAAGAAGTTGGCGGCGGGGGATTCGAAATTCGTTATTTTAAAAGGAACGGAATGCGACATTCTAAAAGACGGTTCTTTGGATTTGCCGGACAAAATTTTATCGAAATTGGACATAGTAAGCGTCTCTGTCCACTCGCTTTTTAATTTGCCCGAAAAAGAACAGACAGAAAGAATTAAAAAGGCGATAAGCAATTCCAATGTTAATATTTTGAATCATCCTACCGGCAGAATGATAAATAAGCGCGATGCGTATGCGGTTGATATGGATGAAATCATAAGGCACGCCAAAAAAACCGGAACAGTTTTAGAAATAAATTCTTTTCCCGACAGATTGGATTTAAAAGATGAATATATTAAAAAATGCGTTGAGGCGGGAGTAAAATTATCAATAAGCACAGATTCACATTCGGTGCAGCATCTTCCTTTTTCGGAATATGGAATTGCCCAGGCGAGAAGAGGATGGGCGACAAAAAACGATGTGATTAATGCATGGCCGCTGGAGAAAATGCTGAAAATGTTAAAATGATGTAAATGAAAAATGGCTATATTAAAAATAATTATCCCTTAGTTTATAATTACGATTCCTTCACCCTCGTAGAGCTCCTCATCGTCATCGGCATCCTAGCCGTATTATCGGCAGTAGCTGTCATAGTCCTCAATCCCACCCAACTAATAAAA
>JAQURY010000016.1 GCA_028715395.1 Minisyncoccota bacterium
CTCTTAATCTGTCTCCGCTAACCCCGAAATTATCGCCCTCGTTTAAATTAGTAGTCCGCCACTTGCCGTTCTTTTTTACCAATCCTCCACTTAATAAAATATTAATTCTTTCATTTTTTTAATAGCCGATTTTATAGCCCTGATTTCTTTCATGCTTGGCATTTATGTCCGACCATGACGGATTATTTTTTAAGATTTCTGCTATTTCTTTCAGGTGACAATATTTTCCGGATTTTTCGCATTCTCCGATAAGCGATTCCAATAATTTTTTATCTTCGGGAGTATCCAGCGTCAGCCGGTACGCCGAAAGATTTTCTTCGTTGGTTACATTTTTTATTTTAAAAATCCCGGGATTTTGATAAATATAAACGTTGATATGCTCTTTTTCAAAATCCGATTTTGCTTCCTGTTGGGATTTTTCAATCGCTTTTGAAGAAAATATTTCTACATCCAGACCATCCGGAAATGTGGGCGGCGTGGTATTCGTCGCGCAGTCGCAATCTCCGGCTAAAAACGCCTCAAATACTTTGTCTATTATTTCATAATCAATCAGCGGACAATCGCCCGTTATTCTGACAACGCCATCGGCTCCAGTTTTCTTTATTATCTGATAATAGCTGCTTAAAACGTCCGTGGTACTTCCCCGGTAGCATTTGATTCCGTTTTTCGCGGCCCATTGTTCAAGAATGTCATCGCTTGGGTCGGCAGTCGTCGCAAGATAAATTTCTTGGACATATTTTGACGGCTTGATTCTTTCCAGAACGCGCTGCAATGCCGATGTTCCGCGCAAATCCAGCAACGCTTTCCCCGGCAAACGCCTGGAATTCATTCTTGATTGGATTACCGTGACAATTTTCATAATTTTATTATTTCCCCCAGTTTTCTGACATCATGAATGCGAATTATCCGCTTGTCGGGCAACATGCAATTAATTCCTTTATGCGGAATAAAACTCACGGTTTTTTTCCCGCAAATCACAGATATAGCGAGAATCATGCCCATCATTCCCACTACAACCTGAGCATTGGCGATATCTTTCAAAACACTGTCGCTTTGTTTGCTGATTTTCAACTTGCCGGCATACCTGGATATTAAAGCGTCAAATTTGCTCCTGGCCTCGGAAGGATGATTGCAAATAACTACCTTATTCCTGAATTTTTTCGCGGAAAGATAAGCAAGCAGCTTGTCCAAAACCCTGTATTCGTTAAGGCCGTAAAACGGCTCCCCGGAAAAACTCGTCACTGCGGTATACGGCTCGCTCATAAATACCAGTGTCTTTTCCGGCTTTTTCAGCTTTTTCCGGATTTGATTATATTCTTTTTTTCTTTCAATAAAATAAAGATTTTTAACGAATTTTATTTTTCTTCCGGGAAACAATTTTTTGGCGATACGCAAACCATCGGCGTCCCCCGCCCAAAATTCATCCGGCATATTCTCTCGCCAATTTTCTTCGGGATAACCGATTCCCCGCCTATAATCGGTCCAGTGGTCAATATAAATCGCCGACTTCGTCTTTTCGGCCTTCGCCGCCCTTATAAAAGGCAGCTGGCCCATTGATGCGCTGAACCCCGCCAAAACCAAGTCCGGCTTCAACGACCGCAAAAATCCTTTCGGAGTTTTATTATTCGGTATTAAAAACTTTTTCAATCCTTTCCTTTTAAAAACCTTAATCCCGGGTCCGCTCACCAAGCAAAAAAACCGCTTCTTCCGAGCGTTTTTTCTCACATAAGCCGATATAACCTCGCTTCCTCCGGCGTCGTGGCAGACTACTAAAATTTTTTCCTTATTTTTTCCCATTATATTCGGAACGCAGTAATCCGTAATTAACCGTATCTTTGTATTCTCCGTTTTTATAAAACACCTGCCTGCCCACGCCTTCCTTTTTAAATCCAACCGCCTCGGCGACTTTCTGCATTCCGATATTATCCGCCGAAGTTCCCATATAAATTCTGTTGAGATTAAGAGCGTTGAAGCCGTGTTCAACGAGCAATTTCAGGACTTCTTTTCCGATTCCCTTTCCCCACATTTTTTTCTCTCCGATTAAAATCGCAAACTCGGCCGACTTGTTTATCGGATCAATATTTTCCAGCGCCGCATTGCCGATATGCTCGTCCGTTTCTTTATCGATAATTCCCAAAATAAGATTGTTTTTGCTCTTGATCACTTCGTTGAAATAATCAAGCATGTTCTGGCGGTAATTCGGAAAACGATGATGGGTGTTATAAGCCGTTACTTCCGGGTTATTGAGCCAAGACTGATATTTTTCATTCAAATCGCTTTCTTCTATCGGCCTCAGATAAATTTTTTCTCCGACTAAAAATTGATTTTTCATTTTATTTTATTTCTCTGCGATTATCGTAGACCTTTTGAAAAGCCTTAGCTACGTCGTCCAAATCTTTTTTGCTCATCGGCGGCCTCATCAGTTCGTGGTATACCATTTCTTTCTCGTGCAGCCTTTCCGCAACCGGACAAATTCCTTTTTTATAACTGACGGATTTTGAAAGATTAAATGGATATCCCTTTTTCCCGATGGCGATTTTTTTCTGGAACAGCGGAAGCATGTACAAGGGCCTGGCTCCGCAGGTTATTATGACGCCTTCAGCCTCTCTTTTTTCTATCGGAGGCAATTCGGCCTTGACCGCTTCTATGAATTTTTCCCGCTTTATTCCGGCAATTTTTTCATTAAACAAAAACGGCTGGGTATAATAGGAATGTGTTGCTCCTTTTCTCGTCGGAGGAAATTCTATGCCCGGAATTTTAGAAAGTTTGGAAGCCAAATAATTGCAATTCTTAATTCTCGCTTTTACAAGTTTGCTTAATTTTTTCAGCTGTTCCCTGCCTATCGCCGCCTGCATTTCAGTCATTCTCATGTTGAATCCCACCATATTAGTCAGATCCTTCATATCTTTTCTTCCTCCCATCACCGCCTCAGCGTGATTTCTTATCATTCTTATTCTTTCGGCAAGTTTGCCATTATTGGTCACCACCACTCCTCCTTCGCCGGTGTGGATATGCTTATGGAAATTAAGCGAATACACCCCGATATCTCCCAGCGTTCCGGCAAATTTTCCCTTGTATTTCGCCTCTATCGCCTGAGCGCAATCTTCTATTACGGTTATATTGTGTTTTTTGGCGATGGCGTTTATCGCGCTCACATCATACGGCAAGCCCAAAACATCAACAACGATTATCGCCTTGGTTTTCTTGGTTATCCTTTTTTCAATTGATTTGGGATCCAGGCAAAAATGTTTTGCTTCTATATCGGCAAAAACCGGAACGCCTCCGTAAATCAGCGGAGCCGAAACAGAGGCCGACATCGTAAATGGAGTCACTATCACTTCGTCGCCCGGCCCGACGCCAGCCGCCCCGACAGAACACTGAAGTCCCGATGTGCAGGAATTAACCGCGATGGCATGTTTTACCTTAAAATGTTTTGCCCATTCTTTCTCAAATTTCAAAATTTCCGGACCGCCGTAAAAATCAGGATCCCAGCATCCTAAAAATTTTGATAATATTCCCGAATTTAAAACTCTTATTGCGGCTTTCTTTTCCGCGCTTCCGATGACTTTATAAGCGGGAAATAATTTTTTTCTGACGGGCTGCCCGCCGTTAATAGCTAATTTTTTCATAAAATTTATTTTAACGCTTCATTCAATAAATCATGGCACGCTTTCTGGGTTTTTGCCGCATCTTCTCCGCTGCTCAAAAGCGCTTCTCCCGATTCAATATGATTGATTGCGTTACTTATTAAATATAACAAAGCTTCGTCAAATTTTGTTTTTTGGATTATCGGCTCGCTCAGTATCCTGTCTCCTTTATAAACCGGATCGCTTACAACCTTCTGCTCAGTCAAAGTAAACCAAAAATCAGGAAATGACACCCTTCCTTTCTCGCAGACAATATCAAAACGGGAATAGCTGTAATTTCTTTCGTCATCTGTCATAAAATAAAACTGCGGGCAATTTTCAAATTCCAAAAAAGCTCCGACAGTCATATCCTCTCCCTCGCGGTCTTTTATTTTGTACAAAACTTTAAAACTTTCAACTTCTCCAAAAAAATATCTGGCCAAATCAAGAACGTGCGTTCCTCCATGCAATACCCCATTGCTGTAAACCGCCGAAGCGCAAACGACTTTGCCATATTCCCCGTTTTTTATTTTTTCGGCAGCTTCACGCGCCGTCGGGTTGAATCTCTGGGTATGGTCGATCAACAAAGGTATTTTTTTATCTTCGTATAATTTTATTACTTCTTCCGTATCTTTAATTTCCGCAGTTATCGGCTTTTCACAAATAACTATTTTCGGTTTGTTTTTAAATCCGGCTATTTTTTTAAGAACCCCCGAATGCTCCCCGTCCGGCACGCAAACGCTTATTATTTCCGGCGCCGCGGCATCCAGCTCGATTAAATCCCCGAAAAATCCCGCCGACCATTTTTTGGCGGCTTGCTCCGCCTTGCCGGCATCGGTATCATAAAAACCCAGCAATTCGACATTGCCGTGTTTTTTGTAAGCGTGGGCATGAGTAAGAATTTTCGGGCTTTCCAAAGAATCGTATCCGCTGGCAATCCGCCCCGCCCCTATTATGGCCGCCTTATACGTGTTTTGCTTTGACATCTTTGTTTATCTGGGACAATTCGGGATTGTTCCTCAATAAATTTATTACATCTATATAACTGAATTTTTCGTTAACCGGTAGCAATTTCTCGAATATGGCGTTTATAAGCTCATAATCATTTTTTTCATCCAGCGTCACGCGAAGCTCCGGCCATGTATATTCTTTTTCCGCAAACCAGTGATTTATTTTATATCTTCCTTCGTTTTTATAAATAAAATAAGAAACATGCTCGCGGTCCAAAGGGTCGCTTGTCTCTTTTTCCGCTTCGGCTAAAACCGACACGGGGAAAACCTGGACGTCAAATCCATCGGGAAAAGAACGCTTGATTACATTAGCAGCGCAATCATATTGTCCGGAAAAAAATTCTTCCACTCCGCGGTCAACCAGCACCGAGTCCATCAGCGGGCAATCCCCCGTCAATTCCACGATTATGTCCGTCTTCGCGGACATTGCCGCATTCAAAACTCTTCCCATGACATCATCTTCGCTTCCTCTGAATGCTTTCACTCCAAGCTGCTCCGCCAGCCGGACAATTTCGTCGTCGGCATTGTTTACAGTCGTGGCGATCACAATATCGTCCAGATATTTGCTGCGCTTCAGCCTTTCAATCATTCTTTCCAGCGCCGGTTTTCCCGCCAGCGGCATCAAAACTTTTCCCGGCAAACGCGAAGACGTCATTCTGGCTTCTATGGTCGCTGTTATTTTTTTTCCGTTATACATTTTATTTTTTGTTTATTTCCGAAATTAAAGCTTCATAAAATCTTTTCCCGTTTTCTTCTTTGCTTACGGAAGAAACAATCCTGAACGGCTCATCCATATATCCGTGAGAAGAAGCCTTATCCAAACAAGCCAAATAATTTATTACATCCTGCTGTTTTATCCGGAATCCGCCCGTTATTTTGCCGAATGCCTGCTTGCACGATTCCACTCCGTCAACTTTAAAAATCCCCGGAGCCTTAATAAACCACGGATAACCGAAAATCAAAGACTGCTTCAGCTTCAAAGTTCCGTCCCAGGCCACTGTGCTGATTACCGTGGCGATTGCCTGCGATTTTTCTATCAATTCATAAGAATTCATATCTGCCGGAATCACAAAAACATTTTTAATTTCCGCTATTCTTTCATAAAATCCTTTATAGCGATAACTGAAAAACTTTTGGCCTCTCGGCATCCATTGGATCGGATGTTCTTTAACGTAAATAACCCAGCCATCCGGAAGTGCCGCCGCTACCGTCTTAATCATCAATATCTGGTCAACGTAAATCTCCCCCAGCGGGCAAGTGCTCGCTTCCGGCTGATAGCTTAAGGGCAAATAGACGAATTTCCTGTTTAAATCGGGCTTTGTCTGGACCCTCGAATATTCCTTTCTCATATTGTCTTTGAATTTTCCCGAAATATGTTTGAGAGCCTTTTCAAAAATACTCAGATCGGCAACGCTTTCCCAGACCATTTTTGATTTTATCTTCAAAAAATTAAATCCTTTGAAATTCTTTTTGAACTCCTTGTGATACCAGGGCGTCGCGTCAACCGCCGGATTAAGATGCCTTTCATAATGCTTCCTGATGTCTTCGCTCAAATCGGACATCGAAAAATTCTTATTTTTATTCTTTTCCAATTCTCTTTCCATCTCCGCGTTTTCTTTTTTGTAGTCATTAATAAGCCAATATCTGTCTCCTACCCAGACAAAATCAAACATAATCGTTTTTATATTCAGGTATTTTGCCAAAGAATAAATCACAAAATCGTAAACCGTGTGGGGAACGTTGGAAAAAACTATCGCGTCCGGCTTGTATTTTTTTATAACGTTATACCAATATTCAAGGATGTCGTAATAAATCCTTTTTCTTTCTTCAATCAAAAATCTTTCATATTTTTTGTTCATCATCGTCAAAACAGTGGCTTCCGTTTCGGAAAATTTTTTTATGAGCTCTTCGCTCATCGGCTCAAAACCGGAAATATCCGCGCCCTTGGCCGGCTTTGCGAACAACGTTTCTCTCTGGTCCTGAAAAATCGTTCCCGGAAACTGGGACTGATCAACTTCTTTATCGACATTGACCGCCGTCCAATAAACAATCTCGCATTGTTCTTTCAGTTTCACGATGGAATCAATCAGCCCGAAATCCTTATGCTCCCATTCTATTAAAAATAATCTTTTTTTTGCCATTTTAATTTTTTATATTGCTGATTTTGTAAAAATAAGAATTTTTGTCTTCCAGCAGTTTTTCCGGCGTTCCTTGCTCGACGATTTCTCCTTTGTCCAAAACTATAAGCTTATCCGACGCTTTAACCGTGGATAATCTGTGAGCTATCGCTAAAACCGTAATATGACCGCGCAATCCCTCAATGGCTTTTTGTATCAGCGCTTCCGATTCGTTATCCAGGGCGCTGGTCGCTTCATCCAAAATCAAAATCTCGGGATTTCTCGCCAGCACTCTCGCCAGCACGATTCTCTGTCTTTGGCCGCCCGAAAGCAAAATACCCCGTTCTCCCACCATGGTTTCAAATTTTTCCGGCAAATCCTCTATAAATTCGTGGATATTGGCCATTTTTGCCGCCCTGACAACTTCTTTATGGCTTACAGAATCGCTATAAAACTTAATGTTATTTTCAATCGTGTCATTCAGTAAAAACATATCCTGAGAAACATATCCCACGCTATTTCTCCATTTCTTCATTTTGATACCAGAAATATCATTTCCGTCCAGTAAAATTTTGCCGCTTTGCGGCTTATACAACCTTAAAAGCAAATCGACTATCGTGGTTTTTCCGGAACCGGACGGGCCTATCAATCCGGTCATCTGCCCCTTGCCGAAAGAAAAACTCACTCTTTTCAAAACTTCTCTTTCTTCTTTATAAGAAAAAGAAACGTTGTCAAAAGACAATTCTTTGCCGAAAGAAAACTCTTTTTCTCCTCCGTCGCCTTCTTCGTGATTTTTAAGCTCTCCTATGTAATTTAAAACGCTGGTAAGATAAGGAACAACTGATATTACTCCGTGAAACTGCGCCTGAGCTCCCTGAACTTGGGAAAATATCTGATTCACCGCGAAAACCATAACCGCAAACGCTCCCAGATTGAAATCCGTCATTTTGTAGAAAAACGCAAACATCACGAAAATAAATCCTATTCCCGCAAATTGCATAATTATATCCGCAACTCCCCTCACCAAAACCAAATCAACATTTATCTTTTTAACCTGGCTGAAATATTCCTCTCCTTTTTTGAACACGGGACTTTCGGCAAACAAAGATTTTACGGTTTTCATTCCGATTATGCTTTCATTGGTAAAATGCGCCAGCTGCCTGTAAAAACTTTCCGCCGCCGCGGTAATTTTTTTGTTCTTGCTGAAAAACGGCTTTAAAGCGAAGAAAGTAAAAGCGCTCAATATCATGGCCAGCCCCACCACTATCGGAGAAATATTTATCGCAATTATTATGTAAATCAAAAGCTTTGTCGCCACTATCATCAGCGTTGAAATGCAGGGAAACAAAGATGAAATAGTATTGACGTTGGTGGTAAGCATCTGATCCAAGTGGCCAACTTTCTGATGCGACAAATATTTCCAATTCGCCTTAAGGGTCCGCGAAAAAAGCTCTTCTCTTGTTTCTTTCTGATAATTGGCGACTATGTTCGCGACAATATAATTGACGAAAAATAAAACCACCGCCTTCATAATAAAAAGTATTCCTATAAAAATCAGCAAAGAACTCAAGGTGTAAGTTATGCTGAAAATATTAAAAAATGCCTCTATCGTCCTGCTGATAAGATCCGTGCTGTGCGGCTGGCCGCTGGCCATTGAAAGAATCGGAACTATGGTGCTGATCCCGATACCTTCCAAAAAGCTGTTGGCTAAGCTCAAAAAGAAAATAACCAGAATGCGCAATCTGTAATTTTTGAAGGCCTCATTAAAAAGCTTGACGGCGTTAATAAATGCTTTGAACATAAATTAATTCCTAATGTACTTTTTCTGTTCTTCTGCCGACAAATGAACATCCTCAAACGCCGAAGACCCGCCCCAAATGTTTTCTTTCCACCATTTTCCGTCTTTTATCCACCAGACTCTCGGATCCCTGAAAGTATCCGCGATATGATCAAATTCTTCTTCGGTCATTCCGACATATTCCAGCCAGCGCTTCAAATCTCTCGGCTTCACGTGGTCGTATTTCTTGACCATTTCTATTCCCTGTTCGCGCGTCATATGGCCGCCGCGGATATCCTTGCAAGAATGGTCGGTCGCCCGGCCATATCCGAATTTTATGTATTTCAAATAATCGTGTATGCCGTTCTCATGCATGTCGTCTATATTGGAAAACATTCTATAGGTCCTATCAAAAGGCTCTCTGGCTTCTTCCCAGCCGTAAAGCTCTTTCGCTATTTTATAATTATTGTTCGCGTCCCAGTAAGAATAAAGTCCCAGATAAATTCCGCGCACGCCCGTACTTTCCAGATCCTCGTTGCTCGGATATTTTGCCCACAATAAATCTTGTTCGCGGATTCCTTCTTTTTCATCAATCATATCGTACCAATCAAATCCCCTAAGAGCATGTTCCAGCCTCTGCCGCGCCGACATTTCCGGAAAATCGTTCATTGAATACATTCCCGCCAAATCAAGCTCTCCGTGCTCTCCCCAAAAAATCAGGGGAATTTTATGCTGAACCGCAATCTGGACAGGATAAGTCATGATTCCGCAATGCGCATGCCAATTCATATCGCCCATTTTTCTGAAACAAAGACGGTTCATTTTTTTTAGAAGTTCCACGCTCGGCTTAAAAATAATGTGATCAACATTAAAAACCTCCCGCATCCTTGCCAGATTTTTTTCGCCTTCCGGCAAATAATTATTTCCGTGATAAGTTACCAGCAAAGGCTTCAATCCCAAAACTTTTGTTACATAATGGACTTGATAATAGCTGTCTTTCCCTCCGCTTACCGGAACTATGCAATCATAATTTTTCCCGTCTTTGGAACGGTATTTTTCAAACAGCTCTTTGAGTTTTTCTTCGCGCTCTTTCCAATTTAATTTTTTCGCCTGTTCGTGCACCCGGCAGCCGCTGCAAATTCCGTTTTCATCAAAAACCAGCTTGAATGCCGAAGCTGAAGGATAAACGCATTTGCTGCAATAATTCATAATTTGAATAAATTTATTTTTTAAATTCTCACATCCAGTCCGGCGTCTTTCATATGCTTTTTGGCCTGCTTCGTGCTCTGTTCGGTAAAATGGAAAATATTTGCCGCCGAAACCGCCGAAGCTCCGCCGACATTCACCCCATCAACCAAGTCCTGCCATTTTCCGACGCCTCCACATGCTATAACGGGAATTTTGACCTCCTCGGTCACCTTTTTTAAAAGCTCCAAATCGTATCCCTGAAGCGATCCGTCTTTGTCTATTGAGGTCAAAAAAATTTCCCCTGCGCCCATCAATCCGGCTTTTTTTGCCCATTCGGCGGGACCGACTCCCGTCGCCTCCTGGCCATGATCTATAAAAACCTCATATTCGCCTTTAACGTTCTTTTTCGCGTCAATTGAAACCACTATTGCCTGGCTGCCGAATTTCTTCGCCGCTTCGGTGATAAATTCCGGCCGGCGAAACGCTTCCGTATTTATAATCACTTTGTCCGCGCCGCTTTTGAATAATTCCGTCATTTGCCCGATATTTTTTATTCCTCCGCCCACCGTCAAAGGCACAAAACAAATCTTGGCGCTCTCTTTAATAATATCTTCTATGTTTTCCAGCGTTTTGTAATTATAATCTTTTCTTAAAAGCGTCGTGTAATCTCCTGTTTTGCTTATGTCTAAAAATATAATTTCATCAACCGCCCAAGCGTTAAAAAACTGAATAGCAATTTTCGGATTGCCGACAATCTGATATTCTTTGAATCCTATGCTTTTCACCAGCTGCCCGTTTTGCAAAAGCAGACAAGGAATTAATCTTTTTTTAAGCATGATTTTTATAATTTAAAAAATTTTCCAAAAGCTTCAGCCCGCTCTTTTGGCTTTTTTCCGGATGGAATTGGACTCCGAATATGTTTTCTTTTCTGACGGCCGCGGCGAAAATCTCTCCATAATCGCAGGTGGCGGCTATATTATCTTTGTCTTCCGGAACAAAATGATAGCTATGCACAAAATAAAAAACAGGATTTTCCAAATCCTTGAATAAAATGCTGTCTTTTCCGGCGAGAACATCATTCCATCCGATATGCGGAATCCTGAATTTTTTTTCGTCGGTCTGAAAACGCCTCACTCGCCCCTCTATAAATCCCAATCCTTTTGTCGGTTCGTGTTCTTCCCCTTCCGATGCCAATAGCTGCATGCCCAAACAAATTCCTAGAAACGGCTTTCTCTTTTCCAAAACTTCTTCTCGCAAAATTTCAACCAATCCGAGATTTTTAAGATTTTTCATCCCATCGGGAAACGCGCCCACTCCCGGCAAAATAATCCTGTCCGCCGCCCTTATGTCTTCCGGCTTGCCGGAAACTTTAATATCGCCGCCCAGCGTCTTTAAGGCGTTCTCCACAGAAAATAAATTCCCCATTCCATAATCTATTATTACAGTCATAATTTTGTTTAAATAGTTTTGTCTTCCTCAATAGACTTTTTCAATCCCTCATTTCTTTCAAAGCGGCTGTTAATTTCAAAAATCTCTGGTTTTCTTTTTTTAAGCTCTAAAATGTCTTCCAGCGTAAAATCAATGCCGGAAAAATTTTCGAAAATATTTTTCGTAAGCTCAAAATCCTCGGCCGTATCGACAGTCAAACGCATTGCCGAAACATCCTGCTTATAAGCCACATTGCCGATCCTAAAAATTGCGGGATTTTTCGCCATATATTGAGTGACGTGCTCCCTTTCGGAAACTAGCTTGGCATCTTTCCATGATTGTTCCAAGGCCTTAAAAGAAAAAACCTCCACATCCATTCCGTCCGGAAAAGTCGGCGGATGGACGTTACTGACATAATCAAAATCGCCTTCGTTTTTTTCGTAAAATCCGATTACCTGATCAATTACTTTTGGATCCATCAGCGGACAATCACCGGTAATTCTGACAACAATATCGGCACCGAACTTCTTTGCGGCTTGGTAATATCTGTCTAAAACATCGTTTTCCGAGCCCCGGAAACAATCTGCGCCAAAAGACCTCGCTTCATCGGCGATTTTTTCATCGCCGGGATTTTCAGTGGTCGCAACGATAATTTTATCCGCCGATTTGGATTTTTTTGCTCTTTCGATCAAAATGCCCAGCAATGTTTTGCTGCCTATTTTTTTAAGAACTTTCCCGGGTAACCGAGTTGAACCCAATCGGGCCTGAATGATAATTCCCGTCATAAAATACTTTAAGTTAATCTCTTGAATCCGCTGTGCGCGACCGGGCCTTCCAGCAATTTGTAAACCTTTCGGCTGTTTATGGCTTTTTTGATTATTTTAAAAACTTCATCAACGGCTTTAAGATATTTTTTTACATTGGCTTCTTTATGCGCGTATGAAACATAAACGCTTGGCGATGCCAAAAATCCCCGCTTCAGCATTTCCTGCGTAAATAAAGTTCTTATGGCTTGGCTGTCCTGGCCGTAATCGAAAGAAAAAGTAATCAGAGCTTCGGGTTTTACAACCGAAATTTTCAACCCGTGTTTTTCCGCCAGGCTAATCCATCCTTTGCCGATTAATGCTCCGATTTTTTTAAGATGCGCGGGCAAATTAACTTTTTTCATTTTTTTGATCGTTGCCAATGCCGCCACCGGTCCCACTCTTTCCGTCCAATAAGTGCTGCTGATAAAAGTTTTTTGCGCCGCTTGCATCACTTCTTTTGTGCCGATTATCGCCGCCATCGGAAATCCATTGCTCATCGCCTTGCCCATTACGGCGATATCGGGATTCACCCCATATAAAAGATGCGCTCCTCCGATATTCAATCTCCAGCCGATTGTTATTTCGTCAAAAATCAGAACTGCGCCAATTTTTTTGGCGACCTTCTTAACTTCCCGGAGAAAATTATTTTTTGGCTCGTGATGCCTCAGTGGTTCCATTACTATCACGCCGATGTCTTTATTCTTTTTAACTATTTGCTTGAGTTCATCGATATTGTTGTAAGAAAAAGTCAGAGTTGAACCCTTCAGGTTTCTCGGCACGCCCGCCGGATCTAGGCCTGGCAGTAAATGTCCGTCCAGATTCTTTTTGTCCGCCAGATTGGCCGCCAAGTACCAGTCGGACCATCCGTGATATCCGCAAAATACGACTTTGTCTTTTCCCGAATAAGCGCGGCCGATTCTTACCGCCACCGCCATCGCTTCTCCGCCAGTGCGCGTATACCTCGCCATTCCCGCCCAGGGATGCAGTTTGCACAAAAGCTCCGCCAGTTCAACTTCTTCCGGGGAGTTCAAAGTCGCCATAGAGCCCCCGTCAATCGCTTTTTTCACGGCTGAATTCACGTCCGGATCGGCATAACCTAAAGTGCAGCTTCCGACAGCCATCAGCGTCATATCCGTATATTTATTGCCGTCTAAATCCCAGGTTTCCACTCCTTTCGCCTTCTTATAATATGAAGGCCACTGGTCCGGCAAAAACATTTCCGAACGCTTGGATAAAAGCTGTCCGCCTCCCGGAATGACCTTTTTGGCTCTTTTCCACAAAAGAGCGCCTTTGGAATTTTTGTTTATTTTTTTCATCATTAATAAAACGCTTTAAATGTGACGCGCGTCACCGAAAACAATCCCGTTTTTACTTTTTCCACAAACTCGGAAAGATGACGCTTTTTTCGATGTTTTCGAATTTTCCCGCAAGCTCTTTCAGGCATTCGCTGAAATCAGCGCCACTCTTTGCTATGCCGATATCTTCCTTAAGCATATCAATATTATCCACTCCAAACACAATGCCGTCTATGGCTTTATTATTATAAGAAAAAAGCAGCGATGCCTCAGCCGGAGAAAATCCGCATTTGCCGATTATCTTTTTGAAATCTTTGACATATTCTCGCGCTTCCGCCAGATAATCCGGTATTTTATTTTCTTCCATAAATAAAAGACCTTGCAGAAAAGCGCTCCGCGCGAAAACTTTTATTTTATTTTTTTTGGCAATTTCAAAAAAATTAGTTTTATTAAGTCGCTGGTCAAAAACGCTGTACGGAATCTGGATGATATCCACCGGCAATTCCGCGGCGTATAACGCGTCCTTTTCTTCGTATATTGAAACGCCGATATTTTCGGTCAGTCCTTTATTTTTACAATTTTGCAAAGCCGCCATTATTTCTTTGTTATAAACATAACTCGGCGTATGCAGATAATATCCGTATAATTTATCAACGTGGAGTTTCGCCAAAGTTTTTCTTAATTCATTTTCAACCACTCCTTTAATATCTTTTTCATTTTCGGATATTATATTGGGCGCTAATTTTGAAGTAATAAAAATTTTTCCTTTCAAATTATTTTTTTCTATGAATTCACCAAGTATTTCTTCCGCATTGCCGTAAGCCGCAGCCGTGTCAAAAAACCTGATGCCGCTTTCATAAGCGAATTTAAGCATCTCTAAAGATTTTTCTTTAGGGGGTTTTCCGTTCGGATTATTTATTCCATAATCCAGCCCGAACTGGACTGTTCCGAGACATAACCTTAATTTGTCATTGTCCATATATTAAATATTCTACACCTCAAATTTCTCTTCTCTGAAATGCAGACATTTCCGGCAAACCGGATTGTATTCATTATTTTTGAATTGATCACGCACTTTTTGCATTTCTTCTCCGCGCCAGATTTCTTTTAAAGTTTTGTCCTTAATATTTCCCAAGGGCATCCATCTTCCCAAATAATGGCAGCAAGGCGTAACCGTTCCATCCGCCCAAATACTTAAGCTGTGGAACGGCGCCGAACAATAATCAACCTTAGGCGTCAGTTCTTCCTGCTTGTATTGCTTGTCTATGCACGAAGGATCAAAATACCGCTGAAAGTCTATGTAATCGACTTTATCCTGCCACTTGTCGATAAATTGCTGAACTTCATGTTTATTCTGTTCCATTATAATGAAACACACTCTTATCACCGGCAGCTTGGAATTGTATTTTTTCTTCAGCTCTATCAGCCGTTTATATTCTTCTCGACAACATCCAGGCCGGGCGAACCGCGGCGGATTTTTGCGTAAGTTTCCTGCGTAGCCGCATCCAAAGACACTTCAACTCGGGTAAATTTGTTTTTCATGATAAGCTCGGCAATTTCTTCATTCATCAACACTCCGTTTGAACCGAAAAATGTGTCCAAAATTTTCGCCTCCCCTGTCATTTCCATTATTTTTTTAATGTCTTTGTGAAGCAAAATTTCCGAACCCAAAGACAGCGACAGCGCCGGCAATTTGTTCTTTTTGCATTCATCCATTATTTTTCCGTAAGTTTCCAGGCTCATTTCGGCTCTCGGCTGCGCGTGGTGCGCCTTATAACACATAATGCAATTAAGATTGCATCTGTTTACCAATTCCACGTAAAGCGTTACCGGAAAATCAGGAATAGATTTTGCGGTTTCATAACTTTGGGTTTTTTTAAAATTCTTTCTGTATTCCCTGAAATCATCTCCTAATACCGAGGAGATTGTTTCTTCAACATCTTTTTTTTCATATTTGATGATAAAGTCGTTTTTTTCTTTTTTGAAATTATCTTTAGCCATTGTTTAAAATATCCGTTAATTTTTTAATGACATAATTCTGGTCTTTTGGTTTCAAATCGGGATAAACCGGCAAAGAGATGGCGCCTTCGTAAAATTTTTCCGCCTTCGGGCATAATCCCTTCTTGTATCCGAGCGATCTGTAATGCGGCTGCAAATAAACCGGAATATAATGGACCTGCACTCCAATTCCCGCTTTTCTTAATTTATTGAAAATTTCTCCGCGCTTTTTCGCCAGCAATCCTTTTAATCTTATGACATAAAGATGCCAGGCGGAAGAAATCTGTTTGGTGTCTCCTTTCGGCAAATCAATCAAATCGGCATAATCTTTCAACGCCTTTTCGTAAGCGTTCGCTATTTTTTTTCTCACTTTTATAAATCTGTCCAGCTTTTTCATCTGCGAGGTCCCGAGCGCCGCCTGAATATCCGTCATCCTGTAGTTATATCCCTGATGCTGCATCTCATGATACCAGTCTCCGTCCGTTTCTTTTTTGAATTTAAAATTTTCTTTTGTTATTCCGTGATTTCTGAATATTTTCAGTCTTTCATAATATTTTTTGTCATTGGTCAAAACTGCTCCTCCTTCTCCGGTAGTAATCGCTTTTACCGGATGGAAGCTGAAAACCGTCATGTCAGCGATTGAACCGACTTTTTTTCCTTTATAAGACGCACCCAAGGCGTGGCAGCCGTCCTCCACAAAAACCAGCTTATTTTTTCTGGCTAGCTTTCTAAATCCGTCCAAATCCGCCGGCCGGCCGGTATAATCAATAACGGAAATCATCTTGGTTTTACGGTTGATTTTCTTTTCCGCCTTTTCTATATCAAGATTGCCGTTTTCATCAACATCGGCAAAAACCGGCTTGGCGCCCAAATAAAGCCCCGCATTGGAAGTTGCCATAAAGGTCATCGGCGCCGTAATAAATTCGTCTCCCTTTTTAAGCCCGGCGGCAAAATAAGCCCCGTGAAGCGCGGCCGTGCCGTTACAAAACGCCACCGCGTATTTCGCTCCGCAATACTGCGCCAAAACAGATTCAAATCCGCCGACATTGGGCCCCTGAGTAAGCCAGTCTGATTTTAAAACCTTAACAACCGCATCAATATCGTCTTTATCTATTGACTGGTGGCCATAAGGAATCATTTATATATTATATATATTTTAGAAAATCTTCTTTGGACAAAACTTCCACATTGTCGCTGGAATAACGGAATTCATCCGAAACTTTTTTATTGTCCTTAAGATGCGAACCGTCCCACCAATCATGAACTGGTTCAATAACGTAATGCACGCCGATATCTTTAGTTCTCCTGCTTTCATCATCCGTAATCAGCATTTCGTGTAATTTTTCTCCCGGCCTGATGCCCGTAACTTTCACTTCGCAATTCGGAATCATCGTTGAAATCAAGTCGGAAACTTTCATTGCCGGCAATTTTGGAATAAAATTTTCTCCTCCCTTCATCAAAGAAAGCGCATCCATCACCAACTCCACTCCTTTATCCAGA
>JAQURY010000017.1 GCA_028715395.1 Minisyncoccota bacterium
CAACAAGACGAAAAGACCCCGAGAGCTTTACTGTAGCTTGGTATTGGCTTTAAGGTTTGGATACGTAGTGTAGTGGCGAGGGGATGAAGTCCGGTTTTCGGATCGGATGGACTCGACAATGAAACAGCCATTTTTCAAACTTTAAATTCTAACTCGGTCGGCAAAAACGACCGGAGACAGTGCCTGGCGGACAGTTTAAATGGGGCATTTTCCTCCAAAAGAGTACTGGAGGAGTTTATTAAGGTTGGCTTAGCCCGGATGGAAATCGGGCTGGACGCGTAAAGGCACAAGCCAGCTTAACTGCAAGACCTGCAAGTCAAGCAGATACGAAAGTAGAACTTAGCGACCCGACTGTTCTTTTTAGAAAGACAGGAGACAACGGCTAAAAGTTACCTCGGGGATAACAGGCTAGTTTTGTCCGAGAGTCCCTATCGACGACAAAGCTCGGCACCTCGATGTCGGCTCATCCTAGCGCCCCGCTGAAGAAGGTGGGAAGCGTATGGCTGTTCGCCATTTAAAAGGATACGTGAGCTGGGTTCAAACCGTTAAGGAACTGAATTAAAATTTTATTTTGCATTCCGCATTTTAAAATTTTTGAAATTGGTTTTTTAACGGTTTGAATCCGAAATGACATTATGATTCACGGCGGTCATAGAAAGTAATTTCTATGTTCCATGTTAACTAATATCGGTGAAACCCCACGCGGGTAATACCGAGGGAAATCTGAGAAAGATGCCCGTAGAGACTACGCGTTAACCCCCTAAAATATTTTGAACGCAAAATGTTCGGGTGAAGATATAGTCCAATGCACATAGCAATATGTGAACCACATGCGTGAGACAGGTTGGTCTCTACCTGTTGTAGGCGTGGACTTGAACAAAGTCCGTAAACACTTGAAGGAAGTCGCGACTAGTACGAGAGGACCGTCGTGAACAAGCCTCTGGTCTGCCAGCTTTGGTACCAACTGAAGTGCTGGGTAGCTATTGCTTGGAAGGGATAAGCGCTGAAAGCATCTAAGCACGAAGCCCCACCTGAGATAAGGTGTTAGGTCCCCGGAAGATTACCGGGTTGATAGGTCGCAGATGTAAGCACAGCAATGTGTTTAGTCGAGCTGATACTAATAGACCGATTTTTTCTTATGTAAGATTTTGCTTTTGCGAGATTTTACATAAGAAATTTCTGACCTCTTAAGCCAGTATTTATCCCGTACATAATATGTGCGGAACAAATTTAAAATAATTTTCTCCAGTGATTTCTTGGTGATTAAGTCATATGTGCACCACCTCTTCCCATTCCGAACAGAGAAGTGAAAGCATATGGCTCCGATGATATTATCTGCTTCGGCGGACGAGAAAGTAGGATTCGCCAGGGATTCACTGGAGAAAATTGATAAAGGAGACCGCAAAACGGTCTTTTTTGTTGGGTAAACTATATTGACAAAACAGCTAAAATATGCTATATTATAAACAAGTTAATAAACGAGAGTTTATTAATGATTGTTCTTTGTTATATGGACTTTAAATAAAAAGGAGACATAGAAAATGGAAAGCGAAAAGAGAAAGGACCTTTTGGAGGTCGCCAGGCATTTGCTCTGTGATGAGTCGGTATATAGCAGACAGTTTTCGCACAGGGTCTATGACTGCAGCAGTGTGCGGGGCTATTTCCCGGCAGACCGTGACGATATCTGTGTCGTGAAAGTATTTTGCAAAGAAGTTATTAAGGATGGAAAACACCCTGGTAATTTCTACGATCACTATATTGTCTGGTCAGAAATGGGAAGAGTGCTTTACAAAGACCTGAACCTTCGTGAAAGCAGTTCCGTGTCGTTGAAAATAACAAAAGATAATTTTGTTATTTCTGTTGCCAGGCCTTGTCTAGTAATAACCATGAGGGGCAGGCTCGACGCATGGGGCATTTACTTGTCGTGACGAAATTCATGGATTGTAACCCTACCGCGGAATCCCACCTAATCTTCAAATCAGCGCCGGCACAATTCTTCCGGCCAAGATGTTTTCCTTCCAGTACAGTCCATTAATGTTTTAATAAAATAACCCTAAGGCGCTTGCCGAGGGGTTTTTTATTTGTCGTAATATTGTTCTATAATATATGTAATGCCTCGCGGAATTAAACAATTTATATTCGCATTTTTGGGAATTTTAATAATCGGCGCCATTGGTTTCGGCGTTTATTCTTTATTTTTTAAAAATCCCGGGACTTGTTTTGACGGCGTTATGAATAACGGCGAAACAGAAATTGATTGCGGCGGATTATGCATATCATGCGACGAGAGAAATATTCAGCCGCTTACCGCTTCCGAGCCGATGGTTCTTTGGGTTGATGGCAGGACTTTATCCGTGCTTTTTGAGATTAAAAATCCCAACGAAAAATTCGGCTCAGACAATTTTACATACAAAATAAATCTTTATGACGACCATGACGCGCTGATTAAATCTATTCAAAAAAACTTTTTCATTTACGGTGACGAAACGGAAACATTGACCGAAGTGGGAATAGATACGGGCGGGGAGATAGTCGGCTATGCCAGAGTGAAAATCGGAGATACCAGCTGGATACCGGTTGATAACTGGAAAAAACCGGCTTTAAAGATAACCAGCTTGGAAACTGCTAAGGAAAACAAGTCCTATAAAGTCAGCGGCAGAATAGAAAATCCCAACAGTTTTGATATTACGCGGCTTGTCGTCAATGCGGTTTTATACAGCAAAGAAGGCAGGGAAATAGCGGTTACCAAGTCCGAATTAAGCTCGGCGAAAGCTTTTAGAACCAAGGGTTTTATAATTTACGTTAAAATAGATCCTTCCATGGAAAAATATCTTGATTTGTCCGCGACCAAGTTTTTTATATACGCGGCTAAATAAATGAATTTTTTGGCAAGATTAAAAAACCTTGATTGGGTTTTAAACTCCGCAATTATATTTCTTGTTGCCGCAAGCCTGATTTCCCTTTCCGGAAGCGGGCAATATTTTTACCGCCAGTTTATCTCCTGCGTTATCGCTTTTGCCATTATTATAGTTTTCTCCCAAATCGATTGGCGATCGTTTCTTAATTATTCGTGGATTATTCAGGGATTGTATTATTTGTCGGTTGTTTTGCTGGTTTTCACTTATTTTGCCGCGCCGACGATCAGGGGAATCAAGGGCTGGATAGTGCTTGGGCCGCTTCAGTTTCAGGCGTCGGAGTTTTCAAAAATCGCGCTCATCATAATGCTTTCGGCCTTTTGGGCGAAAGCGCATGTTGGCGTGGCGCACAAAAGGAATATTTTTCTTTCTTTGATTTATTTCGCGGTGCCCGCTTTTTTGGTTATGATACAGCCGGACTTGGGTTCGGTTATTATTTTGTTTGCAATTTGGTTCAGCTATCTTCTTATCAGCGGGATAAAATGGAAGCATTTGCTTGCGGCTTTTGTAATTTTCATTTTTGTCGGAATTTTTTTATGGACCAGTTTTTTGAAGGATTATCAGCGGGAAAGAATAATAGATTTTTTCAATCCGGGCAGAGATCCGCTCGGAGTGAGCTACAATGTGATTCAATCTAAAATTGCCATTGGCTCGGCGGGATTTTTCGGAAAAGGATTCGGGCAGGGAACGCAGCTGCGGCTGGGATTTTTGCCGGAACCGAGAACGGATTTTATTTTGGCGGCGTTCATTGAAGAGTGGGGGTTGCTGGGCGGGCTTTTGGCGGTCGGAGCGTTTCTGATAATTCTTCTGCGGATTATAAAAATCGGGCTGGTGGGCGAAAATAATTTTTTCCGGCTGTTTTGCCTGGGAGCTGTAATCATGTTTTTGGCGCATTTCATACTGAATGCGGGCTCAAATCTCGGCATTTTTCCCGTTGTAGGAGTGCCGTTTCCGTTTTTCAGCTACGGCGGATCAAATTTATTGACGAGCGCGTTTATTATCGGTATAATACAAAGCATCTTATTAAAATCTCGTTAGAAAATGGTAAAATCCTGGCCTTTTTGGCTGATAATTTTTCTTATTGTTTTCGGAGTGGGAATAAGCCGCTTTGTTTTTTTGTTGGGACCGGCTTCGGCGGCCGCGGCGGAAAAAACTTTGGAAATTAAATCGGGAGAAGGATTCAATTTGATTTCTTCGCGTTTGGAACAGGCGGGAATAATAAAGTCGGTAACGGCATTTAAAATTTACGCGTTTTTCAGCGGCGCAGCCCACAGATTAAAGCCGGGAGTTTATGATTTTAATTCGGCGTCTTCCACTCCGGAAGTTTTGAGAAATCTTATAAGCGGTCCGAGAAAAGAAATAAAAATTATTATACCCGAGGGATATACTTTATTGGACATTGATTCCCGTTTGAGCGATTTTGGAATTATTTCTGCCGGAGAACTGGCTGCGGTAAACATTAAAAATTTGAAAGGAGATTATGAATTTTTGGCTTCCGCTAAAAGCCTGGAAGGATTTATGTTTCCGGATACTTATTTGTTTTTCGAAAAAACTAATCCGACCGAAGTCGCGAAAAAGTTTTTGGATAATTTCAATCAAAAAATCTGGCCGCTTATTAAAGACCATCATTCAACCGCCGGTTCTCAAAGCATTGGTCCTGCCGAATTGATAACGCTGGCTTCTATTATTGAAAAAGAAGTTCCCGACGGAGAAGAAAAAAGCAACGACAGACGCTTGGTTTCGGGAATTTATTATAAAAGATTAAAAATAGGCATGGCGCTCCAGGCAGACATAACTTTGGTTTACATAAAGTGCGGCAAGGCGTATCACGATTGTGAACAACCGGCGCTTTACAGGCGTGACATGTCAATGGATTCGTTGTATAATACTTACACGCACAAAGGTTTGCCTCCCGGTCCTATCTCGAATCCGGGTAAAGATGCGATGGAATCGGCCTTAAACCCTCTTAAATCGGATTACTTGTTCTATATATCCGATCCCGAGACAAAGGCCACCATTTTCGCCAAGACACTTGACGAGCATAACCAAAATAGTGTTAAATATTTAGACACACATTAATTTTAAAAACCAAGCGGAAAACCGCGTGGCTTTTGTTTTATGTCAAAAATCCCCGTTAAAATTTTCTCAAAACATTCTGGAGCTTTAACCGAGCAGCCCAACTTGGTAGAGGTACAGACAATATCTTATCAGCGTTTTCTCAAGCAAGAATTAAAAGAATTATTTAAAGAAGTTTTTCCCATTAAAGATTATGCGGGCAAGGATTTGGAACTCCGCTATGTGGATTTTTCATTTGATGAGCCGAAATACGACGAGGAATACGCGCGCTTCAAAGATCTTACTTATGAAGCGGCTTTGAGAGTGAAGCTTGAGCTGGTAAATAAAAAAACCAATCAGAGAAAAGAGCAAGTTGTTTATTTCGGAGATTTCCCGGTAATGACTCCGAGAGGAACTTTCATTATTAACGGAGTGGAGCGTGTTGTCATTTGTCAGCTCGTCCGCTCTTCCGGAGTTTATTTTACAGCCAATCTTTTCAGGGGCAGGAGATTTTACGGTGCCAAAGTTATTCCCGATCGCGGAGCGTGGCTTGAATTTGAAACCGACCCGGACGGCTCAATTGTCGTAAAAATCGACAGGAAAAGAAAAGCGCCGGTTACGGACTTGCTGAGGATTTTCGGTTTGGAAGACAATGAAGAAATTTTGAATACTTTTTCCGGATCCGAGGATGGCCAGGTGAAATTCATGGAAGCGACTTTAAAAAAAGACGCGGCTAAAACAGCCGGGCAGTCTTTTGTTGAAATATATAAAAGAATCCGTCCCGGAGATTTGGCGACGGAAGAAAATGCCAAAAGCTTGATTGAAGCTATGTTTTTCCGCTTGGACAGATATGATTTGTCCCAGGTCGGAAGATTTAAAGTTAATCAGCGCTTAAATTTGAACGCTACTGCCAGAACTTTGGAGCTGGCCGACTTAATCGCGATTATCAAACAGATTATTAAATTGAATAACGAACAGACCGCCGAAGCGGACGACATCGACCATTTGGGAAACCGCCGCGTCAGACCGGTGGGCGAGCTTTTGGAAAAGAAACTTAGAGTGGGATTTGCCCGTTTGCGCAGAGTTGTTCAGGACAGAATGTCTACAGCCGATATTACGGGTCTCGCTCCTGTTCAGCTTATCAATGCGCGTCCCATTTCTTCGGTAGTCCGGGAATTCTTCTCTTCTTCCCAATTGTCACAGTTCATGGATCAGACCAATCCTTTAATGGAGCTTGAGCATAAGAGAAGAATTTCTGCGATGGGTCCGGGAGGACTTACAAAAGAGCGCGCCGGTTTTGAAGTGCGCGACGTTCATCGCTCTCATTATGGAAGAATCTGCCCGATTGAAACTCCTGAAGGAGCCAACATCGGTTTGGTAAACCACTTGGCTAATTACGCGCGCGTAAACGAACTTGGATTTTTGGAAACTCCCTATGCAGCCGTGAAAAACGGAGTAATCACTTCTAAAATTGTCTGGCTTAACGCTTTGGACGAAGAAAAATATAAAATTGCGCACGGCGGAGTAGGTTTTGATAAGGATATGAAAATTATCGACGAAGTCGTTGAGGCGAGAATTAACGGCGAGCCGGGAATTTGCCATAAAAATGAAGTTGATTATATCGATGTCGCTCCGCAGCAGCTTATCAGCGTTGCCACATCATTAATCCCGTTTTTGGAGCATGATGACGCCAACCGCGCGCTGATGGGCTCAAACATGCAGAGGCAGGCGGTTGTTTCCCTTAAGGCGGAAGCGCCTTATGTGGGCACTGGAATGGAAGAAAAAGCTGCCCGCGATTCCGGCCATTTGGTAATTGCTCCGGCTGATGGAGAAATTATCGAAGTTGACGCCAGGCATATTAAACTGAAAACAAAAAATAAAATTGAAGAATACGATTTAAATAAATTTAAACGCTCCAACCAGTCCACTTGCATTTCGCAGAGACCGCTGGTCAATAAATATCAGAAAGTTAAAAAAGGAGAAGTTTTGGCGGATGGTCCGGCTATTGATAACGGAGTTTTGGCGCTCGGCCAGAATCTTTTGGTGTCGTTTATTTCCTGGGAAGGAGGTAACTTCGAGGATGCCATTATTCTTTCCGAACGGGTAGTGCAGAGAGACGGATTTTCTTCAATTCACATTGAGGATTTTTATTGCGATGTCAGAGAAACAAAGCTTGGCCCCGAAATCACCACTCCGGATATTCCGAATGTTTCCGAAGATAAATTAAAAAATCTTGATGAGGAAGGAATTATCCGCATCGGCGCCGAAGTTAAATCGGGAGATATTTTAGTTGGAAAAATTTCTCCAAAAGGAGAAAGCGAACTGACTTCGGAAGAAAGATTGTTGCGCGCGATTTTCGGAGAAAAAGCCAGAGACGTAAAAGACACCTCGCTTACAATGCCGCACGGAAAATACGGCCGCGTTGTCGGAATTAAAATTTTTGACAGAGAAAAAGGAGACAAGCTTGAGCCGGGAATCATCAGAAGAATTCAGGTTGATGTCGCGCAGCTCCGAAAAGTTATGGCTGGAGACAAATTGGCCGGACGTCACGGAAACAAGGGTGTTATTTCACAGGTCCGTCCCGTGGAAGATATGCCGTATTTGGCTGACGGAACTCCGGTGGATATCGTTTTGAATCCTCTCGGTGTCGCTTCCCGTATGAACCTCGGACAGATTTTGGAAACTCATTTGGGCTGGGCCGCGCAAAAATTGGGATATCGTTCAGTTACTCCAGCGCTTGCCGGAGCAACGGAAGACCAAATAAAAGAAGAGATGGCGAAAGCGGGCATTCCGGCGAGCGGAAAAGTTGTCTTATATGATGGAAGAACCGGCAAGCCGTTTAATCAGGATGTCACCGTGGGCATTATATATATGTTAAAACTTCACCATTTGGTTGAAGAGAAAATTCACATGCGTTCAATCGGCCCCTACTCGCTTATTACCCAGCAGCCGCTTGGCGGAAAAGCGCAGTTTGGCGGACAGCGTTTCGGAGAAATGGAGGTCTGGGCATTGGAGGGTTATGGCGCTTCGCATACTTTGCAGGAGATGCTTACTATAAAATCCGACGATGTTTTGGGAAGATCAGCGGCTTATGAATCAATTATCCGCGGAGAAAAAATCAAAGCTCCGAATATCCCGGCCTCTTTTAATGTTTTGGTGAGCGAATTAAAAGCTCTTGGACTAGACGTCGAATTAGTTAAAGATAGTGATACATATGAAAGACCTTAAAGCTATAAAATTAAAAATTGCGTCTCCGGAAGAAATTCTGAAATGGTCCCATGGCGAAGTCACGAAGCCGGAAACCATTAACTATAGAACTCAGCGTCCGGAAAAAGACAGCTTGTTCTCGGAGCGTATTTTTGGTCCGACAAAGGACTGGGAATGCTATTGCGGAAAATACAGAAGAATCCGTTATAAGGGAATTGTCTGCGACAAGTGCGGAGTTGAAGTGACTCGTTCAATCGTCAGGAGAGAAAGAATGGGGCACATAAAATTAGCCACTCCCGTGGCGCATATTTGGTTCTTGAAGAGCGCTCCGTCCAAAATCAGCTTATTCTTGAATGTTCCTCTGCCTAAGGCCGAGAAAGTTATTTATTACGCGGCTTATATTGTTACTTCCATAAATGAAGAAAACCGCAAGAGAGTGCTGGCGGAATTGGATCAGGAATTTAAATCCCGCAAGAAAACCTCAAAAGATGAGGGAGTTAAGGCCACGGATTTGAAAGAGGGAATGGAGGCGAGCAAAAAATTAATCGAAGGATTGGAAATGGGAATGGTTTTGAGCGAAGCCGAATATCACAGCTTGGCGCGCAGATTCGGAGATGTTTTTGAGGCCGGAACCGGCGCCGAAGCCATCAGGAAAATTTTTGAACAAATCGACCTTAAAGATTTGAAGAAAGAAATTGAAAAAGAATTGGAAACCAAAAAAGATGTTTTGGCGGAACGTCGTTTGCTTAAGAAATTGAAGATGGTTGTTTCAATGATAAAGCACAATATGAGGCCGGAGTGGACCATTATGACGGTTCTTCCTGTTTTGCCTCCGGATTTGCGTCCGATGGTTGCTTTGGATGGCGGACGTTATGCTACTTCCGATTTGAATGATTTATATCGCCGCGTTATCAACAGAAATAATCGTTTGAAAAAACTTTTGGAACTTAAAGCTCCGGAAGTTATCGTAATAAACGAAAAGAGAATGCTGCAGGAAGCGGTTGACGCCTTAATAGACAATTCCGCCCGTTTTGGAACCCAGCAGATGTCCAGCCAGAGAAGGCCGTTGCGTTCCTTGGCCGACATGCTTAAAGGAAAACAGGGAAGATTCAGGCAAAATCTTTTGGGCAAGCGCGTAGACTATTCCGGACGTTCCGTTATCGTTATCGGTCCGAATTTGAAGCTTAATCAGTGTGGACTTCCGAAAAAAATGGCCTTGGAACTTTTCAAGCCGTTCGTAATTAACAAAATAATTGAACGCGGACTCGCGCACAACATCAGAAATTCCAATCGCTTAATAGAACAGGCGCCGCCGGAAGTTTGGGCGATTCTTGAAGAAGTTATTGCGGACAGGAAGGTGTTGCTTAACCGCGCTCCGACATTGCACCGCCTCGGAGTTCAGGCATTTGAACCTTTGCTTATTGAAGATTTGGCTATCAGAATTCCGCCTATGGTTTGTTCCGCTTTCAACGCGGACTTCGACGGCGACCAGATGGCCGTTCATTTGCCGCTTTCCGAAAGCGCGCAGAAAGAATCTCGCGAAATTATGTTGTCCAGCTTGAACTTGCTCAAGCCGGCTACCGGAGATCCGATTGTCAGCCCGACGCAGGATATTATTTTGGGCTGCTATTATCTAACTAAAGTTAGAAAAGACGCGAAAGGAACAGGAAAGAATTTTGCCACTATTGAAGAGGCCTTGATGGCTTATGAAACCGGCGTTGTTGAAATAAATGCGCTGGTCCAGATTGGCCCGAAAAACAACGGTTTGGAAACTTCTGTCGGAAGAATTATTTTCAACGAAACTTTACCGGATGATTTTGAATTTGTAAATGATGTCATAAATAAAAGAAACATCTCCAAGCTGGTTTCTTCAATTATCAACATTTACGGACCGGAGAAGTCCGCCGATTGCCTTAATGCTATCAAGAAAATCGGTTTTGAATACGCCACTATTTCCGGAATAACCTGGTCAATGAGCGACTTGGTGATTCCGAAAGAAAAACCGGAATTGCTTAAAAAAGCGGAAGACGAAGTTGAAGCTATCACGAAGCAATTTGAAGAAGGATTGCTTACGGAATCGGAAAGAAAAGCGCGCGTTATCAATGTTTGGGAAGGCGTGAAATCCAAAATCAGCAAACTTGTTCCGTTATCGCTTGATGAATTCAATCCGATTTATTCGATTATCGATTCCGGCGCCAGGGGTTCTTGGCTGCAGCCGGTTCAGATGATGGGTATGAAAGGATTGGTGGCTAACCCTAAAAACGAAACAATCGAGCTGCCGATTAAGGCTTCTTATAAAGAAGGTCTTACGGCTTTGGAATTTTTCATCAACACTCACAGCGCCAGAAAAGGAACTACCGACACGGCTTTGAAAACCGCTTCGGCCGGTTATCTGACTCGCAGATTAATCGACGTTTCCCAGGATATCGTGGTCCGCGAAGAAGATTGCGGAACAAAAGAAGGAATAACTGTTTATAAAAAAGACGGCTCTGATTTGGGACAAACTTTTGGATATGGAAATCAGCTGTTCTCCAGAACCGCTCTTGAAGATATTAAAGTTGGAAATAAGACCATTGTAAAAGCCGGAGAAATTATCGGCAGGGAAGAAGCCGAAATAATAGAGAAGTCTGATTTGGAATCGGTTAAATTAAGATCTCCAATTTCTTGCAAAACTTTATACGGAGTTTGTTCCAAGTGCTACGGATTTGATTTGGGACACAATCATCCGGTTAAAATCGGAGCAGCTGTGGGAATTGTAGCCGCCCAGTCAATCGGAGAGCCGGGAACTCAGCTTACAATGAGGACATTCCATACGGGAGGTATTGCCGGCGCGGATATTACGCATGGTTTGCCGAGAGTTGAAGAAGTTTTTGAAGCTCGCCCTCCGAAAGGAAGAGCCTTCATGGCGAAAGATGACGGAATCGTCCAGGAAATAGAAGAAAAAGGATTGCTGAAAATAGTAAAAATAAAATCAGCCGCAAAAGGAAAAACTAAAAAAGAAAAAATCGAAGAATATTCCATTCCGAGACTGGCGACGCTTTATGTTAAAAAAGGAGACGAGGTGAAGAGAGGCGACCAGATCAGCGAAGGAAACTTGGATATCAAAGAACTTTTTGAATTTAAAGGAGAAAAAGAAGTAGAGCGCTATATTTTAAGCGAGGTCCAGAAAATTTATTTCGGACAGGGAACTTCAGTTAATAATAAACATTTGGAAATTATTGTCCGTCAGATGTTCTCCAGAGTAAAAGTTAAAGAATCCGGCGACACGGAGTTTATCCGCGGAGAAGTTTTGGAAAAATCCCAGTTTTTGGAAGTCAATCGCGAGAAGAAAAGAGCCGGTAAGACTCCGGCAAAAGCGGTATCTATGCTTTTGGGAATAACCAAGGTGGCTTTGTCTACGGAAAGCTTCCTCTCAGCCGCTTCATTCCAGGAAACAGCCAAGGTTTTGATAAATGCGGCTTGCGAAGGAAAGGTGGATAGACTGCGCGGCTTGAAAGAGAACGTGATTATCGGCAGATTGATTCCGGTGGGCTCAACTATGAATTCCGTAGAAACAGAAGATGTTTTGGACGAAGAGGAATTAATAGAGGGTAAAACCGAATAATCGCTTGCAAATACGGCTCTAATCTGCTAAATTATCTCAACAGCTTAAATCAAAAATGGCCAAGAAAACATCAAATAATTCAGACAAAAAGCCGTATGAAATCGCTTTTCTTTTGGATAATCCGGCGGTTGAAGAGACCGTGGCGGACATATTAAAGCGCTATGGCGCCGATATTTTGCGCAAAGCCGCGGCCGAAGAAATGAGGTTGGCTTATGAAATAGGAAAGCGCAGCTCGGCATTTTTCGGATACATTCAATTTGAAGCCGGACCAGCCGATATTGAAAAAATAAAACAGACATTGAAATTGAACAAATCGGTTTTGAGGAGCCTGATAGTTTCTTCTTTTATTGAAAAACAGGAACAGGCAAGGCAGCCGGAAGCCAAGAAAAGGGTTTCCAGGGAAGAAGAGGCGCCCAAGTCGGCCCTTACAAACGAAGCGCTTGAAGAAAAGCTGGAAGAGATATTAAAATAAGATTATGAATTTAAATAAAGTTTTTATTTTAGGAAGATTAACCGCCGACCCGATGCCGCGTACCACTCCGACAGGAATGCAAGTTGTTAATTTTTCAATGGCTACCAACAGAATTTGGACCGATAAATCCGGAGCGCGTAAAGATGCCACAGAATTTCATAACATTGTTGTCTGGGGAAAGCAGGCGGAAACGATTACCAAATATTTAAAAAAAGGAAGTTTGCTTTTAGTGGAAGGAAGATTGCAGACAAGAACTTGGGATGACAAAACGGGCCAGAAAAGAAAAACAACTGAAATTGTGGCCGAAAGAATCCAACTTGGGCCAAGACCGATAGGCGCGGGCAATCAGCAATTCCAGCCGGCAGCCGAAGAAAAGCCGGAAGCTATTCCGACTATTGAAATCGACGAAGAAATTAAAGGCGAAGATTTACCGTTTTAAACAATAAATAAAATTATGTATCATCAGTGCTTTTTCTGCTCACAAAATTTAAAAGAAGTGGACTATAAAGATGTTGAACTTCTGAAGAAGTTTGTTTCCGGACAGGGGAAAATTATTGACCCCCGTTATTCCGGCACTTGCGCCAAGCATCAGAGGCGCCTGGCGGAAGCCATCAAAAGAGCTCGCTATATGGCATTATTGCCGTTTGTCAGACGCTAATGGTTATTAATCAACAGCTTTTCAATATTATCCATTATTTAACCGGCAAGAACCGGATATTGGATGTTTTGGGAATATTTTTGGCCGATTATCTCGGTTATTTTTTGGTTTTAATTGCCTTAATTTTGCTTTTTTCGCAAAAAAATATCGCCGAACGGTATCGCTGGTTTTTATTTACGGCGTTTTCGCTGGTTATT
The DNA here is from genome assembly GCA_028715395.1 of Minisyncoccota bacterium. Lineage (GTDB taxonomy): Bacteria > Patescibacteriota > Minisyncoccia > UBA6257 > 02-FULL-45-10c > STD1-84. Next base: position 13,109 of record JAQURY010000017.1, read on the forward strand.
TCCAGGGGTTTGTTTACCGAAATTATAAGATATTTTTTTCCGATTCAGCGCCCGTTTGTTGTTTACGGATTTACGCCTTTGGTAAATCATGATGTGGCGGCGTCGTTTCCTTCCGGACATATGGCCCTATTCTTTACTTTAGCGCTTTGTGTTTTTTATCTTATTGGAAAGAAATGGGGCTGGAGATTTATAGTCGCGGTTTTGATAATGGGTTTGGCGAGGATTTTTGCGGGCGTTCACTGGCCGCTTGATATCCTCGGAGGAATAACAATTTCCCTTATGGCGTTTTTCATAACATATTTCCTTTTTCCTAAAAATAAAAAAATCAATCAACCCTCTGCGTAGAGGGTTTTTTGTAATAAAAACCCGCTTTGGCAGCTGCCTTAGCGGGTTTTATTTTATCTGGGAGATTTTTGGCCTGTGGTTTTCAAAATAAATAGCCCCCCGATGTTCCGAGTAGCGGAAAATGATGATTATCGTCATCGTCAGCGCGGGCCATACCACAAACGCGAATAAAATCAGAAACAGGGAAAGATTGACCGAAAAAATCGAGAAGCAATACGACAGAAATCCCGTGAAAAATCCGGACAAATACCACCAGAACGAAGCCCAGAAATTTTTGAACGGATTCAGGATTCCCAGCACGGCCTCAAACGATTCTTTCAGATACTGTGAAAATTTTCCCACTTGCCTCACCTCCTTATTTTTAAAGAATCAAATTTAGATTTATATTGTATTATAAATTGGTAAAAATGTCAAGAGAAAATAAAAACAGCATTTCTGCTGTTTTATTGTGCCCGGGGAGAGACTCGAACTCTCATGGGGGTAACCCGTACGATTTTGAGTCGTATGCGTCTGCCAGTTCCGCCACCCGGGCAAATTGTTAAACTATTTTAAAAACATATGCGGTCGCCTGAGGCGACTAAATCTGCCAGCTTGCTCGCCTCTGGCGGGCACCCGGGCATATGAAAATTAGCTTTTTTCTATTATAATATTTAATATCGTTTAAATCAACCCAAAATGGAAGAACGCCAGTTAAATCCGGTTTTTCATATAGAAACCGATAAAATTAAACCGAACCCTTTTCAGCCGAGGCGTAATTTTGACGAAGCGGCGCTTAATGAATTAGCGAATTCCATCCGTGAATTCGGAATTTTACATCCGTTGGTTGTTACTAAAGTTGAAACACATACGGAAACGGGAACCCAGGTTGAATATCAATTGATTGCCGGAGAAAGGCGATTAATGGCCGCGAAAATCGCCGGACTGGAAAGAGTGCCGGCAATCATAAAAGCGATGCCAAATGACCGCGAAAGATTGGAGCTCGCGATTATTGAAAATATCCAGCGTGAAAACTTAAACCCGATAGAAACCGCCCGCGCTTACGCGAAATTGCAAGACCAGTTCGGAATGACACAAAGAGAAGTAGCTGCCCGTCTGGGAAAAAGCAGGGAGGTGGTTGCCAATGCGCTCAGGCTTTTAAATCTGCCGTCTCATATTCAGGAGTCGGTTTCTCAAGGACATATTAATGAAAGTCAGGCGAGATTGCTTTTAATGGTTACTGATTTGAAAGAACAGCAAAAGATTTTTGATGAATTGATTCACAGCAATTTAAGCGTCAGAGAATTGCGGGGCCGCATTAAAAGCTCAAGCGGAGAGGCAGCTCCAACCGCAGCGGCGCCCGTTGTTGATCCGGAAATACATCATATAGAGGAACAGCTTGAAGAGGTATTGGGAACAAAAGTTAAGGTCCAAAAAGAAGGCGAGGGCGGGAAACTCACCATAAATTTTTATTCAAAAGAAGAGTTGGCGGGGATTTTACAAAAGTTGATTAAGGAAAAAGAAGAAGTAAAAACAGAAGAATCGCAGGAGCCCAAAGAAGAATTCACAGTATAAAAAATCCCCCTCGGCATTGCTTGGGGGATTTTTTATTTTCCGATTATTCTACACTTTCTTTTTCCAATTCTATTTTTTCTTCGGTTTCCGGCTCTGATTTTTCTTTAGATTTTTTTTCTGGCGGTGGCAAAAGCGGATTGGTCCAGGATGCATAATCGCAATCCGGATATCGGGAACAGCCCCAAAACATTTTCCCGCGCGCTCTGCCCCTGCCAACTTTCTTTTCTATGACATCGCCTTTTCCGCATTTCGGGCAAACTAAACCGATTTTTTTCGGCTCGGTTTTTAAAGACTTGGTATTGCGGCATTCGGGGAAGCCGGTACAGGCCAAAAATCTTCCGAATCTGCCGATTTTAATAGCCATTTCTTTTCCGCATTTTTCGCATTTAATGTCGGTTTTTTCATCGGCGACTTCTTTAACCAATACATCTTTGTATTTTTGTTCAAGAAGTTTGGAAAACGGTTCATAAAATTCTCGTATCACGTCTTGCCATTTCATTTTACTTTCTGCGATTTCGTCCAATTCTTCTTCCATTTTGGCGGTAAAATTGATATCCAAAATTTCCGGAAAATTTTCCGTAAGCACCTTATTCACCAAGGTTCCGGTTTCAGTGGGAGTAAGACGGCCCGATATTTTCTCTACATAACGGCGTTCCTGAATGACCGAAATAATCGGCGCATAGGTAGAAGGACGGCCGATGCCGAATTCTTCAAGCGTTTTAATCAAGCTGGCTTCGTTATATCGCGGAGGCGGTTCGGTAAAATGCTGGGAGGGATTAAGTTTTATCAAGTCAAGATTTTCGCCCTCGTTTAATTCCGGCAGATCTTTTTCTTCGAAATTTTGCGGCCAAACTTTAAGATAGCC
>JAQURY010000028.1 GCA_028715395.1 Minisyncoccota bacterium
TTTACCGGCTGATTTTCCAGTTCTTTTTTATCTTCCGAAAGGCTTTTTAACGTTTCAAAAATTACCTTAAAATATTTATTGTATTTTTTCTCCATTTCTTCAATTTTTATTCTCAAATCTTTATTGGCGGCAATCATTTCTCTTAACTTAATAAATGTTTTGATTATCTGAATATTTACCTGTATTGCCTTTTTACTGTTTAAAACGCTGGAAAGTATCGCCACTCCGGGCTCAGTAAAAACCAAGGGTGTTTTTCGCCTACCTCCCCATCTTGATATCACGGTTTGTGATATCAAGATTTGTGACTGCCAAATTTCAGTTTCTTTTTCGCTTAACTAAAACATAAATTCCTCCGGGAAACGCTCGATATTTCTTTTAACCGCCTGATTAAGCGCTCTTGTTTCTACGCCATAAAGCTCAGCTAAATCTCTGTCTATCATCACTTTTCTGCCTCTAATTAAAAATATTTTAGTTTCAATCCGCTCATCCGGCAAAATACTAATTTTATTTTCTTTAAGCATAATTAAATTATATTTGCATAACTACGGGATGATTCGATTTCATTTTTGCCTTCACAATAATAACACACCCTGTCTATTGCCACAGACACCCCTTTCAAGAGGGGAATAAAACTCCCTTCTTACTTCCTCTCTTCTTCTTCCCCTTCAAGATCAACATTCAATCCTAAAGCTTTTAATTCATTGACCAGCACGAAGAACGAAGCGGGAATATACGGACTCTTGATAGGCTCGCCTTTAATGATCGACTCATAAGCTTTCGCGCGTCCGGCCACATCATCGGATTTTATCGTAAGGACTTCCTGCAAAGAGTAAGCGGCGCCATAGCCTTCCAGCGCCCAAACTTCCATTTCCCCGAATCTCTGTCCGCCGAATTGCGCCTTGCCGCCGAGAGGCTGCTGAGTGATAAGCGAGTACGGCCCGATAGATCGGGTATGAATCTTATCTTCCACCAAATGGTGCAATTTCATAATATAAATGATTCCGACTGTCGTTTTTTCATTGAATAATTCGCCGGTGCGCCCGTTGTAGAGCTGAACTTTTCCCGCGGTTGGCAACCCTGCTTTTTCCATTTCCTCTTTGATAACTTCTTCTGAAATGCCATTCAGCGCCGGGCAAGCGACTTTATACCCCAATCGCTTGGCGGCCCAGCCCAAATGCGTTTCCAGAATCTGCCCGATATTCATACGACTTGCGACACCAAGCGGATTTAAAATCACGTCAACCGGCGTACCGTCCGCCAAATATGGCATTTCCGCTTCAGGAAGAATTTTTGAAATTACGCCTTTGTTGCCATGGCGGCCGGCCAATTTATCGCCGACAGAAATTTTTCTAAGCTGAGCGATGCTCACCTGGATCATTTTAATAACGCCGGCGGAGAGCTTGTCTCCCTGATCGCGAGAAAATATCTTAATGCCGACAACTTTTCCTCTTTCGCCATGCTGCAAATAGAGAGAAGTGTCTTTTACATCCCGAGCTTTTTCTCCGAAAATTGATCTGAGCAATCGTTCCTCCGCAGTAAGCTCGCTCTCGCCTTTGGGCGTAATTTTTCCCACCAAAATATCGCCTGACTTCACTTCGGCGCCGATCCGAATAATTCCTTCTTCGTCCAAATCTTTCAATTTATCTTCGCCGACATTCGGAATATCGCGGGTGATCACTTCCGGTCCAAGCTTGGTGTCGCGGACTTCAATGGAAAAATCTTCAATGTGAATTGAACTGAAAATATCTTCTTTTACCAATCTCTGGGAAAGAATAATGGCGTCTTCATAATTCGCGCCGCCCCAGCTCATAAAAGCCACGAGTAAATTCTGCCCCAAAGCAATCTCGCCGCCCTGAGTGGCCGCGCCGTCCGCCAGTAAATCTCCGGCTTTAACTATCTGCCCTTTTTCCGCGCGCACAATCTGATTAATACTGGTCGCGGCATTCGAGCGAACAAATTTTTTAAATCGATAAACGTCTTTCTGCCTGGTTTTTTCTTCTTCAATCACAATATGGCGGGCATCCGCTTCAATGATTTTTCCGCCGCGCCTGGCCAGAGTCACATAACCGGAATCCGCGGCCGCTTTTTTTTCAATACCGGTGCCGATATAAGGAGAATCCGGTTTAATGCAAGCCACTGCCTGGCGTTGCATATTCGAACCCATCAAAGCTCTCTGCGCGTCATTGTGCTCCAAAAAAGGAATCAAAGCAGTAGCGATACTGATAGCCTGATGAGGCGAAACATCCATATAATCTATAAACTCTCCCTCAATCAAACCCGGCTCCCCTTTGATGCGAGCTTCGACTTTTTCATCCTTAAATCGACCATCGGCGTCAATCGGAGTTCCGGCTGACGCGATATTCAATTTTTCTTCCGCAAAAGCATCCAAATAAATAATTTCATTTGTCACTTTTCCTTTGACCGCTTTGCGATAGGGAGTTTCAATAAATCCAAAATTATTTATGCGAGCATAGCTTGCAAGATGCCCGACCAAACCGATATTAGGGCCTTCCGGAGTCTCGATCGGACAAATTCTTCCATAATGAGAATGATGCACATCGCGAACTTCAAAACCGGCGCGTTCCCGCGTTAAACCGCCCGGACCCATAGCCGAAAGCCGGCGCTTGTGCTCAAGCTCGGCAAGCGGATTAACCTGATCCATAAATTGCGAAAGCTGAGACGATGCGAAAAATTCCTTAATTACGGCGACAAGCGGCCTCGAATTCACCAAATGCACCGGACTCGCCAGCATAATGTCAACCGTGCTCATTTTGTCTTTGATGTTTCTTTCCATACGAGTCAAACCGAGACGGAATCTTTCCTGTATCAATTCGCCAACGCCCCGAACTCTCCTGTTTCCCAAATGATCGATATCATCCGGCACGGATTTGGGATTATTGCTAAGCAAAATTATTTCCCTGATTGTTTTAACCAAATCGCTTACCTGAAACACCCTATGATCCGGAGAATCGGATAAATTAAGCGCTAATCGCTGATTCGCTTTATAGCGCCCGACCACGCCCAAATCATAATGGGAAAAATTAAAAAACATACCGCTGACAAGCTGCTTGGCATTTTCAATCGTTGCCAGGTCTCCCGGCCTGATTCTTTTATAAACCTCGATAAAACCGTCATCGCCGCTTTTAGTGGTATCGTGCTTCAATGTTTCTTCAATAAATTTGACAGGCCCTTTGTCAATATCTTCAAAAAGCTTTAAAATTTTCTCATCGGTCGCATAGCCAAAAGCGCGGATAAGAGAAGTAACCGTAATTTTTCTTTTCCGGTCTATCCTGGCATAAATCGTGCCGGTCAAATCAGTATCGATTTCGAGCCACGCTCCTCTGTTAGGAATTATTTTTGCGCCGAAAAATCTCCTGTCCTCCCGCTCATTCGATAAATGGAAAAATATTCCGGGAGATTTTATAAGCTGGCTTACCACGACTCTCTCCACTCCGTTTATAATAAAATTACCCCTCTCGGTTATAAGCGGAAACTCGCCAAAATAAACTTCTTGTTCTTTCGAACTGTGAGTTTTGTTATTGGTAAGCCTCGCTTTAACTCTCAAAGGGGCCTCAAATGACACATTTTTTTCAATCGATGTTTTTTCGTCGTATTTCGCTTCGTCTAAATAATAATCGACGAATTCCAATTCCAATTCCTTATTATAGCTCTTGATTACGCCGACTTCTTTAAAAAGTTCCTTCAATCCGAAATCCAGAAACCATTTATAAGAATTGTGCTGGATTTCCGTCAGATTGGATAATGGAAAAATTTCTTTCGCTTTTTCCAAATATTTGCGCGGAATAAATGTTCCGGCCTCGGTTTTTTGCGCAGCTCCTGACACTCTGGAAATATTTGATGCCATATTATTTCTATTTTATTAATAAAACTTTTATGGCCGAACGTCTGTAATACGATCGGCAAAATATTTATTTAACAACTAAAATTTTAAGCAAACATGAGCTATTCGCTCTTTGCGCATCAGGCGCGCAAAATCATTATCTAAATTTTTTACTTCAAAGCCGGCCTAATCTCCCGCGTTTTTTTAAAAAGTATTTGCAAAAATCAACGTTCTCCGCTTTGTTTTCAAAATTTAAAAATTAAAAAACAAAAATAGGCCAAAAAAACACCTCCGGTTTTTTAGAACCTTAATTTATTTCGACACTTTTTTCGATTTTACCGACAAAAAAATAATTCACTCATTTTTCCAGCCAGTTAAAAACGC
>JAQURY010000029.1 GCA_028715395.1 Minisyncoccota bacterium
ATTTTTTTCTCAAGTTTGTTTTTTAATATAAAATTAGCGGTTTCTCCCCCCCCGACCACCGTAACAGCTTTTGATTCCGTAACTGCCGCGGCGATTTCCCTCGTTCCTTTTGAATATTTAGCGTCTTCCGCCAGCCCCACCGGACCGTTCCAAATGATAGTCTTCGCCGGACTCAGGATTTGTTTATAAAAAGAAATGGTTTGCGGGCCTATGTCAAAAAACTTGCCCTCGGCTTCCACGGAATCAATAGGCAGAAGGCATTTTTTATTTTTATAAATTTCCGGCATTTTCAGGTTTCCGCATTCATTGAGTATTGAACTCCCAAAAATAAAAAATTGGGTTTTGGCATTCAAATTTTTAATGACGCCTATTTTGTCTGCTATTTTTGTGCCGCCCAATATGACAACCAGCGGTTTCTTCGGATTTTTGGTTGCTTTAGCCAGGCCGGCCAGCTCTTTTTCCAATAAAAGCCCCGCATAACTTTTGATATATTTTGTTATTGCGGTTGTGGAAGCGTTTTTTCTGTGGCATACGGCAAACGCGTCATTTACGTAAATATCGCCCAAATCCGCCAGTTTCTTCGCCAATTCCGCGCTATTTTGCTCTTCACCGGGCAAAAACCGGAGGTTTTCCAGCATAAAGACCCCATTTTTTTTATTTAAATCTATTTTATTTTTAATTTTGGCAAAATTAAAATCAGGAATAAATTCAATTTTCTTTTTGAGTTTTACCGAAAGAATTTTCGCTATCGGTTTCAGGCTTAGGCTATTATCTTTTCCCTTCGGCCTTCCGCGATGGCTCAGCAGGACGATTCTCGCTTTTTTGGAAAGCAAGAATTTGATTGTGGGTAAAACCGCATCCACCCTAAATCCGTCTTCCAGGGATTTTAAATTAAAATCCACCCGCAAGAGGCAGATTTTTCCGCTGATTTCTTTGGAGGTTAAACGGCTTAGATATTCCATTTAAAATTCGTATGAGTTTTTAATCCATTCCAAAAGAGTTCCGGTATCTGAAAATCTGTCTTCAGATCCCAATATTATTAAGAGAATTTTACGCCCCTTGTGGCTGAACAGGGATAAAAGATTTTGTTCGGAAGATTCTATAAATCCCGTTTTGCCTCCCAAAAAATCTTCCCGTCCGGCAAAAATATTGATATTTGCGAAAAATTTTGCGGTATTGGTTGAAAGCTCAATAAAAGACATTTCTTTTATTGTCGTATACTCAAAAATTTCCGGTTTCTTGAGCAAAATATATTCCGCCAGTTTTGCCAGATCATCCGCCGTGAATTGGTTCAGCATGGAAAGCCCTGTACAATCGTAAAATTTGCGCGAAATTCCCAATTTTCCGGCAATGGAATTCATTTCGTTTATAAAATTTTCCCGTCCGTAGAATTCAGCAATGGCTTCCGCGGCTTTATTACTGGAAATGAGGAGCATTATCCTGGTTAAATCCCTAACATAATATTTTTCTCCCGCGGAAAAGTTTCCTGATTTGCTGTCGTCAATATCCATTGCATGTTGGGATATTTCCACCACTTTTTCCGTTCCGATTTTATCCAAAGCAACCAACGCCGTCATAAGTTTGGTAATGGACGCCGCGGGCCAATATTTGTCTTCCCCTTTGGCGAATAATATTTCTCCGCTTTCCAGATCTTTTGCAAAGACTATTTTTGCGCCGATAGCCGGGTTTATAACTCCTATATTTTTCACCGGCTGCTGTTTTTCAATGAGAGCGGGCTGAATATTAACGGTTGAGATTATCTCCTGCGGAACAATCGGTAATTGTGTTTTTATGGCTGATGCCGGCTGGTTGAAAGCGACCGCCTGAGCGGAAGCGGTCAAGCTGGTGTTTTTAATATTTTCCTGGTATGACAAATTATTTTTTGCGTCGCTGTCTGTCCTAAAAAATAAAACCGAGAGCATCAGAATGCCGGTAAAAAGAAAACTCAGCCGATTTGAATTATTGCGCGGCATTATTATTGTCTTGGTTATTTTGCGTGGCCGGCTGTTCCGGATTTTGTTCCGGCTCAGCCCCCTCTTTTGTTTTTGGAGCTTCCGCTTCCGGCGTGAGAATTTCCGCTTTTTCCGATTTTTGGTTTAAAGACGCTTCGTGCAGGCTTTTTACCATTTGTTTGTATTTTTCATGGTCAGGCAGTTCTTCAATTTTGGAAAGCCCGAGCCGCTTAAGCAGATCAAAACTGACTGTGTATATGTAGGCGTTTGCCCTTTTTGGATCAATGGAGCGCTCCACGAGCCCGCGCAGAAGCAGATTTCTGACGGTAAAACTTGAATTGACTCCGCGGATATATTCAATATCCGCCCAGCTGATAGGCCCCGCATAAGCGATTATGGAAATGGTTTCCAAAGCGGCCGGAGTAAGGTCTTCGGTAAATTCTTGTTTTACAATATCTTCTAAAAGTTTTGTGAGCTCCGGTTTCGTGACAAGTTGGATTTTTCCGGAATTGCGGGCAAGCATTAATCCTCTTTCCTGGCGGGTTAATTCGGCGTTTAAGCCGTCTAATGCCGATTCCAAAACAGGCATTTCTATTTTCAGGATTTTTGCCAATTTCTCCAGGGAAATGGGTTCCCCGTATGCGAATAAAACCGCTTCAATTTTTGCCAATAGATTATCCATTTTGGGTCGCGTTTAATGAGGGCTCGGCGGGTTTTTGCTTTATGATTATATCAGAAAATTGCCCGCCTTGCGTAGAGGTAATAAGCCTGTCCCTGATAAGGTGAAGTATGGCGAGAAACAGGACGATTATTTCCAATTTTGGCCTTGCTCCGGCAATATCTTTAAAGCTGTTTTCAGCTTTTTGTTTAAAACGGTTTAAAAGCTCTTCCATTTTTTCTTTCACGCTCACAACCGCCTTTTTAATGGTTTTTTGTTCGGGAATAAGCGCCTGTAATTCAGCTATTATATTTCTTATTGAACTTATCATGCTATTTATTTCAAAATGTTCGGGCGGATAAAAAATCGGCGGCAAATCCGCGAAAAGTTCTTTGCCGAAACAATATTTTTTGTTATCCCAAAGGGCCTTAACGTTTAGCGAGGCGTTTTTGAATTCTTTATATATTTTCAACCGGAGTTCCAAGTCCTGGATATCGTTTTCTTCTTCTTCGGTAAGTTCCAAAGACGGCAAAAGGGCTTTTGATTTTATAAGAAGCAATTTGGACGCCACGACCACGAAATCGGCTATTACGCTCGGATGCGCGTTTTCTTCCGTAAGCGTTTGCAGATATTTCAGAAAATCATTGGTAATTTCCGCCAAACTTATGGCGGTGATTTCCATTTTCCTTTCTTCAATAAGTTCCAGCAGTTTTTCCAGCGGCCCGGAAAATTTATCGGATTTTATTTCGTATGGGCTTTGCATTTATTTTGAAGTTATTATTGCGGAAGCAGCGCGCCGGTCGTGTAATTATTTGCCGGAGCCCAGAGCATCCATCCTGCTTGGGTGGTTGAAGCCGCGTCATAGGTTGCCTGGATCTGAGCCCTAACTTTTACCGAATCATAATCAGCGCCCAGGTCAAAATCCTGAAGCCACGGCCTGAATTGCGGGTTTGCCATTTTTATGGTCGTAGTGGATAAATTAAAAGCGTCCAAGCGTTCCTGCGCTTCAAGCATAGACGAATAAACGACATCATACGGATATAAAGCGGGATTGGCGTGGCCGTTGTAGCCCTTGTTGTAATGAGAGGGGTAAACCATCGGCGCTATGTAATCAAAATAAGGAAAAGCGTCGTCCAGGTGCTGGCCGATGCCCAAATCATCTTTAAGCAGGGTTGTGTATCCAAATAGGTCGGCCGACAGTTTTTCGCCGGGCAAATTTTCGCGCAGATATTTAAAGAAGCTGTTCATTACTTGGCGCTTTGTCTGGATTTTTGAATTATAAAAAGGATAACTTATGTCCGCCATGTTTCCGTCCGACGCGAATCTGATGTAATCAAAATTCACCTCGTCAAATCCCCTGCTTAAAGCGTCTTTGGCGATTGCAATGTTGTAATCCCACACTTCTTGAGACGACTGGTCCACCCAGGAGATGCCTTTGTAGTCGGTCCAGATTTTGTTTTTTGAAATGCTTTGCAGCG
>JAQURY010000018.1 GCA_028715395.1 Minisyncoccota bacterium
TCAATATCAAATCTCCCCTTTTAATCAATTCTTGGACTTTCAATTTGGCTTCTTCGGCATTATCAAAGCTGAAAATGTTTTTCTTCGGAATTCCCGCCTTTGCCGCAGTATCGGCGATAAATTTGGCGCGCGCTCCGATTGTCACAAGCATGTCAAAAGTTTTTCCCGCCATTATGCCGATATTCTCATGCGCCTCTATGGTATATTTTCCGATTTCCATCATATCTCCCAACACCGCCACCTTTCTCTTGGCCTTCAAGGATTTAACCGTTTCAATGGCGGAATGCATCGAAAGCGGAGAAGCATTGTAAGAATCATTGATTATAAAGGTTCCTTTTATGCCGTCTTCCAAAGACATCCTTCCTTCAAGCGGCTTATAAAAAGACAACGCTTCGGCAATTTTCACCAAATTTATTCCGAACATCAGCCCTACTCCGGCCGCGGCCGCGGCGGCATAAGCCGGCGCCTTTCCGAAACATCCGTCCAGGCGGATAGGAACAAAACTGCCACCGTAATTTAATTTGAATGAAACGCCCGCCGGCTTGAATCCATCCATCCGGTTTTCAAAATTGGTTATCTTAATTTCGGCGCCGTCTCCAAATCCATAAGTTAAAACATGGGCGCGGGTTCTGGTTCTCATATCCAAAATTGCCTGGTCATCGAAATTCAAAACCGCAAAACCGGTTGAGGGAAGAATTTCTATTATCTTGGCTTTTTCGCGCGCCACGGCTTCCGGACCGCTGTAAAATTCGACATGAGCCGGAATTTCTCCCACAGCGGTCATAACTCCGACTTGCGGCCTCACCATATCCAAAAGATATTTCATATCGCCCGGCTTGGCCGCGGCAAATTCCAAAACCAGAATTTCGGGATATTTTTTCGTAAAAATAAGGCTCAATACGGATTTTATAACAACTTTCATCCAAAAAAACTTTCCGCTTATTTTTTTATAATCTCCCAAAACAGTCAATGGCAGGCCGAATTCGTTGTTGAAATTTCCGCTGGAAGCCCTTACGGAACGCGATATTTTCATAACTTCGTAAATAGCTTCCTTGGTTGAAGTTTTTCCGACACTCCCCGAAATCGCGATAATTCCCGGCTGATATTTTTTAACGGTCAAAGCCGCCAAATATTTGACTACTTTTCCTAAAACGGTTTTTAATTTATTTTTATTCATATTATTGGGCAAGATTATCGGGAGGAATATTGTAATAATTTATCAGATATTCGGACAATTCTCTAAATGGAATCGTAACCGTATTAGCGGCCAAAGTTACCTGGGGCTTATCAAGTTTGATCAAAATAACAAACTGCGGATCGGCCGCGGGCGCAAATCCTACATAAGAGTGGATATACACGCCCTCCATATATCCTCCTGTTTTTGGATTGGGCACCTGCGCTGTTCCTGTCTTTCCGGCAACGTTATAATTGGCTATTTTCGCGTTTATACCCTTATTTACGGCCGAAACCATCATCTCCGTCACTTGCTTAGCCGCCCCTTCGGAAATCACCCGCCGCACAATTTCCGGCTTTTCTTCCGCTAAAATAAGCGGCTTCATCAGAACTCCGCCGTTAGCGATAGCGGAAACCGCGCTTATCAATTGTATCGGCGAAATCGCGACTCCTTGGCCGTACGAAGCAGTGGCAAAATCAATATCTTTATAGCTTGATTTCAATTTTCTTATGTCTCCGTTAACTTCTCCCGGCAATTTAATTCCCGTTTTGGTATTCAAACCGAAATCAACCAGATAATTATAAAATAAATCTTTTCCGATAAGCTTTTGCGCGTAAGCCGCTCCCGTGTTTAAGGATTTTTCAATCACGCCGGTCATCGTCGTCAATCCGTGAGCTTTGCCATCCCAGTTTTTTATGGTTCTTCCGTTCAGCGTCAACGAGCCCTTGTCATAATAAGTTGTCTCTGGAGTTAATTTATTACTGTCCAAACCGGCAGACATTGTAATAAGCTTAAAAACGGATCCGGGCTCGTAAATTGACTGCACGGCGGAATTAATAAAATTTCCCAGTTTTGATTCTGAATAATTGTTCGGATCAAAAGACGGGTAATTGGCCATGGCGATAATTTTTCCTGTTTTCGGATTCTCAACAATTATTGTTCCCTTTTCGGCGCTATGTTGTTCAAGCATGGCCGCTAAAATACTTTCCGCTTTCGTCTGAACGTTTATATCAAGATTCAAGCGTATATCTTTTCCGGCCTGGGCTCTTTCGGTAATATCGCCCTTAACGATTCCCGATTTTCCGCTCAACTCTTCATTAAAATAAGATTCTATCCCGTACTTTCCCGACAAAACGGAATCTTCGGCATTAGGCGCCGTAAAACCCAGAACTTGCGCCGCTAAATTATTAAAAGGATAAAATCTGGAAGTTTCATAATTGATGTAAATTCCTTTAATTCCCAAATTTACCGATTCTTCTACCAGTTGCGGGTCCGCCTTTTTCAAAAGAGATTCGTAGGGGTCATTTTCTTTTGAGAAAATACTTAATAATCCTGTTTTATCCAAAGACAAAACTGAAGCCAGTTCTCCGGCCGCTTCAACGGGATTTTTAATTTCTTTCGGAACGGCATAAATTGCCGGGTATTCCTTATTGATAGCGACCTGGACCTGATTGCCGTTTTTGTCGGTAAAATAAATATTTCCCCGCACCGCATTCAAAGAATCGGACAATCTGTTAAAAGATTCCGCTTTGGCGGAATAAATATTGCCTTTGTTTATTTGTATATCGTAAATTTTAAAATTCAGCGCTAAGAAAAGCAGGGTAAAAACTATTGTTAATAATGACAATCTTGCCTTCATATTTTCGTTTTTTAAACACCTTGTTTATTCTCCTCTAGCGCCGCTTTCAATATATGTCGGCGCTTTGTCTTGGACCAAATTCATTCCCTTGGCTAATAATTTGATATTTTCCGCGTCTTTAAGATGGTATAAGCGGTTCTTATAATCGGAATTAGCCACCTGTAATGTCTGCAAGCTTTTCAATCCGGCGCGTATGGAATGGTCAAAATTAACTTTTTGGTTATACAGATAAATGCTTGAAAATGCTGAACAAATCAAAACGGCGCCCAAAATATAATAGGAAGGATTTATACCGCGCTTTGCTTTATTTGGCTGTATTATGGTCATTTGTTTATATAATTTTTGCCGCTCTTAATTTTGCTGAACGGCTTCTGGGATTATTTAAAATTTCTTCTTCGCTAGCTACCAAAGGTTTTTTTGTCAGTAATTCCAATTTTTCTTCCTTGGCATAATTTCTGAAATAATTTTTAACTATTCTGTCCTCTAAAGAATGAAAAGATATTATTGCCACTCTTCCGTCTTTTTTTATAATTTTTTCAATATTCGCCAAAACTTTTTCCAAGTTTTCCAATTCTTTATTTACATAAATCCTAAATGCCTGAAAAGTCCTGGTCGCCGGATGAATTCTTCCGCGCTCATAGTTAAACGGCACAGCGCCCTTAATCAAATCGGCCAATTCCCTAGTGCTTCGTATCACGCTTCCTCCCCTGATTTTTTCCCTGATAACCCGCGCAATCCTTCCGGCAAATCTTTCCTCTCCGTAATTTCTTATAATTTCCTCCAGCTCTTCCTGTTTCAATCTTGTCAGTAATTGATAAAGCGGTTCGCTGTCATCGCTGTATGTCATTAGTAGCGGTTCATCGCGGTTGAAACTAAATCCTCTGCCCGACCATTCCAGCTGGTCCGAAGAAAATCCCAAGTCAAGAATCAGTCCGTCGGCTCTGCGCAATTTTTTCTTTTTCAAAATTTCCGGAAGATTGGCGAAATTGTCATTTATGAAAATAACGTTTTCTCCCGTAATCTGCTCAACTTTTCCGGCTGCATTTTTATCCCAGTCAATCGCCAAAAGTTTTCCATCTTTGCCGATTTTTTCCAGAATCGCTTTTGAATGCCCGCCGGCGCCAAGAGTTCCGTCAATAAAGAATTCTCCGCTTTGCGGCTGCAATAAATTTATTGTTTCATTTAAAAGAACAGGAATGTGAGACATAATTTTTATTTAAATACCGAGCTCGCCTAGTTTTTCCGCTATTTCATCGGAGGCGGATTCGGTTTTCGCTTTATAGCTCTTCCAAACTTCTTCGTCCCATATTTCAATTCTGTTATACAAGCCCGTTACAATAACTTTTTTGTCCAAATCGGCATATTTTCTTAAAAATTCCGGAATTAAAATTCTTCCCTGATTATCCAATTCAACATCGGTGGCTCCGGCAAACATTAATCTTGAAAATGCGCGCGAGTTCGCCTGAACCAACGGCAAAGATTTTATTTTCTCTGCCAAAGATTCCCATTCCTTGGCGGAAAAAACAAAAAGACAACGATCAAGCCCTCGGGTAATAATTGCGCCCGCGCCCAATTGTTGTCTGAACTTCGCAGGAATGGCCATCCTGCCTTTAACGTCTATATTATGTTGAAATTCTCCAATGAACATATGTTTGTATTTAAAAATTGGAGATTAAAGCTGAGATATCCCCAGATTTGAGGGTTATCCCCATAGTTATCCACTTTTCCCCACTACAATTTAATCATACTCCACCGCTCCCCAGTGTCAAACACTTTTATATAAACAAAAAAAGCCCCATAAAATAAGGCCAAATAAGATTAAATTAAAAGATATTAACAGAGGGAATTTTTATTTATTTTTGTGGGCAATACAGGGATCGAACCTGTGGCCTTCGCAATGTGAATGCGACGCTCTACCATTGAGCTAATTGCCCGATAAAAACATTCTAATTGAAAAAAGGATTAACTTCAATTTTATTGACAAAATCATAATTATCTTATAATATATAATCTCAAGTTTTCGCACATAAAAAACTAAATACACCGGAGGAACCGCAAAATGACGCCGAATGCCGAAAGGAGGAAGTTGTACGAAATACCGCTGATGATCAGCAAAACAATGCTGATGGAAACGGGGGCAAGGAATCACGACATCGCAATGTACCATATCAAATGCCATCCGCTGAACGAAAAGGAGCTGACCCTCTTTTACTCAGACAAAAAACATCTGAATCCTTTTGGTTCAGACAAACAGGGCAGCAGATTCACACGCATGAATTTTTTCGTCCGGGCGCGCAATGGAGAAGAAGCGATAGAAAAGGCCAAGAAAAAGATCTCTGACGCAAAGTCAAAGCACAGAAAAATAAGATTCTGGGCGATGACAATCGACAGAGACAGGCCAATTCTGGAACTTCCCGATTGCCCGCAGATGGGGAAAATAGACGGCAACTCTTTCGCATGCTGCATTAATTACAATGAGTTGCAAGTCAATCACGCATGCGTACTAGAGGGCTATCCTATGCCTCCGAACACCGAATGTCCGATAGCAAAGTTTTATGATTTTGTCGAAGAAACTTTTCCTTCAGCAACGGAAAAAATCGGCAAATACATAATCATAAAACCCTTGACGACAGTTTTTCGCTAAACAAAAAGGAGCCAGCAATACCGGCTCCTTTTTTATTTTTTCTGATAATTTTACTGCAATTCCGCTGTCGCTCCGGCAACTTCCAATTTCTTTTTCAAGTCTTCCGCTTCTTCTTTCTTCAATCCTTCTTTCACAACTTTGGGAGCGCCATCAACAATGGCTTTCGATTCAGTCAATCCAAGACCGGTAACTTCTCTGATAACTTTTATAACTTGAATTTTCTGGTCTCCACCGGACTTCAAAAGAACGTTCCAGGCGGTTTTTTCTTCAGCTTCGGCAGGAGCGGCTGCGCCTCCGGCCATAACCGGCATTGCGGCGGAAACTCCAAATTTTTCTTCGATGGCTTTAACCAATTCTCCAAGTTCGGTCACTTTCATTTCGGCAATTTTTTCTAAAATATCTTTATATTTTTCCATAATTTTAATTTATAGTTTTTATTTTTTCGACCCTTATTTAGCCGCAGCCTCCGGCTGCTTGGCTTTTTCATTTAACACCTGCATTAATTGTTTGAGCGGCATAGTAAGCAGCATGGCAATCTGCGCCAGCAATACTTCCCTGCTCGGCAATTTGGCAATCGCGATAACTTCGTTAGCGTCAACAAATCTTTTTTCAACCACATCAACGCCTCCTAATATTTTAAATTCTCCTTTTTTTCCTTTTTCTATTTCTTTGGAAAACTTGTAAATTGCAGAAGCCAAAGAGCTTAATTCTTTGGGGATAAAAATCGTTCCCACTTGAGTTTTAATCTGAACAGGATCAAATTCCAGGCCGGCGTCTTTAAGGGCGATTTTAAGCAAACGCTTCTTAATCACCTTAAAATCCGATCCCTGAGCCTTGAGTTCCTTCCTGAGTTTTTTGACGTTCTCAACGCTTACTTTGTTGAAATCGGCAAAAATCAAACTCTGGCTGGATTTTATCTTATCCGCCCCGAGCTTTACCTGCTCCGTTTTCTGTTGTTTGGTTAATGGCATATTTTTAGTTAATAAAAATGGACCTTTATGGTCCGTAGAAACGCCGAAATCGGCTGGTTATTCCTCGGCAGGACTTACTTGCCCGTCCAAAGCTTTTAGCGAAGGAGGGTTGGATGCCTGCGGTCTACGGATTACTTATGTAGAGTAACGCGTAAACGGGCAACCGTCAAGTCCTATCCCTTAACAAGGGGTACAAAACTGTATCCGAAATAATCCTTTTTTTCTATTTTATCTTTGGCCACTTTGTCTATAACAATAATGCTTTCTTTTACCGGCGCCACTATTCTGCCTCCGATTTTCAGCTGTTCCACCCAAGATTCCGGCAACTCCTGAGCCGATGCCGCGGCAATTATCTTATCGTAAGGCGCGGAAGCCGCATAGCCCTGTGAACCATCTCCTAAGACAAATTTCACTTGTCCCTTTTCCGCAAATCCATATTTGGAAATATTCTTTTTAGACATATTGTGCAGCTCCTCTATTCTTTCAATGGAAATTATCGGCGCCGATTTTACCGTTTCGTCTCCGACAACCGCCACGCTCGGCAAATGCTCCGTTATATAAGAAAGAATCGCCGTTTGCCAGCCGGAACCGGAACCGACTTCCAAAATTTTTTCTCCCGGCTTTATATTCAGTAATTCAAGCATAAATGCCACCACTAACGGCTGCGAAATAGTTTGCCCATTTCCTATCGGCAATGCCTCATTAACATATGCCTGATCCTTTAATTCTTCCGGTAAAAAATCTTTTCTGTCTATCGCTTTAAACGCGTCAATAATAACCGGAGACTTCAGATATCCGTCTTTAATCAAAACTTGTATTAAATCTTCTTTTGTCGGCATAGATTGATTATAACTTAAAAAATAAAACAGACCATAAACATCATGGTCTGTTTTTTGTTTAATTGTCTTTTTCCAAAGGCGTAAATTTGTAAATCCATCTCATGATATACATCAAGCAAATAAGCAATGCATACCAAGACACTACCTTGGAAATACTGACCCTGGATCCGAAGAGTCTGAAAACTCCCCAGATAATCAGCGCTGCCCCAAGATATATGAATGCCAATATCAGAATTTCCCAAAATACTTTCGCGTAACTCTTAAAAAGTATTTTTAGGCACTTCCAGCTGCCTGAAAAAGTCATTTTATCCTCCCTTTAAAAGAACGTCTATTTGAATCGCTTTAATGCGATTGATTACATGTACAATCAGAATAATCCACCTTAGGGATTACTTCAAGCAATAATTTTTTTACATTTTCGGCGTTGTGTTTCATGTTATTCAAAATCATTTCCCAAGTCACCGATTCTTCGCCGGCCTTCCAGCAATCGTAATCGGTCGCCATGGCGATGCTTGCATAACAAATTCCCAATTCTCTCGCCAAAATAACTTCCGGCACAGTAGACATATTTATGATGTCAGCGCCAAGATTTCTAAACATATGACTTTCGGCGCGAGTGGAAAAACGCGGGCCCTCAATAGTCACATTAGTTCCTTTTTTATGATGGGAAATTTTCAGGTTTTCGGCGGTTTTTATCAATAATTCGCGTAATTTCGGGCAAAACGGATCTGCCATCGGCGTGTGGATAACTTTATCCTCAAAAAAAGTCAGATTGCGATGTTTTGTGAAATCAATAAACTGATCCATAAAAACCAAGTCTCTGGGCTTTATTTCTTCCCTAAGCGAACCGCAAGCAGTAGTAGCTAAAATATGGGTGCAGCCAATTTCTTTCAACGCCCAAATATTCGCCCTGAACGGAACTTTTGTCGGCATTATGGAGTGGTCTTTCCCGTGGCGCGCCAAAACAACAACATCCACTCCGGAAATTTTTCCCGTAATCAGCTTGCTCGCCGGTTTTCCAAACGGCGTTTCCATTTCAATTTCTTGCGGGTCTTTCAATATTTTCGGGTCATCTATTCCGCTTCCCCCGATTATGGCTATTTTAATTTTATTCGCTGTCATAAGATATTAAACTTTTAACTTCATAACCTTTGTCTTTTAATTTTTTTGAACCGCTTAAAAATGGCAAATCAATTATGCATCCGACTCCCGCCACCTTGCCGCCTAATTTTTCAATTAAATTGCATGTTGCCATAGCCGTCCCTCCCGTAGCAATCAAGTCATCAATCAATATCACTTTCTCCCCCCTTGAAATTGCGTCTGTATGCATTTGTAGGACATCTTTGCCATATTCCAGCGTATATTCCTGCTGGATGGTGGAAAACGGAAGTTTGCCAGGCTTTCTGACTATTACCAAACCGGCATTCAGTTTATAAGCCAACGGCGAAGCGATTAAAAATCCCCTGGCGTCTATTCCGACAACTTTATCAATTTTTTCGTCTTTAAAAAATTCCGCCAATGAATCAACAATTTTCTTAAAAGTATCTTTATCTTGAAGAAGCGTAGTTATATCCTTAAAATTTATTCCCTTCTTCGGCCAGTCTTGCACTTCCCGGATTTTGTTTTTTAGGTTATCCATTATTATTTAATTTGTTGAATAATTTTTAATTATCCTTTCCAAATTTCTCTTTTCAACCTTATGTTCAAAAGTTAAATTGTCCTTTTCGTCAGATTCTTTTATCAAATTATCCTCGCGCGTTCCGCCTTCGGCTTGATAAAACAATCCTGTCGGTATTTTTGCGCCCCATTCTTCGGCCTTGATAAAGGCCTTATCAAAATCTTCTGCTTGATGATTTTCCGCCTGCAAATCATAAACTCTGTCGTTGTAATACTGGTAAGTATTAACTTTATTGAAGGCAATGCACGGCTGCAAGATATCGACAAAAGAAAATCCTTTGTGCTGAATGCCCTGTTTTATCAGATTTTTCAATTGTTCTGGCTTTCCCGCGTAACCTCGCGCAACAAATTCTCCTCCGGCAGTTAAAGCCAAAGACACCGCGTTAGTCGGATCTTCAATTACTCCCTCCGGCGTAGATTTGGAAACAAAACCTTTCATTGAAGTCGGCGCCGATTGGCCGGCAGTTAATCCAAAAACCTTATTTTCGTGAATCAAATAAGTAATATCCACATTCCCGCGCAAAGCGTGAATAAAGTGACCCATTCCTTCGCCCAGACCATCGCCATCGCCAGCAACGGCAATAACCGTTAAATCTTTATTGGCCAGCTTGGCCCCGATTGCCACAGGCAGCGCGCGGCCGTGCAAAGCATGCCAGCCATAAACATTTATATTGTTGAACATATTGCCCGAACAGCCGATTCCGTAAACTATTAAAACTTTATGGGGCGGTATTCCCAACTCATCCAATGCGGCTTTAATAGACATCCAAATGGCATAGTTTCCGCAGCCCGGACACCAGGTAGGTTTTTGTTTTGAATTGTAATCTTCAATAGCCATAATTATATAAATGATTTTATTTTTTCCGCTATTTCTTCCGGGAAAAACGGCCGGCCGTCATATTTCAAAAACTTTTCTTTTATATCTATTCCCGTTTCCTGCCTGATAAGCTGGCCAAGCTGCGCCTGAGAGTTATTTTCAATCAATAAAATATTCTTGCTGTTTCCCAAAATTGCCGAAGTTTGCTTAGCCGGAAACGGCCAAATAATATTTAAATGCAAAAAATTAATTTGGCTTTTAATTTCTTCCGGCAATAATTCCATAGCATCCAAAATCGGGCGCTTTATCGAACCCCAGCCAACCAAAGTAATTTTCGCTTTCTCCGGACCATAAAGATTGGCGCCGTTTAATTCTTTTGCCGCCGTGATTAATTTTCTTGCCCGTTTATCCACTTGAGCGACTCTATCTTCGGCCGATTCGCTGGAATATCCGTATTCGTCATGTTCATAGCTGTCCGCCAAAAACATTCCGTTTTTCATTCCGGGCAAAGTCCTTTCCGATATTCCATCGGCGGTAATTTTATATCTTTTATAATCCTCCGGAATTTCGCTTTCTTTCAAAAGTTTTCCTCTGTTTACGGATATTTTTTTCGCGTCAAAAACCGGAGACGTGCCCGTTCCTTCTCCCAAAAACTTATCGGATAAAATTATCACGGGCATTTGATATTTTTCCGCCAAATTAAACGCCTCGGCTCCCTGATAAAAACATTCTTCCAAATCCCCCGGAGCAAGAATAATTCTCGGAAATTCTCCCTGCGCCGAATGCAAAACAAACTGCAAATCGCCCTGCTCCGTCCAAGTCGGCATTCCGGTGGCCGGACCGGGACGCTGAACATCAACCAAAACCAAAGGAGTTTCGGTTATCGCGCATAAACCCAAAGATTCAACCATTAAAGAAAACCCTCCGCCCGAAGTGGTGCACATTGCCCGCGCTCCCGCGTGAGCGGCTCCTAAGGCCATATTTACGACAGAGATCTCATCTTCGGCATGCTTTATGATCACGCCCTCTTTAACCGCTTCGCCGGCTAAAAACTGCATAATTGAAGTGGCAGGCGTCATAGGATATGAAGTAAAAAAATTCATGCCCGCCGCCAAAGCGCCCATGCCCAGGGCCTCGTTTCCGGAAACCAATACGCGTTCTTTATTTTTTCTGATTTCCAATTTAACTTTAAAATTAAAATCTCCGTATTTTTCTTTTACATAATTATAGCCAAGCTCAACCGCTTTCATATTTTGCTCTACCGCCTCGGGCTTATGGCCGAAAATCTCTTTGATAACTTTTTCCATTATATTCAGCGGCATATTTACCAGCGCCAAAGTGGCGCCGACAGAAACGGCATTTCTCATTATTCTTCCTCCGTTTTCCGCGGCAAATTTATTTAACGGAACCGAAATCAGATTAATTCCTTTTTTCTTGAATTCCTGCGCGGATAATTCCATTTCCTCTCCGTCATAAATTATCGCGGATCCTTCCGCTAATTCTTCCGAATGATTATCTATGGTCGCCTTGTCCAGCGCCACCAAAAAATCTATTTTTTTGCTTACGCTTCCAACTGCTTTATCCGAAACCGCCACCTGATAAGTGTTGTGTCCTCCCCTGATAAGCGAAGGATATTCCGTATAATCAAACGTTTCGTAGCCGGCGCGGGCGCAAGCCTTGGAGAACGACAAACCGGCGGATTTGACGCCAAAACCGGCTTCTCCGCCTATTTTCCAGTTAAATAAAATGCTTTCTGTGCTCATGAATATATTTTCTAAAAGGCTTATTTATTATAACCAAAAAATAGACGCCTTGGTTATTCAATATGGCGCAGCTAAAAATTAAGAGGATTGTCCTGAATATAAGGAATTTTATGGTTAAGGGCGATTTCCGCTTTTTGCAATTCCATCGCTATGTCCGAAATATGGTCGGGGCGGTTTAAAAGCTCAAGCTGATTAATTTTAGAGCTGATTTCTTTTGCGGTTTTTCCCTCAAAGGCAATCAGATCTTTGGAATTCAGGTCTTGAAAAGTAGCCTTAATTTTTCCGTTATCAACCGAGATAATAAAACTTCCCCGCGGATCTCTGTCCGTAGAAACATCAAAATATAAATCTGGATTATTATTCCAATATTGGCAACGCGATAATTTTAAAGCATTGTCCCAGTCTTGTTCGTAGATATGCGCCGATTGCGAAGTTATTTGCAAGCTTCCCATATTGGAACCGAGGGCATCGCAGATTTTTTTCTGTAATGTTCTCAAGCCGAAAGAATTCGGAATTGCCGCCTTGAAAATATCATGGCTCCTTGCCGTCACTAAAAGATGCAGCGACCCGTTGCTTTGAATGGCCTGAACCTGGGTGATACAAGGCGGCTCCTGGCTGTCTTTATCTATTGAGGGAATTATTGTTGTGGCAACGGCGCGGCGGGAATCGGGAAAATCTTTAAGCTGCTTAATAATCACTTCTTCTATTTGATCTACATATTCCGAAGATTTATTTATTGACGGATAACGCATCAAGCGATTTCCATATGTATATGAAATTCCCGAGGGAAGATCGGGAGATAAAAATATGCGGTAATATTCTTTAATTGATTTCTCATTCCCGCCCGTAATTTTTTTCAATTCCTCCGGCCAATTTGAACATAAAGAAAGGTCGGGATTTTCCGGATTCTCTTCGCTGACAATCCAGGTAATCCCAATCAGCTCCCGCTGCTTATAACCGTACTGCGTATTTTTAATGACGCCATACCGCATAATCCTCTCAACAACGCGGGACCAGGCCTTCAGGATATTTTTTTCCCTAACCAGCCATCCGACTATCTCGGAAGGAAAAACTGTTATTTCTTCAGCCACAGAATCGGGAAATTTAACCTGTTCCATATACGGGACAAAATCGATTTTTGTTTCATCAATTAATTTTTCCAAATCGGAAAGAGGTAAATTGCTTACATCCGCCAAATCAACATTGGCAATAATTTTATTGACTATTTCCGGTGAAATTTCTTTTTCCAGTTTAAAACTTGTTTCTTTTATGATTCCGTTTTCATCCACTCCGTTTTTCCAGATTTTTCCCAGCAATTCCCTGCCGAGCATTCCAAATTCCGTATTGGAAAGCGGGCCGTTTCCCCACAAAAAAATCTTTTTAATTCCGGGATTTAAAGCCAAGTTCCTTAAAATAATATTTACTCCCTGGCTGCTGTATAAAGTTCCCAAAATAGCGACTTTTTTGCGGAAAATTTCTGATTTATGGAATAGGGCCTCCGGTTCGTTCCAAACTGAACAAAGGCCGATTGTCTGGCTTTCTCCGGTAAAAACTTTATATTTTTCGGGCTGGTATAAATTAATCATAACTATGACTTTAGTATATCCAATTTTCCATTAAAAAATAAAATAAAAAAGGCCCTTTCGACAGTTGTCGTAGGGCCTTAATCTCATTACTTTAAAAACCTTCATTCCTAAACCTTGCTTCATGGCGAAGCTTTACTATTGTAGTAAATCTCCGGTTTTCTTCTCTTAGTATCTCTTCCCGAGAAATCTCCGGCGGCTTGTTTAGAGGACAAAATAATGCTGGCAAAGCGGACGCCATATCCAGCTCCCATCTTCCTATACATCTATATTCTTTGTTCTTTCCGCTTTCCTTTCGGTCATCATCCCAAAGCTGCTTTATCCAATTGCTGTAATCTTTTAATCCCAGAAAAAGAATCGCTGAGTTTTTCATCTGATAAATATTCTTATCAAATGAAACTTTTATCAGTCTGTCATTTTCCCCTTTTCTTTTCTTCGCTTCGGCAATTAATTCTTCATCGGGCGGATATTTATCTTTCCAGGGAACGCACAAGCTCTTATAATCGTTATGACGAATTATAAGACTTGCAGCTTCAAGCAAGCGGCTTGAAATGCTTCTGCCGCAAGAAATTCCGCCATAGCTGTAAAAAGTGCAAAGCGGCCCGATCATAAGCTGAATCAATCCCTCGGTCTTGATTTTCCGGATATTCAATTCCATTACTTCCTCCTGTTCAGTTTTATTTTGAAAAGTACAAATTAGCTATTTCACCCGCCCTTGGAGGGCTCGCCCGCCTCTGGCGGGGGCTCGTAACGGATGTTAGAACTGCCATATCCGAATTTCCCAATGACTATTTCTGTCTTCCGGAACCAGAGGGAGAAGACGCGGGGCATAAAAACTCATGATTATTCCAGGTATTTCATAATATTATTTTCGCTTCACGTATCAATTCTTGGGTAATGCTCAAGTTCCATGCGCGCATTGTTTTATGCCAATGGCGATACTTGATGAATTGTTCCCAAGTAAGCTCCAAAATCTTTTTAGGTTTATAATATTTATCAATTAACACGATAATAACGTATTCGAACTTTTTTGCGGGATCATTTTCATTTTGATCCCCGCATCCATAAAACACGCCCGTGAGATTTCCAGGTTCCGATATCGTCTTAATGCTATACCTTTCACCTTTTCTGCTCAATGCATCAACGTTCTGCGTCCCCTCGGGAGCGGCTTGTAGTTTAACCAGTCCGGACTTATCATTATAAGCTTTAATGGCGAGGAATTCACCCCTTTCCCCGACAATATTCCTGGTCCTTACAAGATTTCTCTCTTTCAATTTTAGACCCAAATACGCATAAAGCGTCCAGATATCCTCATCCGGCAGCTCACTTATTGAATTTGTGACTTTCTCGAATTTATTCATAACTACATTTTATGTCATACTATATTTCTGTTGACGATGTTTGAATGCATCCGTTCCACCTTCGAGAACTTTTACAGACCTATCTCGGATTTCCAGGCATTAGCGGAAGATGTTCGGAACGCTTATATTGGAATACGGGGAATGCAGCGATTTCACCTCTTTTGAAATATGTTGATACTTACATTAAAGTTTAATTATTTCTTCTAAATCTCTATATGTTTGTGCGATCACATTTTGAAAACATTCTTTGCAATATCTCTTTATGGAACTAAACCCTGAACTGGCCTTTGGTATCCCGAAGCAATCCTGCCCGGGGCATATATCCTTATGGCATCTACAGCATTCGCTTCTGCGCTCAACCGTAATACGCTTGGGTCTTCCATTTGAAGAACCGATTAAGGATGGGGTTTTACCTTTTGGTTTTTGATTTGTCATATTCGGTTTTTGCCTTGTGAACCCTGCGAACCAACGTCTGAAGTATATCATCCAGCGCCTTAGCTTCAAGAATGACCTTGAATTCTTCGGAGCTGCACTTCGACCTATCTTTGCCGAGGCGCGTGTTGATTTCATGATTAACCAGCATTATCGCAGAAACCAGATTGTTCTTTGCGCGGGCCTTGAGGCTCGTGTATTTGTAAGCAAGCTCTGTCCCTGTTATATCCAAGCCCGTATTGTTCAGAAGGATTTTCGCAAGCCGCGTGCCCTGATCGCCAACGCGCTTTCTCAATTCCTCCCATTCTTTTTGCGGCTGAATAGGAAAAGCCTCGGTGG
>JAQURY010000030.1 GCA_028715395.1 Minisyncoccota bacterium
TTTCCGTCGCCGCGAGTAGCGCCGGAAACAAAAACTCCTTTTTCATAAGTAAGCACTACATGCAGTCCGTCGATCTTCGGCTCAGCCGTATAATCCGGCTCAATATCTTTACCGCCGTTCTGTTCCTTCAAAAATTTTCTCACCCTTTTATCAAAATCCCTGAGTTCATCCGGAGTAAAACCGTCGTTAAAAGACCATTGCGGCACCGTATGGATTATTTTTACAAACTTCGCAAGAGGAGCGCCGCCAATTCTCTGAGTCGGCGAATCCGGCGTGATAAATTCCGGAAATTGCCGCTCCAATTCATAAAGTTCGTGTTTTAGCGAATCCAGCGCCGCATCGGAAATTTCCACTTTGTCCAATACATGATAACAATAGCGATAATGATTTATTTCTTTTTTTAATTTTTCAATGCGCTCATAGGCTTCCGTTTTATTCATATTTATCTTAATAAACTATATTATACTCCTTCGCTCTTCTAAATAGGATTTTTCTATTTCGGAATAATGGATTTATTGTTTAATAGGCAATTTTCTAATTAAAGCTACGGATGTATTATCCTCTTTAGTTTAACAAATGAGTATACATTCACCCGTGATTCTTTTTTTAAAACGATATCTGCACGCTCCGGCGGACAGAGCCGTATTCTCCCACTGATTTAATTGCCATAATATCATCGATAGTGGCGGGCGGATCGGGAATAGAAGTAACTACCAAACAATATCGGGCTAAACCAAAAGAATCCCATCCGGAATCGCACCTTGTACCGGTCGGAATTATGCCGGAATTACCAGGGCCGCCTCGAAGCCTGTCATACATCGCTTCTTCCAGCCCCGCTTCCGCGGCATAATACGCTTTGGCTGACTCGCTCGAATCGCCGGAAAGCGACAGTTCGGTTGATGCCGTATACGATGCGCTCAAACCGATAGATAATATTATCGCCATTACCGAAAGCGCCACAATCACAGAAATTGATCCCTTGGAACCCGCTATTTTTTTATCATTAAAATTAAATTTTGTCATTTGAAATTTAAAATTATAAATTTAAAACAAACCACTGATTTTCAAAAAATTGCTAAAAATGGCGTTCGGCGACAGTCCCAAAAAATAATCCCAAGCCTGCCTATCGGCAGATATTTAGAACTGTTTTGAAAAAAAATAACAAGTTTTAAAAATTATTTAATAGAGTAAATTTTATTTACCAGCATTTCCAGCAAATTTTTAACTTCTTCTTGAGCTTGAGCTTCAGTTTTGCTTTCAATGAATTTTTGCCATTGGCCCAAAATTTCCTCATCTTCTAAATTTCTAACCGCGTTTTCCAGCTTTAGCCTCGTTTCAAAATCAACTTCTGCCTCGGCTTTCAGCACTTTCCCGATAAATAGCTTTGTAAACTCCAAAACCTTTTCATTGGTTTTTTTTGTTTCCAGAAGAGTTTCCGCCTGGCGAAGATTTTTTTCCTCGGAAAAATATTTCATGCCGAAAAAAATATTGCCTGCCAGCAAAAGCAGAATAATTATTATAAAAATTGTTTTTTGTTTTGCCATATTTTTAATTTTATAAATATTTGATTAAAAAATTTATGATCTACCTATCAGCTTATCTCTCATCTTGTCTTTATAAAAATTATATGCCAATAAAAAGATGACAACGACAAGCAAGATTATTTTCCAATCAAGAATCTTCAATTGCCAATATTTGGTTTTTAACTCAATATTCATATGAATGCCGGAACCCTCTTTTACTGTAAAATTTTCGGATTGATAGCCGGGATAATCAGGATGTTCGGCTCTTAAATAATATGCGCCAGGCGGCACTAAAAAGGAATACTTGCCGGTATCATCGGTAACTTGCGGATTTTCCTGCTGGTATTCTTTAGCCGCCCACAATTCGTATTGCTTGGTTGCCGGATTCAACCAATAAAGAGAAATGACGGCGCCGGCAATTCTTAATTTTCCTTCCGCAAGCTGAGTATAAACATACCCTTCAGGGTCAACAACGGTAATCAGCCGGATCTCTTTTTTGCCCAATTCAGAGTCCTCAAAATCCATTACCGTGATAATCTCATATTCACCTTCGGCTATAGGCGCTTGGATTTCAGCGGTATAAATTCCATCGCTGTCAGGATCCGTATATTCAAATTCCAGAAAAACCAATTTTTCTTCGACTCTGACGGGTTTTTCCTGGTCTTTGGCAAAAACCGGATTGGCAAAAATTATAGACGCCAATAAAGAATTAAATGGAATTTCCAGAGATGTCGGCTGGCTTTCTTTTGATTTAAACACTACAAAACCTTTAACGCTCTTCACCGGCTTGTCGAGTTTTACCGCCAATTGCAGAGGTTTGCCGGAAATTGTGCTGATTTTCTGCTGGGGCTCGCCTTTTTCAGTAATAGATAAAGCAATATTAAAATCTATCAATTCACCGCCGGTTTTAGCAAAAACAATTTCCGACGGCAATTGCTGTTTGGATAACAATGACAAATTAACAAATGGAACGCCACGAGGCAAAGCGAATTTATTTGGTTCAATTTTAGCAGTCGGCTGGCCGGCTCTTTCCGCTAACCCGGGCAAAGTCAATCGAGCGGATATAAGTTTTGCGACATCGGTAATTTTCTCAATGCCTACTTCCTTAAAAGTTTTTTCAAGCGTAGGAAATTTTTCCGCTAAAGCCCTAATTGCTTTGGGCAGAGGCGCCAAAACAAATTCCATGATCGGTTCTTGAGGAAAAAGCAACCACTTGCCTTGAAAGACCAGCGGCGCCTCTTTTGCCGCTACAGGCGCTAATTCTTCAATGGGAACTCCCAGCGGCTTAGTCTCCGGCGGCTTGGGTTTCAAAATTTCAGGCACTAATGGTTTTATAGTTTCCGGCAATTTTTTGATTTCTTCAATTATTTTTTCCGGCGCTTCTATGATTTTCTCTATGATCGTCGCTTCTTTTGACAAAACAATGCTGTCAGAAACGATCTCCGAACATTGTCCCCATTGCGTGCAAAATTTAGCATAAACAGTTTTTGTTCCATCGCCGAAAGAAAGAACCCAATTTTTTGATGATTGGTAAGTTTCCTGTATCGCGCCGCTAAAATCAGGAGTATTGGATATCGCCATTCTGGCGATATCCAAGCCAACAGTGAAAGTCAGAGTAACTGACGAGCTGTTGGTTTGACTAGCGTTATCATTGATGAAAATTTTGAAGCTGGCTTCAGGGTTGATTGAAGTTTGAGGAGGTGGAACCGGAGGATTATAGGCGGCCGGAGGCAGGCCGCCGCCAGAAGAGCAACTCTGGCTTAAAACCGGACTGCCGCCAACACAGCCGGAAGGCAATGATGAAATGATAGTTCTGGTTTGCTGATTATTGGAACAGTTACTCCAATCGGAATATGTCCAAGAAACGCAAACCCTCGCACTTTGCGGACGCCAATCGGTTTTGACCTTATAGTCCCCTCCGAAAATAATCCAACCAATGTTTTCGCTTAGAGCAGAGCCGGTAAATTCGCCGGACGAATTGATAATCACACCGCCATTGGACGGATTAAATTTTATCCAGCCTGTATTTTCACTCCATGCGTATCCGGACAAATTTCCTTCGCCATCGTTCATAATATTGCTTAAATTTATCCAGCCGACAGTCTCAGACAAAGCCGAGCCTGAAAGCCCGGAATCGGTAATATGGACATTGCCGTTAGTTGCGCCAAAATTTATCCAGCCGATATTCTCGCCCCAGGCGTATTTATTCGATGAATCAATCGTGCCATCGGTAGTTGAAGCGGAAACAGGCAATGCAAAAAAGACGCTTATAGAAATAAGTGATATAATCAAAACAAATATTAAATTTTTAATTTTATTCAGTTTCATTTTTTGCAATTCAAAGTTATTCATAAACCTTTAACTATTGATATCCTATGGAAATTATGCCGCAAAACGCAACTTTACGAGAGAGAGAGAGAGAGTTTACCCCGTGGAATTTGCGAAACGAAACGGAGCAACTATTCCACCGGGGAGAGAGTAAATTCGCGCTTGGATATTTTCTCTTTTCAAAATCTTTT